>JBIILZ010000028.1:0-35935 GCA_044338255.1 Planctomycetota bacterium | reverse complement strand
CACCGGCCAGGGCATGCCCGGCGAGTGCGGCCCTCATGGCGGGCACGGTCGTATCCAGGGTATCGCAGGCGAGAACGGTTTCACTTGAGTTCCTGATCCCGGATGAGTTGGCGGGGGTATTGTAGGTACCCTCGGTTATGGAGGTGCGATATATGGTCGTGTTCTGAACGAAGGAGTTGCCCCCACCAAGGCCATGGCCATTGTAGCCATGACTGAAAACCCCATACCCCCAGAGGGTCCTGGTCCCGGTCATTCCCGGAATATCCTGCACGAGGTTGGTGGGTTTCCAGCGGTCCTCGCTACAAAAGAATAACTTCGCGTATTCCGCTACGCCGCTGGCGTTGTAGGCCGCCAGGCCATCGCTAACTGCAGGGGTAGCCGTTTCGGTGATGACATAGGCAAAGACCCGCCATCCAACCACCGCTGTCTGAGGATAGGTTCCTTCATTGTTGTTTAGATAGTTTCCGAATGCCAGATGCATCTGGCGCAGTCGGTTGGCGCAGTCGGTGGTTTTCGCGGCGTCCTTGACCATGCCGATCGCGGGTAGGAGCAGGGCAGCCAGGATGGCGATGATCGAGATCACCACCAGCAGCTCGATGAGGGTGAAGCCGCGCCGCTGTTGGATTATGCGTGGGTAGAGGCTCATTTTCACAGTTATAGTGAACCCTGGGTTCGGTAATGAGAGGTCGCAATGTTTGCGACTATAGGGCAATAGGGCAATAGATCATTTTCCCTTTTCATTAATCAAAGTCCAGCGACCGAGGTCAACGGGCCCGTGGCTGACGGGGCGATGACGATAGTTTGGACAGCGGCTTCGCAGAAGCGTGGACCATGTCTGCTGGACCAGCGTTGGGGGGTCAGGTCAGTGAACTGAGGGCCATTGGCCGGCTGGGGCCGGTCCAAGCCGTGGACGCGGTGGTTTAGGTTCACGCTACCGCAGCCTGGGCTGCTGGCCGTGCCAGGAGCCGGTGGCCAGCCGGGCGGCCTCGATCCGTGCAGTCATCGCCGAACTCAGTTCCGGTAAACTCACGGACATCGCCGAGCGCAGCGGCCGCCTCCAGGATCACGAAGGTCGCGGCGGTCTCGAACAGCTGCGCCGCGATGGGTACATGTAGCGGATACCGGCGGATAACGGGTTTCCGAAGTCAGGTACCGAGGATCAGTAGATCATCGATGCGGCGATGGGCCTCAACGGGATGGCGCAGGGGTTTGCCGCGCATGACCACGTAACGATTACAGCGCCCTGATTTCTGTATGTGGATGAAGCCGCCTTCGACGAGGTCGGCGACGATCAGCTGCACCGTGCGCTCGGTGATCCCGACGCGAGTGGCGAGGTCGCGCATGCGCTGTTCGCCATCGACCGCGAGGCAGATCAGGACATGGGCATGATTGGTGAGGAAGGTCCACTCCGCACGCGCGGCCGGCGCCGGAGCGCTGCGCGTGCGGGCAGTGGCTTTACCGGCAGTGGCGCTACTGGAAGTTGCGGTGCGGGGACTGACGGGCATGGGTGCCAGTCTAGCAATGGTTCGCGAATAGACACTTGCGTATGCCATCATGCGAATTTCATTGCCCTAGTTCCAGCCTGCGCAGTCGCCGGGAGGCGGATCAGTCGATCCGCACTCCCAGCACCTGATAGGCCCGGTAGGGCAGACGGATAACTCCGTCGATGCAGGTGATCTGGCCGGGGAGGTCGCGTTCGAGGAAATCGACGAGCCGCGCGCGTTGCGCGCCGGGGCAGGCGATCACTGCCTCGCCGGTGGCCCCGGCGGTTTCATGGAAGCGCACGATCATACCATCGCCGCTACTGGTGGGCATGACCCAGCTGGGGACCAGCGAGCCGAGTTTGTCGACCCGTAGCCGGCCAGGGAGGTCACGTCCGCCGCGAATGGCGAGGCTGGCGGTGAACAAGGACTCGGCGGCCATGGACGTGGCCATGATCGGACCGGCGGTGACGGCAGCGTGGGCCCCGAGGGCGAAGCTCATGTCATGCCGGCCCTGATCAGTGAACTCCGGGGAATCGCTGGCGCCATCACCGGTGCCGGGGAAGTTGGGGCTGCGCAGTAGCGACAGTCCGAGATCGCCCTCACGGCATGAGAAGCCGAAGCGTGCGGCGCTGACTACTGCCAGGCCGGTACCGTCGTCGTCGGTGACCGCGGCCCAGCGTGAGCCGGGGACTTCCCACATCGCTTCGTCGGCCTGGGTGCCGGGCAGCTGCGGACGGAGGATCGAGCCGAAGGGCGCGCCGAAGCGCGCGAAGCGCCCCCGGTAGCCGGTGCGGACGTGGTACTTGAGTAGGCGGTGCTGTTCCTGCCAGTCGATGAGCACACGGACGCGCAGGTAGCGGGCCTCGGCATCGAGCCGATATTCGACGGTGCAGGGACTGTTACCGACCATGGCCGTGCCGCGCAGCACGCCGCGCAGGGGGCCGCTGTCGACGACCGTCAAGGGCATGTCCTGGGCGACGGCCTGCCCCAGGCCGCGAGCCGAATGGTCGATATCCCAGGCATCGAAGAGCGCGGGATTGTCGGCATGCAGGACCAGTCCGGCGGGAGCCTCAAGCCGCAGTGGTTGGCCATCGACGACCAGCCAGATGAGCTGCCCGCCGGCACTGAAGCCGGCTTGCACGATGCCGTTGTCCAGGCCGCTGATCGAGGCTTTGACCGGATGCGCGGGACTGAGCGCCTGAGCGGCGCGGGCCGTGCCGATGGCGGGGGTGTCGATGAGGATGAGGGCGGTCTTCGCCGAGACTGCCTGCATGGGGATGTCTGCCAGACCGGCGACGGGGATCTCGACCACTTCACGACGGGCGTAGGGCAGGGGATTGAAGATCCGCAGTTGGTCGTCCTCACCGATGCCAGTGAGTTCGCTGGCCGCCGCCGCCAGGGCGGCATCGCCGATGGCTTGGAGCTCGGGATTGACCTCGTCATAGACGGTGCGGATCGAGCTGCCGGGCAGCGAATCGTGGAATTGGATGAATGACAGGCGCCGCCAGGGGTCTTCGGCGATGGGGCCGAGGCCGCAGGCAACGCGGGCCGCCTCATGCACCTGCAGGGCGGTCTCAGCGCGGCGGTAGAGGCGCTTCAATTCGCCCTGGGTGGTGTAGGTGCCGCGGTGGTATTCGAGATAGAGCTCGCCCTGATAGGTCGGCAACGCGTCGCGGATCCCTTCCATGCGTTGGAAGAAACTCTGGGCACTCGACCATTGGACGCGCGGGACGCCAGCGAGGTTGGCGAAACGTCGGGCCCGTTCGAGTTGCTCCTCGGTGACGCCACCACCGCCGTCGCCATAGCCGACGCAGACCAGCATTTCGTTGTGCACATCCACCTGACGGTGCTCATCGAGGTTGAGGTTGAGCGGCTCGGCCTCGACGTTCTGGTTGTAGATCGTCGAGCACAGCTGGGTCATGACCTCGCTGCCGTCGGCGCCGCGCCATACGAACGAGCTATAGGGGAACTTGGTCACCGCCGACCAGGTCATCTTGGTGGTGTAGAAGCGGGTGATGCCACCGAGGTTGAGGATCTGCGGCAGGGCCGTGCTGTAGCCGAAGACGTCGGGCAGCCAGCACAGGTCGCTATAGGCACCGGTGAGAGCCTTGAACTTGCGCTGGCCGACCGCGAGGCAGCGGGCGAGGGCTTCGCCGCAGGGCAGCTGGTTGTCGCATTCGACCTCGAAACCGCCTACCGGTTCCCAGCGGCCTTCGCTGATCCGGGCGCCGACCTCGGCGGCGAGGGCCGGCTCAAGGCGTTCGATGGCGCGGTTGAGCGCCGGTTGGCTCTGGTTGAAGATGAACTCCGGATAGCGCTCCATCAGACGCAGCTGGGTGGCGAAGGTGTGGATGCACTTCTGGTAGGTCACCCGTTCTGGCCACAGCCAGATCAGGTCGATGTGGGCCATGCCGATGATCGACGCCCGGGGCGCCCATTCCGGAGTGGTGAAGGTGCGGTAGATCGCCTGCATCGCCGTACGGAAGGCGCCCAGCCCCTGGGTATCGAGGAGGTCCACCGCCGCGTCGCCGGCGCGCAGCAGCTTGCGCGTGAGCGGGTCGACGCGTTCGTGGGTCATCTTGTACAGGCCGGGGCCTTCGGTGGCGCCGATGGGGTATTCGTTGCGGCGATAGAGGCGGGCGAGGACTTGAAGGATGCACTCCAGATCCCAGTAGGCCTCCCAGGTCTCTTGGTCGCGGACGACCAGGAAGCAGCCGTCGAAACGCGGACCGAAGGCATCGATGGGCTTCGACCCCGGCACCCACATGGCCGTGACCCACAGACCGCAATCGAGCCACAGGGTGCAGGCGTGATCGGGCAACGGGCAGTGGCGATGGGCGACGTCGAGCCCGGCCCACGGACGACCGTCGAGGTACACCGTGGACTCGCCCTGGACGTCCCAGCGCAGGTGGCGTCGACCCTCTTCGCCGGGGCTCGCGGCAGGCACCTCGACGCGGAACCAGCGCTGCTTCCAATCGCCATTGCCCGGCCCGAAGACCATCCCCGGTGTGATCGGCTGGAGATCCTGCTGTTGTCCGGCAACGAGCGGCAGGAACTGGTCGTTGATCGGCCCGACCCGCGCCGCCAGCGGCAATACCACAGGATACAGACGGGCCTTGAGCCGTTCGCGAGCCTTAACCAGACGCGGGGCGATGAGCTGAGGCAGGGGATTGGCGGTGGTCGGCATGGAGTTCTCGGAGGGAAAGGCGAAAAATTTCGTACTTTGGTGCACGTCGGTCATGTCACAAGGTTTGCGACATGTTTCCGAGGCTGTTGCCATGTCGCTGGCGGTAGTCTCGCGGCGTCATGCCGGTGATGCGACGAAAGGTAGCGTAGAAGCGTGCCGACGAACCGAAGCCGCTGGCCAGGGCGACGGTGAGGATGTCGTCGGAGGAGCTCAGTAGGCGCCCCTGGGCCGCCGCTACGCGCAGCCGCAGGAGGTACTCCCAGGCGGTCACCCCCAGGGCCTGGCGGAAACGGGTCATGGCATAGCGCGGATGCAGGCCGGTATCGCCGGTGATGTCGTCGATGGTCAACGGCTCGGCGTGATGGCGGGCCATGGTCGCGGCCATGGCGGTGACTACCGCATCGTGAGGCTCGGCAGGTACCGGGGTGGCCGCGTCGGGCTGCTCCAGTCCCTGCTCGGGTTCATCAGGAAGGCAGCGCAGCAGCCAGGCTTCGATCTCCAGGCGGATGATGCGTTCCTGGCGGGGGGTGGCCGGAGCATCGGCCCAGGCGGCGAAGCGCTCACGGTCGGCGGGTTGGGCGCTGAGCAGCGGCCGCGTGAGCAGCGCCTTGACCACGTCGAGGGTCGCCGTCTGGCCGAGGAACCAGCCGAGGGGAATGGTGAGCCAAATGCCCTGGGTCCCGCGCTCGCAATGTTCCAGGCGATGCGGCAGGGCGCCCCAGAAGACGATCACCTCGCCGGGAACCACCGTCCAACTCTGTCCGGCGAGCTGGTAGCGGATCGCGCCGCGCTCGACGAGGTTGATCTCGATGTCGGCGTGGGCATGGCTGTCGGACATGCGCAGCGGGGCGGCGTGCCACACTCGGAAGCCCAGGCTGCTCCAATGCTCAGTCATGGCGGCCATTCTGAGGATCCGAGAGAAACCACCAGGGCCAGCGAGACGCATCCATGCGCAGCGGTGGCAGGATAGCGTCATTGGAGTCCCCCATGAGCACCACGGCAGCCCCCGCAACCCAAGTTTCTGCAATCCCCGAGGTCGATGCCTCGCGGCAAGACCGACTCACCCCGCAGCAGGCCCAGGCCTTCCGCGAGGCCGGCTTGCTCATCATCCGCGGTCTCGTCCGCGGCGAGGAACTAGCGGCGCTGCAGCGCGAGACCATGCCCCTGGTCGAGCAGGCCAAGGCGCTCTGCTCCGGGCGCACCGAGACGCCGGAGTGGGATGTGCATCACGTCCTCGCCACGCGCCATGCTCAGACCGGACAGCTGACTCCGTACCGTCAGGAATATCCGTGTCAGCGCTCGCAGGCCTGCCGCCTGCTGCTCGCCCATCCGTTCATCCTCGCCAGCGTCGAGATGCTCCAGGGTCCGGATTTCACGCCGACGTGGGATTCCCTGGTCTTCAAGTACCCCGGCCACGGGGCGATCATCCCCTGGCACCGTGACGGCGAGCCACCAGTGCACCTCCCCAGTCCGGTGTTCAACGTCGACTTCTACCTCGACGCCAGCGATCAGACCAATTGCGTCTGGGGCATTCCCGGCAGCCATCTGTGGACCCAAGAGGCGGCCCTCGCCGAATGCCAGCGGCGCAATTCCGGTACCGCCTGGGAGGCGGCCGGCGCCGTCCCGGTGCCGATGCAGCCGGGCGACGTCCTGCTCCACGACATCAAGGCGCTGCACGGCAGCCCGTGGGCCCAGAGCACCCTGCGTCGCGTGCTGTACTACGAATTCCGCGCCGCCGAGGTGATCCTCGCCAACCAGCTGCGCACCCCCGCCTACGTCAAGCGCAAGCAGCTGATGCTCAAATCGCTGGTCGCCCAACGCGCGGCGAATCCGCTTTTCGCCGGCGAAAAGCCGCACCCGTATGCCCCCGTGGCCGGTGAGTGGAACCGCTGGCAGCTGCCCTCCGACTGGGTGCCGGCGACCTACCAATACGTCCATGAGGACTACACCACCACCAACGTCAGCTACTGAGCGGCATCGGCAATGAGCTCCCCGGCTATTCCCGCGTTACGCGACGCCACCGCGCGGGCGCCGGCCCTGCGCGTCTACCTGACCATGGGCAATGTCGCCGCCCTGCCGGCGTGGTCGAGCGGGCCGCAGGGCGATCCGCTGACGATCCTGCGCGCGATCCGCGCGGCGGGGTACGAGGGGGTCCAGGATGGCGATCCGGCGCTGTGTCGCGATCTGGGCCTGGGCTGCTCCGCCAGTACGCGCTTCAACCTCCCGGCGGAGGTCGGCCCGGGCGTGGCTCGGGCGAAGGCCGCCGGTCATGATTGCCTGACCATCCACCTCGGCTGGGGGCATGAGGATGATGCCCAAATCGATGCCCTGGTCCGCGAGGTGCTGACGGCCTCGGCGGGGGAGGGCCTGCCGGTGTTCATCGAGACCCACCGCGCGACCGTGACCCAGGACACCTGGCGGACGGTGGAGCTCGTGCGCCGTCATCCGCAGGTGCGCTTCAATGGCGATTTCAGCCACTGGTATACCGGCCTTGAGATGACCTATGGCGACCTCGCGGGCAAGATCGCCTTCCTCGCGCCGGTCCTCGACCGGGTGCGTTTCTTTCATGGCCGGATGGGCAACAGCAGCCACATGCAGGTGCCGTTGGCGGATCCCAGCATGGTCGCCGCCAGCGCGGATTTTCGGAATCTATGGACCCGCTCGATGCGCGGTTTCCTGGCCACGGCCCAGCCCGGGGAGTATCTGATCTTTGCCCCGGAACTGCTGCCGGCGGCGATCAACTACGCGCGTCTGCGCGCGGATGGGCAGGGCGGTTTCACCGAGGAATGCGATCGCTGGCAGGAAGCCCTGGCCTATGCCCAGATCGCCCGCGATTGCTTCCGCGAGGCCGGCTCGACAGCGTAGGAGCCTATCTCCGATAGGCTTCTCGGCTTCTCGGCTTCTCGGCTTCTCGGCTTTTCGGCTTCTCGGCTTCTCGGCTCGGGGTTCTGAGGGGGCCGTCCTGCTCAGCACCAAATGCACAATTCCGGATACCGATCAGGGAGAAGCGCGACGGTGATCTGTGATCTTCTGGGCATGAACCACACCTCAACACTCTCAGCCATCAATCAGCCACTGATCCACCAGCCACTGATCGACCAGCCGTTCGCTCTTTCAGCAGAGGCCATCGCCAGTTATCGGGCCGAGGGCTTCATCAAGCTCAAGCAGGTCTTCGATGCCGAAACGCTTGCGAAGTACGCAACCGCGATCGTGGCCAAGGTCGAGGAATTCTCACGTCAGGCGCCGCCGCTCAGCGAGCGCACCACCTACGGTAAGGCATTCCTGCAGCTCGAAAACCTGTGGCGCACTTCGGCGGTGATCGAAGAGTTCACCCGTTCTCGTCGTCTGGCGCGCATTGCCGCTGAGCTGATGGGCTGTCGCCACGTACGCCTCTACCACGACCAGGCTCTCTGCAAGGAAGCCGGCGGGGGCATCACGCCCTGGCATGCC
Organism: Planctomycetota bacterium; assembly: GCA_044338255.1. Lineage (GTDB taxonomy): Bacteria > Planctomycetota > UBA11346 > UBA11346 > UBA11346 > CAIUVD01. The sequence goes on along the minus strand of JBIILZ010000028.1, from coordinate 27,814 downwards.
GATCAGCACTACTGGCCGCTGGCCACCGACAACACCGTCACTGCCTGGATCCCGCTGCAGGCGGTGCCCTCGGAAATGGGGCCGTTGGCGTTTGCTGCCGGCAGCCAGCGGATTCTTTCTGGACGCCATCTCGCGATTTCTGACGACTCCGAACGCGAAATCGGAATGACCATCAAGGACTGTGCCATCAATGAGACGCCCTTCGATCTCGGCGAGGTGAGTTTCCATGCTGGTTGGACCTTTCATCGCGCCGGCGCCAACCGCACCGCTCGCATCCGCCACGTGATGACCGTCATCTACCTCGATGGCGACGCCACCGTTGCCGAGCCGCGCAGTTCTTTCCAAGTCAATGATCTGGCCAACTGGATGCCGGGATGCGTCCCCGGCGGTCCGGCCGCCTCACCCCTGAATCCCGTACTCTGGGATCGGAGCCATGCATGAAATTGATTCCCACTCGTCACCTTTGGGGAATTACCGAGACTTGGGAGGCGGCTTTTCCGCGCTTCGTGGCGAACGGATATGCCGCCATCGAGATCCCGGTGCAGTGGATGACGCCTGCCGACGGTGAGCGCTTGCGCCGGCTCAGCGCGGCGCATGGCCTGGCGATCATTCCGCAGCTCTTCACCGAGGGCGCGACGGTCGCCGAGCACGTGAACAGCTTCCGGCGAATCGTGGCCATCGCCGATACGTTCGCCCCGTTGCTGATCAACGTCCACAGCGGTCGCGATGCCTGGAGCCACGCCGAAGCCGTGGACTTCTATCGTCAGGTCGCGCGCATCGAGGCTGATCATGCGGTCATCATCAGCCACGAGACGCACCGTGGACGGCCGATGTTCTCGCCCTGGGCGACGCGCGATCTGCTGCTCGCCGTGCCGGAGCTGCGCTTGACGGCGGATTTCAGTCACTGGGTGTGCGTCGCGGAGCGCCTGGTGCTCGATGAAGAACCGGAGCTTTTGCGCCTGGTCGCAGACCACACCGTGCATCTCCATGCCCGCGTCGGTTATGGCGAAGGTCCGCAGGTCCCCGATCCCCGCGCACCCGAATACCTGCCCGAGGTCGAGGCCCATGAGCGCTGGTGGACGGTGGTCTGGGAGCGCATGGCAGCCGTGGGTCGGACGCAGTTCACCCTGACGCCCGAATTCGGGCCGGGGCGTTATCTCCACCACCTGCCGTATACCGATGTCCCGGTTGCCGATCTTGATGCCATCTGCAACTGGCAGATGGCTCGTCAGCAGGCGCACTACCAGGCGTGGTCGCGCGCTCGCGGTGGTTGATCCTTCGCGGATCTATTTGGGAACGATGTCGTCCTGATGTGCGCGCGCGAAGGCTAGGCTAGGCGCTGAGCTTGGATCTCTGGCTTGGCCATCGCCGTCAGGAATTGGCCGGTCAGACCTGAACTCGGCGACTCGGCCAATTGCTCGGCGAGGTAGGCGAGGTCGTCCTCCTGCAAGGCCCGATAGGCAATGATCAGGTCATCGGCCGGCGGTCGACATCCCTCAGTATACCCCAGAATCGTTCATTGGTCCACGTGCATTGGGCGCCTATCTCCGACAGGCACTTAGGCCTTCACCCTCAGATATTCCTGCCAGTGGCTGCTTTCGGTGCTTTTCTTAATCTCTGCAGCTCTCGAATTAATCAGCTGCGTGAGGTAGGAGCGAAGGAATAAGCGATCGAACAGATCCCCGACGAATCCGCAGGGGCATTGGTACGCTAGCTCATCGATCATGATCGTCATGCCGTGATCGCGTACGAAGGTATGCGTATGACTGAATCTGGTGAATGAGCCGGAGACCATCTCATCGATGAACTCGCTCGGGAACTCCATCTTGGTGATCTTGGCCTCAAATACCTGCACCAAGCCGAAGTGTCGGCCTTTGAAGACCACCGACTCGTCGATTCCGATGAGGCCGGTTGCCCGCCCGCCGATGATCGACTCGCCTGTATTCCTGACTGAATAGGTGTGGAAATCCATGCTCCTGGCGAGATCGAATACCCGCTCGATCGGGGCCTGGATGCTGATCCTGGTGATGATGCGCATGCATGCTTCCCTACTTACAATGGTGAAAGGGAAGCCTGCCGAAATGGAGGTCACGGGCGCGTGCGCGCTCTCTCCAGCGTGTCGCCTCATGACTTGGCCTAGGAGCCTATCTCCGACAGGCTCCTAGCGAAAGTTACTTTCCACATCCATACGCTCAACCCGCAGGGTGTGATGAGAGTAATAGCTCTCCACGTCATCGGCTGTATTTTCATGCATGACTTCCGTCGCATTTTTCAGCTCGCGCTGTGCCTGCCGGTGGTCATGAGGCTTTGACGACCCGCACTGCCGTCCCATAGCGGGCGACCTCGGTGGCGTCGAAGATGAACCCGACCACTGCATTGCCCCCGAGCGAACGTGCATGCTCAAGCATTTCCTCGCACGCCCGGTCGCGCGCCTGTTCGCACATCTCCTTGTAGGCGGCAACATCTCCGCCGACCCAGCCGCTCAGGTGAATCGTGGCAGAATGACGCAGTCGCGGTTCTACTTCGATGGCAGGCTCGCGCCCGTGCCGAGGATTTTTTCCAGCACCGGGCGCAAGCGGGTGGCATAGACCGCATAGCCGTCTTTGTTGGGATGGATCTGGTCGGGGGCGAACAATTCGGTCTTGAGCTTACCGTCGGCATTCAGGAAATCGTTGCCGATGTCGAGGACCTGGACCAGGGGATCGGAAGTCAGCTTGAAGGCATCGAGGGCGACATTGGTCAGCTTGATGTCTTCGTAGAATTTGTCCCCCGGCGCGTGGCAGGGAAGGATCTTGACCAGGATCAGCGGGGTCTTGGGGAATTGCCAACGGAGACGATCAACACAGGTCTTGACGCCGAGGGCGGCGGGTTCGATGCCGGTTTCACCGGTGAAGAACATGTTGTTGTTGCCGATCATCAGCAGGATGCAGCGAGGTTCGAGGCCGTCGGCGCCGCCGTGATCGAGACGCCAAAGGACATTGTAGGTCTTATCGCCGCCGATGCCGATATTCACACCCTTGTAGTTGGGGAATTGGGCCGCCCAGTTGTTGTTCTTCTTGAGGTCGGATTCCCACTGGATGGTGATGCTGTCGCCGACGAGCAGGACGTCGCAGGGTCCTTTGTTGGCCTGGACTTTCTTCACCAGGGTTTCATGCATGTTAAGGTAGGAACGTCCGCCCCAGTTGCCGCAATTGGGCACCACCGGCCACAGCTTGGGGAGGTGCTGCTTGGGGGTCATTCCGACCCCCGGACGGCGCAGATGCTCGGCCGTGAGGACATAGGCCTCCTCTTCCGGGGTCAGGGGCCAACCGGTTGGCTGCGGATCTGCCGGCTGGGCAGCGTACTGCATGGCTGGGGGAGCTACTTCCTGTGCGGTACTTCGATTGCAGGACGACGAGAAGAACGTTCCAGCGAGGACGCAGACGGCAAGGAGCGGGAAAGGGCGCATGACAGGATCCTGAGGGTGACGGCGGTGGCCTAGGCACGGGGAGGCACGGGGAGGCACAAGGAGGCACAAGGAGGCACAAGGAGGCACGGGTGTGCTTTGCCGAGTATACCTCAGGTCCTGCTCGACGGCCATTGCCTAGCTTCACCTTCGTCCAGACGAGCGCCGCGTCGATTGGCGCCGGACGGCATTCATCGTCTTGAACCGGTGACCTGCGGCGCGTCGGGAGCGCTATGGAGGTGCTGGCCGCCAATCCGAGAATCACCGGTTGCAGACAAGGCCCTGCCGCTTCGGACACCTTGCCATATTCGCGGTCGGACGGCATCATCACCCCATGGTACGCATCCCCAACCTCCGCTGGTGGATCGTCGGCATGCTGTTCCTGGCGGCCGTCCTCAATTATCTCGATCGCCAGGTGCTGTCCCTACTCGCCCTGACCATCCAGGCGGACCTTGGCCTCAGCGACATTGATTACGGTCACATCACCAGTTGCTTCCTCATCGCCTATACCGTCTCGCTGCTCATCGCTGGTCGACTGATCGACCGCATCGGCGTGCGCTGGGGGCTGGCGATGTACATGACGTGGTGGTCGCTGGCCACCATGGCCCATGCCTGGGCGAGCTCTTTCACCAGCCTCGCCTGGTGCCGGGTGTTGCTGGGCCTGGGCGAGGCGGGGAATTGGCCGGCCAGCACCAAGGCGGTCTCGGAATGGACGTCCGCTAAGGAACGGGCCTTCGCCATCGGTCTGTACACCATGGGTGCGACCTTGGGTGCGACCATCGCCCCGGTGCTCATTCTCGCCCTCGCCAGCGGAGGTGCAGAATGGAGGATGGCGTTCCTGGTCACCGGTGCTGCCGGCCTGGTCTGGGTGCTGCCCTGGCTCTGGCTGTATCGCCGTCCCAGCGAGCACCCACGCATCACCCCGCACGAGCGGGCGCTGACCGACTCGATCGCCGCCGCCTCGCCGAGTGCCCCGGTCGAGACCGAGCAGGGTGAGGGCCGCCGCTGGTTGGCGGTGCTGGCTCGTCGCGAGGTCTGGCTCCTGCTGGTCGGTCGCATGCTCACCGACCCGGTGTGGTTCTTCTACCAGTTCTGGTTCGCCAAATACCTGGCCAAGGACCGGGCGGTGGCGCAGGCGGATCTGGGGATCACCTGGGTGGTGTTCCTGGCCGCGGACATTGGGTGCCTCGCGGGCGGCCTGCTGTCGGCGTGGTACATCCGCCGCGGCAGTTCCTCGCCAGCGGCGCGGATGCGGGCGATGCTGCTGTGCGCCCTGCTGCCCCCGTTGTCGGCCCTGCTGCCCTTCGCGCCGTCGTTGGGGATGTGCCTCGGCGTGGCAATGCTGGTGGTCTTCGCGCACCTGATGTGGCTAGCCAACATCAGCGCCCTGCTGGTCGATCAGGTTCCCCAACGCATGGTAGCCACCGCCTTCGGCGTCGTCGCCGCCGGCAGCACCATCGGCGGGGTGGTGATGAACCAGACCGTCGGGCGGCTGGTTAGCGAACACAGCTACACCATGTGGTTCCTCATCGCCGCCTGCCTGCATCCCCTCGCCTGGCTGATCCTGCGTATCGGTCGCGTCGACCGGGAACGGAGTGCGCCCTGAGTCTCGTCGGCCGCTCGTGGCTGCTGCTCCTTCTCGTGGTGGCGCTCGCGGGTCATGCACAGGAGACCGGCCAGGGCTTCCCGATCGTCCCGATCCGCCAGGACGCGCATCCCGATGTGCTGACCATCACCGCCGATCTGCAGCATGAGACGGTCGCGGCGGGTGATCCGCGGCCGGGTGTGGTCGCCTTGGCGCGCCTCCCCGCCTACGTCGGCACCGAGGTGGGCCACACCGTCTACCTGCCCCCGACCTGGGTCAGCGGGCGGACCTACCCGGTGGTGGTGGAGTACCTGGGCAATACCGCCAAGGTCCGCGATCTGCGCTCCATCGGCTATCCGCTGTGCGTCGGTCAAGAGATGATCTGGGTGGTGCTGCCGTTCATCGCCGAAGATCACCGCGTCGATACGCCCCAGTGGTGGGGCGACGTGGCAGCGACGGTGGCCTATGCCAAGGAGGCGGTGCCGGCCATCTGCGCGCGCTGGGGCGGCGATCCGGCGCGGGTGGCGCTGGTCGGCAGCTCGCGCGGCGGCATCGCCTGCAACTACGTCGGCCTGCACGACGATGCGCTCGCCGGTCTGTGGCGGGCGATGATCGTCATCAGCCACTATGACGACGGGCATATCCCATGGGGAATGACGCGCGGAGAACAGCTGGCCGCTCCCGAGCGGATACGGCGCCTGGGACGCACGCCGCAGCTGATCGTCGGCGAGCACACCGTCGTCCCGCAGCCGGCGGACGATGCCGGCCTGCGTGCGGAGATCACCCGGCAAGGGTTGAGCACCTTCGCTACGACCAAGTCGGCGCTCGCCCTGGTTCCGATCACGGAAGTGGAGGGGACCCGCGCATTCTTGCGTCGGTACCATCCCGAAGGTATCTACACCCTTATGGATCTGCCCTGGGTCAATCACGGATCAGCCAGTTGGCTGCGCGATACCGCCGAGCGTCAGGCGATCCGCGCCTGGCTGGCGGCGGCCCTGCGGCCGGAACCAGCACCAGCACCATCACCTGCAGCGAGCGCCGACAGCGGTAAAGGGCGGTAACCATGATCGATATCCAGCTGGTGAGCTTTGGCCTGATCCCCGGCCTGATCCCCGGCCTGATTCTCGGGCTTATGGTGGTCGCGGTTGACGGCGGCGCCGCCGAGGGCGGATTGCGCATTCTGCCGCCGCGCCCCGAGGCCCCGCCGGATGCCCTCAACATTCCCGCGGATCTGCGACAGCCAGCAGTCAGTGCAGGGGAACCGGCACCCGGTCGTCTGGTCCTGCAGCAATTGCCCGCCTACGCCGGCACCGAGGTGCGCCATGCCCTCTGGTTGCCCGAGGACTGGACGCCGGATCGCCGTTTCCCGGTGATCGTGGAATACCTGGGCAACACCCGGCAGGTCAAGGACGGCCTGATCGGTGGAGGCATGGGCATCAGTGGTGGACGGGACTTCATCTGGGTGGTGCTGCCCGTCGTCGCCGTCGATGGAAAGACGGATGCGGCCATGTGGTGGGGGGATGTCGCCGCCACCGTGGCCTACGCCAAGGAGGCGGTGCCGGCCATCTGCGCCGCTTGGTCGGGTGATCCGGCGCGGGTGCTGCTCACCGGCCATTCCCGCGGGGCCATCGCCTGCAACTACATTGGCCTGCACGACGACGGCATCGCCAAGTTGTGGCGGGCGATAGTGCCGTTCAGTCATTACGACGATGCCCACATCCCCTGGGGCATGACCCCGGAGGAACAGGCCCAGGCCCCCGAACGGGTCGCCCGCCTGGGCGCAACGCCGCAGTATATCCTCGGCGAACAGAGCGTCCTGCCTCAGCCCTGGAACGACAAGGCCCTGCGGGCTGCGATCGCCAAAGACCAACTCACCACCTATGAAGTGGCCCGGGGCAAGCTCGATCTCAAGCCCATCTCGATCATCGAGGACACCCGCGCCTTCCTCGCCCGTCATGCCCCGACGGCCGACATCACCATCGTTGATCTGCCCTTCGTCAACCATTCCGCCGAGGTCCTGTTCCGCGACACGCCCGAACGCCGGCACCTCCGCGCCTGGATCGCTCAAAAGCTGGATTTGCCTCTCCCTCTACAGAATCCTCGGCCATGAGGCGTGAACTGATCGAGCGATCAATCACCAGCACCGTCCGAAAAAATGATTCCATGAACAAAATAGTAAGCCCATTTCCTCTATTCATCCTCCTCCTGGCTCTAGCCCTCATGCATCAGGGTTCCGTGTTGTCGGCGGCAGACCCTGTCGCAGCGCAGGCCACCGTCAGCACCCAGGCCCAAGCTGCGGCCATCGACGTCCTCATCGAGGTCGCGGTGCAGCATGGTCTGCCGGACGCCCGTGGCGCGACCCTCGTGCAGGGCAAGTTAGCCCTCTCCTGGACGGGAACCGCCGAGGCGTTGTTTGCCTTGCCGCTTGATGTGCAATCGCTGCTCATGCCTTCGCAAATCACGGTTAAAAATGTCACGATGCGCGGGGAACACACCAACATCCATCTGCGCCTAGCTGACGGCAGCATGCTGGTGCGCATGCAGGTCCACGCCGATACCGATTCAGGAGTCGAGGTGAAGGTTGTGGGGGAGCTACAGGAGTTCGCCCCAGCAGACTGGTTTAAGGCACGGGCGAATGGGAGAGATCAGATCACAGACCCAGGCTCTCATGCAAATTTCTGTGACCGCCTTGATCCACAAGAGCGTTCCGCCGTATTGCGCGGCGCAGCGATCAACCCGTTCATTAGTGAAAATGAGCTAGCGATTCTGGCTGCCATCCATCTTTGGCGTATGGGCGCTCCTGGGGCCGAAGATCTGGCCCGGAGCGCCGTCATGTCGGCTCTGATGCGAACGATGGGTTCACAGGACCGGCCATATCCCCTTCCGGTTGGAGCCATTGATCTCGGCCTGCCGGCAGAGCGTCTGTCTCAGGACAATCGCGGCTATCACAGTCCGACCCAGCTTGAGCCGACCATTGATGCCATGCGTCGGGCGCTGCGTATGTGGTCGGTGGAACGGCTGATCGCCGCACCAGCCAGTTCCGTGCCCGCGGCGCTTACCGCCGCCCTGGCATTGGCGGAGGGCGATTCGGCCGAGCAGGAGAACCTGCGTTGCATCGCGGCAGGCCGCACCTTGTCGCGAAAGCCGCTGCCGACGGCCCCGCTGATCGAACGGGCCGCCGCTTGGTTTCCGCCCACGAAGGCATTTCAGCATGACCGCGAGCGCGGTTCCTCCGACGATTACGAACGCATGAACCCGAATTTCGTCTGTGTGCGGCTGGGCAAAATCCCGCCTGCGGTGGCAACGATCACCAATGCCGACGCTGATGCTCTGATCGCCCTTTTGGATGATCACCGGCCCAGTCGATGGGTCGATCGTGGATCTGCCCGCTCCCTGGGCGACAACGCCTTGCGCGCCCTTGCTCATCTGGTGCAGGCAGACCCGCGGACCCTTGCCGGACGCAATCCTGATGCGGTCTGGAGCGATGCTGAGCGGACAGCCAGCGCCAAGGCCATTGCCGCCTGGTGGAGCTCACAAGGAGGGATGGTTGGATTCATCGAGAAATCTCTGCCCAACCTCGCGCTCAGCCGTGCCCTGACCCTGATCGCCCAGCAGTCGACCGCCGATCAGCGACGCCTGCAGGCCGCGCTTGGGCGAGCCTGGGCTCTCCGCCAGCCCACCGACGAGGAGATCGAAGCCGCGCTCGCGCCATTTTCATCGTTCCTGGTTTCCGCCCAGGCTAGCCCCGAAGTCAAGGTGGCGATCTCTGGCTGGACACCCAATCATTGCCCCCTGGTGACCCAGACGCTCGCCTGTTGGATGGCCCTGAGCGGGGATGCGACAGCGCTAGACAAGTTCCTGGCTGATCGCCTGCAGAGCGGAGATGACCGAACCATCAATCTTGCTCTGCAACTGATTGATGAGCTGCCGACGCGTGAACGGTTGGCCCTGGTCGATGAGCGCCTGCGTGCTGACCCGGACTCGATGATGCGGCAGGTGGGTCTGTGGATGCTCGCTCCTGGCGGGAGTATGGATGACCTGCGCAGCCTGCTGCGGGCGATTCGACATGATAAACCAGGATCTAATCACAAATCTGAGCGGGTCCTGTATCTGACCATAATAGACCGCCTGCTCGGCAATGAAACCGTCTTGCCCCAAGATTTGATCACCTTGTCGACGGATGGCTGCATCCGAGCACCGAACTATTCCCCAGGGTTCGCGTTAAACCGCAAAGGAAGGACTACTAAGTCACCCGGAGCAGCACTGTCCAAGGATTTGCGTTGGTGCGACATCGCTGTCTTTGCCGCTGGTCAGCGGTCGAAGATCGAGCTTCCCCCACTGCAGCAGCAGTCGATCGATCTGCCACCTGAGCGGGCCACGCGCGACCTTCAGTTGAACGAAATCCGGCCACAGATTGCGCGACTGAAGGCTTTGGCATTGGAAGCGTGCGAGCTCTCCGCCGCCCCGGAAAAAATCTCAAACTTTTGACAACGGAATAAGGACACCCGCATATTGGCCAAAATATGCGGGTGTCCTTTTACGAGCGAGCGACTACCCATGAACGCGATTCCACACTCCTCCGACCAGCAATTTTTTCCGGCAAACAGTAACGGTGTCTATGAATGGACGAGGTTGACGGATTCGAGGTTCAGCGAGATCGTGAAACCGCAGCCCGGTACCGCAGCCCGGTACCGCAGCCGGCGCTATCAGCAATCTTGTCTCGACCGAGCAGCGGTTGGAGTCGCACCCGTGACCCGGCGTGGCGATCGCTCGTCGCAGATCTGCAGTCCATTCGGGCTTCAGGTGCTGCTGGTGCTGGTGGCGCTGCTGGCGGTCCTCGTCCACCTTCCCGCTGCCGAGCCACCCCGCTGGTGGGATGCCGCGACGGTGCGGATCTGGTATTCCCAATACGGCTATGCTCCCGAGCACCCTAAGGTGGTTACCACGGCGCTCGACGTCGAGCGCTTTACCATCCATCGTGCGAGCGACGATCAGGTAGTTTTCAGCGGTGATCTGCGGCCGCTGGGGCAGGGCTGGCGGCAGGGCGACTTCAGCTCCTTGCGCACGCCGGGCACCTACCGTCTGCGCATCGGTAGTGAGACCGGTCCGGGCACGTTTGTTATCGCCGAGCAGCGCTGGGATGATTTGCTCAAGGCCTCCGCGTGGTACTATTTCGGCTTGCGGCGGATCGGCGAAGACAACGTCATGGGCAATCTCGGCGACGATCGCCTGGTGAATTGGGAGCACGCCCGCATCATTGGGGATGACGGCGCGAGCCGCTACAAATACATCGGCAGCGCCTGGGGCGATGGCGGCGACGGACGGACCTACGCCTCATGCTCGTTGGTGGTGGCACAGTATTGCGCGCTTCAGGATACGCACCCGACCTGGGATCGTGGCGACTGGATCTATCGGCAAGTGCGTTGGGGGCTGGATGGCGCCTTGTCGTTTCTCGAAAAGGACGGAACGCTGCGTTGGATCCTCAATTCGAAGGACCACCAGCAGGTGACCTATGATAACCGTTTCTTCACCGGCGACGAAAAGCGCATGGTCGCGTGGAACGACGTCCACGGCGCGACCGATGAATACAATGACGATAATCCCGAGGTCATCGCCGCCTCGCTGCTGATCGGCCCGGCCTCTGCCGTGGCCCTCTTCCGCGAGCGCGATCCGGCGTTCTTCGCCCGCGTCGAGGCGCTGGTGCGCCTCGGCTACCGGCGCCTCGGTGAACGCTTCGGAAGTTCCGCTCCCGGTTCGTCTGCGATATTTCCTACCAAGTACAGCCTGGGTGCATGGGTGTGGTTGAACGTGGCCATGGCGCGGATGACCGGCGAACAGGCCTTCCTCGCCACGGCGGCCGAGGGCGCTGATCGCCTGCTGTCTCTGCAACAGGTCGAGTGGGCCGGCGATGGACAGGTGCGGGCTCGCGGCTGGTTCCACCGCGATCCGTCGACCACCGCCAATCCGCAGGGTGAAAAGCCAGAGCAGGAGGTGATGATCACGCCGTGGATCTACCAGGGCCTATTCCAGCTCATCGCCGCCGCTCCTGATCATCCGCATGCCGCCGCGTGGCGGGCCGCAATCGCTTCATACGCCCGCGACTATCTGCTGGCGCTCGCACGGCTGGATACGTTCGGGTTCACTCCGATGAAAGTTGAGGTGTTGGATCCGCAGGCCGGCAAGCGCCTCAGACAGCAGCGCGGCAACCTCACCTGGAGCTGCTTCAGCACGCGCACCGGCCGGCAGTTCCATCAGCTCGGCAATGCCGCTTTCCTGGTCCAGGCCGGCCGGCTGCTCAAGGATCAGGAACTCATCGATGCTGGTTGGCGGCAGCTCTTCTGGTTCAGTGGCCATAACCCGGCGGGGGTCGCATCCATCAACGGCTTCGGGAACAATGTCTGTTCGGGTCAGCACTTCCCCGACAGTTTGGGGCGCTGCTTTCCCGGGGGCACGGTCAACGGCGCGCTCGGAAAAAGTGGCGATCAGCCGAATTTCTGGGCCTTCAACGAATACTACACCTACGGAAATCTGAACGTGCTGTGGTTCGCGACGGTGGCCTGCGGTGGGCACTTCAGCGATACGCTGGCCCTCTGGCCGCAGGAGATCCGCGAAGCACCGCACAGTGCCGACCCCGACCACCATCCGCGGGCGGCCTTTCCGCTGCGTCTCAAGGGCGGTTTCAGCTATCCGTTCACCGGTCTGGTACCCGGCGCCGAGGACCAGTCGTTGACCTGGCTGGTGGACGGCATTCCGGGAGGCGATCCCCACGTCGGCACCATGAGTCCCGCCGGCGTCTATCAGGCGCCGATCATTGACCAGCCGCGCCAAGTGCGCATCACCGTCAGGGCAGGTGCCGGGCTGCAGGCCGAGACCGCCGCGACGGTGATGCCGGTGGCGGGAGCGGTGCCCGCTTTGCGACTGTCAGTTGTCGAGGGGCACGCGGCGCTGAGCTGGGACCGAGCCCCCGGCCCGGTCGCTGGCTACACCATTTGGAAACGCCTGCCGATCGGCGAGCACACGGTGGGCACGATCTTCGAAATGGTCGGTGCCGTCGGTCCTGAACGCACCACCACGACCTATCCCGATCCCCGCATCCGGCACTACCAGGACGATCTCCTGCCCGCCGGCTGCGAGTTCCTAGTCCGCGCCTGGAGCGAGCGACGGGATCCGACGTTCACCTTCCCGCCGGACCGCGGTTGGCGGCCCGGCTGGTTGCAGGTGCGGGAGACCAATCCCAATGCGATCTACGGCTTCGGCCCGCCTTCACCGGTGGCGGTGCTGGCGACCGGCCTCGCGCATCCGCTAGCGCCGTGAGGGGGCTGCTTTGCCATGCACGGTCTCAGCCAGCCACTGCCTGGCCTGCCGCCGCTCCTTGGAATCGACCAGCAGCCAGCGATCGGTGTGCGAGTCGAGGAACAGGGGGTTGGGGATTTGTGGAAAGAGCTCCTTCATGGTGAAGCCGAGGTAGGTGAATTTCGCCAGCCGCTGGCGATCCCCGAGGTAGCGTTCGATCATCGGCGTACCGCCGGTCTCGTTGGCCTGAGAGATCAGCACCGGGCGCCCATGCAGGCGCTGCAGGCGTACCTCGGCGGCTTTCTGGTAGGGCTCGAGGGCCGCAGCCCAGGTGGTCCCCGGCCACTGCCGGAGTCCGTCATAATGGTCGTGCGACATCAGGCCGCACCACAGCTTGGCGATGTCGTCATCATAGAGCCCGATGTAATTGACGGCGATCGCTCCTCGAGAAAAACCGCAGAGGACGACCTTGGCGGGATCGCCACCATACTCCCCGCAGATGCGCGGGACGTTCTGCTTGGCGTAGAGCACGGTGGCCGCCTCGTCACCCCACCACATGAGCTCATTCTTTTTGTGATCGGCGGCGACGAACGGCAGGACGATCCAGAGGCAGTGGCCGTCGCCCAAACCATAGCCGAGGGCGGCATCTTCGACCGTCCCCGTCGAGCCGGAGGGCGGGTAGTAGTTGCCGGTGTACTCCACGATCACCGGCCATGAACGTTTCTTCTTCTTCCAGTCCGCGGTCCAATCCACCGGCAGCGTGACCTGATGATGGACTTCGGTTTTGCTATACTCAGGGGCCTTGGCCACGAAGCGCCTCCCGGGGCCGGGGCCGTCCTTAGACAAGGGCGGGATCTGCATGGGGGTCATGCCTGCCGGCAAGGTTCCCGGCGTAGTCGGGGCTTCACTCGCCGGCAGCAGCCACGCGGTGACGAGGAGGACCAACATGCACCATGGGGAATTCATTTTCGGTGTCTCGAAGAAGCTTTTGAAGGTGGGCATACGTTGAGACCGCATGGTGATCGACAGCAGTGCCGTGCATGTCGCTAAGATTGGGACACGTGCGGACCATGATCGCCTGCCTCGGTGATCAGCTGCGAGCGGTCTGGAGGGTTGCCCCGACGGTGCGGATCAACAACCGCGATGTCGACGATTATCCTGGAAAGCGCACTTGCGAAAAGACATTGAAGAGTTTATCGGAGATGATGACATCCTTTATCACCTTCTCATCTCAGCAAACGTGTGCTGAAAAAAACGCAAGTGTAGTCCAGCTGCAAGGCGCATGAAGCGCTGGAATGGCAGCGCCATTTCAAGCTTCATGCAACGCCGCACGCAATGCAGCAAGCCGCAGGCGGACCGCATCTCAAGTCCGCAAATGTGTGCTTAAAAAAATCGCAGGTGTAGTCCAGCTGCAAGGCGCATGAAGCGCTGGAATGGCAGCGCCATTTTAAGCTTCATGCAACGCCGCACGCAACGCCGCACGCAATGCAGCAAGCCGCAGGCGGACCGCATCTCAAGTCCGCAAATGAGTGCTGAAAAAAATCGCAGGTGTAGTCCAGCTGCAAGGCGCATGATGCGCTGGAATGGCAGCGCCATTTCAAGCTTCATGCAACGCCGCAGATGGGCTAGACCTGCGATTTTTTGTTTTATTTTTTGGTGACGCCGAGGTGCGCGATGATTTCGCGGCGGCTGCTGACATGCAATTTTTCGTAGATGCGGCGCACGTAGGTGGCCACGGTCCAGATCGAGATGCCGAGCTTGGCGGCGATCTCTTTGTAGGAGTAGCCTTCGACGAGGGCCTCGACGACCTGCTGCTCGCGCGGTCCGAGGGCGGCGTCGCTGTCCTCGTCGGCGGGAAGGGGGACCGCCGGGGCCTTATGGCGGAAATAGTCGATGACGTTGCGGGCGATGCTCGGGCTCATCGGCACGCCGCCATTGCGGATCTCGCGGATCGCCTCAAGCAGCCGGCTGGGCATCACCGGCTTGACGAGGTAGCCATGAGCACCGGCCGCCAGCGCCTGGAAGATGGTGTCCGGGTCCTGGAACACCGTGAGCATGATGATCTCGGATTTGGGCAGCAGCGGTGCGACTCTGGCCACGCATTCCACGCCGCTAATATCGGGCAGGTTGATATCCATCAGGATCACATCCGGAGCCAAGCCCGGCAGACCCTCGGCGGCCGACAAGCCATTGGTATAGGCGGCCAGGCAGGTGCAGTCCTTGGCAGAGGCGAGGACTTCCTCGACCGTCCGGCGGATGCGGGCATCATCTTCTATGACAGCGACGGTGATCATATTTCCGACTATCCCGAGATCCCTGGTCAGGGAAAGAAGGATCTCGGCAGGCGCGGCGCCCCAAGATCTAAGCGAGCGGGAGATCTGGAGGTTGCTTGGAGACGTTGCTTCAGACGTTGGCCAGGGGCAGGGAAAATCGATGATGCAGGCTGGCATCGCTCGATGATGCTAGCACTGCAGACGATGAACTTGACCTGACCCCCGAAAAGTGGTCACATCGATTGTTAGAAAAATCTGGCTATTGCTTCCGTCGGAGGAAGTGATGGAGCGTTCAAAGTTCAGCGACGATCAGATAGTCGGTATCGTGAATCAGGTAGGGAACGGCCTGCCCATGGAGGAATGCTGTCGTCAGTACGGCATCAGTACCCAGACATTCTAACGATGGCGTGCGAAGTATGGCAGCAAGGAGGTCTCCGAAGCTCGGCGACTTCGTGAACTCGAGGAGGAGGACCGGAAGTTGAAGCGTGTGTTGGCCAATCAGGCGTTAGATTTCCTGGCGCTGAAGGAGGTCGATATCGCCGTCGTCGCGGTGACGCATCCCCCTTGGTCGCGACTACGCGAACTGGCGGCGGAGTACCCGCGGTATGGCTACCGTCGACTGCATGCGCTTTTAGAATTTAGACGTCTCGGCATTTAATTTTTTTTCAAAAATATCAGATTCTATCTTTACCATCTCAAATGGACCATTATTTCCGCCAGTGTTCCATTCTCCTTTTATCTTAGACCCCGTTATCTTTCCTTTGTAGACGACAACATGATTTTGAAGTCCTGATCCATCGTATTTTTTAAATATTTTAATTTTGTCTCCTTCTATTTCACCGATAAAGTCAGAGGACAACATGTGCCATGTCTGATATCCAAATGTGTTATTTTCTAGCACTTTACCTGTAACAACATTGCCATCGCTATGCAGTAAAAAAGTAAACATATTTTTACCATTTTCATCGCTTTCATTATATTTATATTGACCAACCCATATGCCATTTACATCTTGTGCAAAAATAATTGTCCCGAGAAGAAGAATTGCAGTTATAAATAATAGTTTCATCTCGGGATTCCTTATTAATTGCTAGCAGGTTGATGGTTGGCAGGTTGATGGTCGGCAGGTTGATGGCTTATTTGCCTCCCGCAACATCCTTCCCCGTCAACGTGATGATGCGCGGCAGACGGTCGTTGCTGGTGTAGGGGCAGAAGGTGAGCTCGATGCTGGTGCCGGGCTTGAAGGCCGCGACGAGCGCCTCATTGGAATTCTGACGCAGCATCATTTTCAGCGGTGGCACCTTGAGATTGGTCCAGCTCCAGGCGGCTCCCAGTTCGTAGCGTTTGCCGTCATCGAGTTCGATGATGCCGTTGGTAATCTGGCCCTTGGCTTTGGGTGGAACGAACGACCTGATCTTTCCCGTAGCCGTGCCGTAGGTGGCGGTGACTTCGACGGCTTTTCCTTCAGCATTGATCACCAGATCGACGCGGTCCTTATCCTTGGGCGTGCCCTTGGCGGGGGGCTTGCCGACTTCGCTGCGAGAGGTCTTGGCCTGGTCGTCCAGCGGCACGAAGATGGGGTTGTCCATCCACAGGTCGGGATGCTGGGTGTTGATGAGGATGCCGCCGGTGGCGATGCCCGCGAAGACCCCGGAGAACTTGCGCGGCAGAAGGTGGAGACGCTCATCGAGCGCCGCAACGTCGAGGTTGATCACCAGCTTTCCTTTGGCGACCACCACCTTTTTCCCGGTTCGCTGCTCCTTGCCCGAGGTGATGCGGTAGCGGTTCACGCCAACCTGATCGACCTTCTCCCACATAAAAGTGGTGCCATCGCGCAGACCGGTCAGCTCAAGGGCGCAGGTCAGGGATGCTTCGGTCTTCAGTTCCAGCTCGAACTCGGCCGGGCCGGCGCGGATGAGCTCGATGACGGCCACCTGTTCGTCATCGGGAAGGCGGACGTGCAGAGGATAATTGGCAAGCTGACCGTGACCGCGGATGGCGAAGCGGGCCGGCAGGATCAGGGAGGTCGCGCCCGAGATGTTCTTGTAGGCACTCACGTAGCGTCCTTGGTCGGCGAGGGTCGTGGCCTGGCTGATCGCGGCCTCGTCACCGCCGAGCTGGCGGAAATCCCCGAGTGCACGTTGAAACAGTGCGCGATCCTGGAGCCACAGGCGTTGCGTGCGCATCTCCTTGGCGGTGAAAGGCTGGTTGCTGGTTTCGCGGTTCTGGCCGGAGAGCTTGGGCCACGCGGACACCACCTGGAAGCGTTCGATCGCGGAGTCCCAGGAATTCTTGCCATTGAGGGTCAAGCGCAGGAAGAATGACTTCTTGCCGCGCACCTCCGGGCCGAGGTCGAACGAACCGCTGGAACGCCAGTGGTAATGATTCATGCGCTGGAGATTCCGCGCCGTCAGCGTCTCGACGATGGTCAGGGATTCCGGAGTCTCGCCCACTGCGATGGTGATGTTGGCATCCTTGGTTTTTTCCAGATCCTGCTCGTCGATCTTCGGCACTTGGCAGATCAGGTTGAGTAACAGCGGACGATCGACCTGGGGAGCGTCATTGAGTATTTCATAGGTGATCGAGCCGGGCTTTTTTGCATCCTTGCGCATGAGGCGGTCATAGATGTAGGCCGTGGGATCATCCTTGATCTCGACGTTCTCCAGTTCCTTCGGACGGGAGCGGGCGTCAGAATCGAGCGGGAAAGCCTTTGTGTAGCGGATCGCGAGCAGTTTGCGATCGCTGTGGACGGGATTCTCGGCGGGGCGCTCATCCATGCCCATGGCCGGTGGCAGGAGCAAGCGGGCGTCCCCCGGGTTGGCATTGAGGAAGGTCACCATGCGGAAACCGCGTTGGTAGACGGTCTGGATAAAGTCGCGGGTGGGCAGGCCCATGCATTCCATGTTGGGACAGGTCAGCACTCCACGGGCATTGAGGTAATCGTAGTACTGGGCGGGAAGCTGGGGCAGGAATTCGCCGGTGGCCCAGGCGTGCGGACCGACGGCGACCTGCCACCCGGCCCATTGATGATCGAAGTAGGGGCCACCGGGATCGGCAAAGGTCTGCACATGGTTCTGGTCGCGGGTCTGACCTTCTGGCAGGTGCACCGCTCCGCGATCAACCAGGACGGTGTCGCGGCCAATGCCCTGCGCGAAAGATTCGCCGAAGCGGTTGGCGACTCGGCACATGTTGTCGAAGATCCAGCGCTTCTCGACCTCGTTCAGGCCATCGAGCGAATCCAGGGTGACGCCATCCTTCTTGGCTAAGGCGATGGTCACGTCATTGCTGTCGCCGATGCTCAGGCCCCACTCCTGATTAATCGAGGGCATCGGCAGCGCGATGCCCTTGGCGGTCATGAAATCGCGGCGATCGCGGTAATAGCCGAGCGCCTGGCGAAGGCGGTAGTCGAGATAGCGATTGAGCTGCGGGTGGTTCCAGGTCGGCCAGGTGGTGTTGCCGGGAGTCTTATGCCAGGTGGGACGGTAATCCTTGACCGCCTGATCAAAGGTGACCTTGCTGTAGGTGATGTCGGAAAAGAATCCGCCGAGGCCATCCATGCCATTGGGATGACTGCCCCATTCGCTGGAGCGGAACGATATCTGATGGGCGACCCCATAGGTGCTCACCCGTTCGAGGGCCTTGTCGATGGTGGTCTTGAGGGTGGCGAAGGGGAGGTTGGCATATTGGATATCAGTCCAGATGCCGGGCGTGTAACCGGTACCCTGCATGCCGTCTTTGAGATCCGTCCAGGCCTTGGCCTCGACCTCAGGCTCGACCTTGGCCCAGCGGTTGACCTTGCCATCGGCACCTTTGGGAAGCAGATCCGGGAGCAGGATTGTGGCGTTCTCGACCGTCGGCATGGGTTGGTAGGTGCCCTCGACGCGGGCGAGGCCGGCGAAATCGGCATAGGCCCATACCCGACCCAGGCTGAATGGTTCCGCGCCTTCATTGCGGAAGGTCACGTGGAGGACGCCGTCCTTTGCTTCGTTTCCAGGAATTTGCACAAAATAGTGATTGGGCCCCGCGGCCATCTCGTCGTAGGTGCGGAAATAGGCATCCTTGCCATTCACGTGCACGGTGTAACCGAAGATCTGGGGCCGGCGGTTATGGATCTCTTGCACCTCCAGGATGATCGGGGCGGCGGCATCCACCTTACTGCGGCTGACGTGCAAGGTCATCGACAGCTGGGATCCCACCTGCGCCACCGTGGCTACCTGATAGCGCTCCCGCTGCATGCCGATATCGATGGCGAGGGTCTCACGTGAAATCTTGCCGGTGTCCGCCACGGCGTGGAATTTTTCCGAGACGGCGTCGCCGAGGATCACCAGGTCTACGGCCGATGCCTGGACCGGCTCAGCGGCGTGCACGGATGCGACGGCCAGGGCGAGATTGAGCAGACAGCGGCTGTGGCGGAACAGAACATGCATACAGTGAACCTCGCGGTGGTCCCCAGCATGGACGTTTTCTGCCGCGAATCCATTGCCTGGAAGCGGTGTTGATAGACCTGAACCGTGTGTAGGCAGCGAACTATATGTGTGGTCATACGAGCATGTCCCCGGGCCCCGGGTGGGGTGTGGCCCAAGGCTATCTCGGTTAACTTCTATTGCAGGACAACATCAAATTCATCTCTAGTCGGAACCGCAGCCCCTGCGATATCCAGCATGATCACGGTTGCATAGTCGTCCGGCTCGGCGATGGGCAGCTGGATCAGGATGCCGCCATCGGCTTCGCGCTGCACAGTCAGCGGTCCGGCCCCGGGAGCGCTGAGGAGGGCGGCTCCGAGGACCACGTTGTCCAAGGCCGGTACACGCAAGACGGCGTCAAAGGGCCACGCGAAGAGATGCAGGTAGAGCCTGGTGACCCCATCCGCTTGCCGGCGCTGGGTACACCGACCCCAGGGCAGGGCGGTGGCGAATGGTGAAGCGCTGGTGCCGTGAATGGCTTGGCCGTGCACCCGCATCCAGCCGCCGATCGCGTGCAGGAGGTCGACCGTCGAACGCGGTAGCGAGCCGTCAGGCTTGGGCCCGATGTTGAGCAGGTAATTCCCGCCCTTGCTGGCGGTGTCGATGAGTTCGCGGATCAGTGTCGTCGGGCTTTTCCACTCACGGTCGTAATGGGTGTATTCCCAGGTGCGGTTGAGGGTCTGGCAGGTCTCCCAGTCGCGGCCAGGGAAGCCAGTCGGAGGGATGAACTGCTCGGGCGTTTCGGTGTCGCCGACGAAACCACCGCCGAGGCGGTTGTTCATGACGATGTCCGGACGCAGTTCCTTGACCACCGCAAGGATGCGGGCGGCACGCGCGGCATCGATGATCCCGCCGGGGACTTCGCCACCGGGGATGTCCCACCACAGCACCGAGATGTCACCGTAGCCGGTCAACAGTTCCCGCACCTGGGGGATGACGATCTCGTCGACATAGCGATCTGAATCCCCATCCTGGGCTGGATCCCAGCGGATGCCGCCGCCACCGGGATGGTGCCAGTCGAGGTTCTGCGAGTAGTACACGCCAAAGCGCAGGCTCTGACTATGACAGGCGTCGGCGAGGCCGCGAATCCAGTCCTGACGCGCCGGAGTATGAGCAATGGTGAAGTCGCTGGCCTGGGAATGGAACAGGCTGAATCCTTCATGGTGCTTGGCGACCGGGATGACGTATTTCATGCCCGCTTGCAACGCCAGTTCGACGATGGCTTGGGGATCGAAACGTTCGCCGGTGAATTTAGGCAACAGCGCAGCGGCATAGTCCGCCAACGGAATGCGAAAGCGATCCTGCATCCAGCAGCCTAAAAACGAACAGGGCTCACCGTTCCAGGTGCCCCCGGCGGCGCTGAACAGCCCCCAATGCACGAACAAGCCGAAGCGCGCTTCGCGCCACCACGCTAAACGTTCATCGCGATGTGCCTGCTCCTCGTTTTCAAAGTTTCGGATTATTTGCTCGGCTGGGGTGGTGGTCATTGGTGTTTAACTGTATTCTAGCTCTGTGATCGAGCGCCGGCGGTCAGGCATACGCGCGCAGGGCGAATACCGCCGCGGGAGCACCGCCGTGGGTCTCGCCGCACTCCAGGACTAGGCGCTCGGTGAGTACCGGCGGATCGAGGATCACCGTTGCTCGCGAGAGATGCTGATCTTCACCGCTGGCGAGTTCCCTTCCGGAGGCGTCGCGCAGGCGCCAGCTGCGGACGCCGAAGGGCGAGGCCCGCTCTGGATTGATCATCAGCACGTTCTCCAAGGGATGGTCGAAATCACTGTCGAAGGCCAGCTCGACGCGGCTTATGGACTGGGGCTGCGCCCAGGTGCAGGTCAGCGTGGGGCTGGCATCGGCGTGATCCGCGACCCAGGCATTGGCGGCGTTGGTCGGACGATCAATACCGTTGGCGATGTTCGCGCACTCATAGGCGGCGAGTGGCGGGTGCAGCGCCAGCGCCAGGTTGCGTCCACCGGGCCGGCGCTGCGGCGTCCAGAATTCCATCGATTCCACACCCGAGCCCGGGGGCGCCACTTGCGCCCCATGGGTCGAGACCGCGGCCTCGCCTTTGCGCGCGACGGCGAGGATCCCGGTGAGCCGGTGATCGCTGGCGTGGACGCGCATATCAGCGGATCCGAACAGGCAGATGAAGCCATAGAGCGCTTCATCGATGGTGCATGGGAACGCAACCGAGATGGCCTGCCCCATTCCCGCTGGCAACGTGAGGTCCTGATGCGCTAGGATCACATCGGGAGTATGGTTGTCCGGGCGATCGCTGGTCCGCAGTTCCACGCGCAGCGAGCCGCCCTGCGGGGCATCGATCCACACGGTGATCGCCGGGACCGGCCCTGCCGCCAGCGGCAGCAGCATGGCTCGCGGGACATCCAGGGGCAGGGGCTCGCCGGCCGCCGGCAGGCTCTGCAGGCGCAGAGTACTTGAGGCCGTGATCGTCGCCTGTTGGATCAGGTCCTCGGCTTCGCGCAGGACCCGTCCGGGCAGGTGCTGGCCGCTGCGGAGGAGCTTGTGCTGCAGATCGTCGAGGTTGTTTCCGGTGCTGAGATCCGCCGGCAGTAGTCCGCGTTGACGGCAGAGGGCGGCGGCCATGCCCACCGCCTGGCCGGCATGGGCGCAGGTGGCCATCACCCGGGTCGAGCTGAAGGCGACATGGGTGACGCTGATGATTCGTCCGGCCAGGAACAGATTGGGCACGTTGCGGCTGTAGAGGCAGCGGTAGGGGATCTCGTAGATGCCGCGAGCGTGGTATTGATTGCAGCCCGACTTCGCGGAATAGACGCCATCCGCCGGGTGGAGATCGAGGGACCAGCCGCCGAAGGCCACGGCATCGGGGAAGCGGCGCTGCTCCACGACATCACGCTGGTTGAGGATGTAGGGCCCTTCGAAGCGCCGGCTTTCGCGCTTGCCGGGAATCGTCCCGACCCATTCCAGAGTCAGGTTGGCGGCTTCCGGGAAGAGACCTGAATTTTTAATGTGGTTCCACACGCCATAGGCGACCTTCCACAGCTCCCACTTGATGTCCTCGGTATCATGGACGGTGTCGCAGCGGCCGCCGTACTCGAGCCACCAGAAGCGGCAGCCCATGTCCTGGGCCTTGATGTTCCGCCAGCGCGGGATCTTGGTGATATCCTTCAAGGCGAAGGCCGGCGGCGTGAAGCTCACCGGGCGTCCGCTATCCTTGCTGTAGAAATAGATCGAATGGCCGAGCAACTCGCCGTAGGCCTGATCCGGGGCCAGGCCTTCGTCGAATTCTTCCTTCGCTTCCGCGCCCATGCGAAACGCCGCGCCGGCGAGGAAGCCGACCACGCCATCGCCGGAGGCGTCGCAGAACAGCGGCGCGCGGACCTCGTAGGTGGTTGAATTCTGGCTGTTGAATCCGCGTACGGCGGTGATCGCCTCGCCCTCTTTGAGGACTTCGTTTACCGCCGTGTTGAGCAACAGGGTGAGGTTGGGCTCGCTGATCGCCTTCTCAAGCAACACGGTATCGAAGAGCACCGGATTGGCCTCGGGATTGCGCCAGGCGTTCTCGAGCATGATCTCATCCACGACGCCGCCTTCCCGGGCCCAACGGTTGTTGTTGCCCATGTGCGAGGTCGCCCCGAGCACCCACAGGCGGACTTCGCTGGAGGAATTGCCGCCCAGCACCGGACGGTCCTGGATGAGAACAACCTTGATCCCGGCGCGGGCGGCGGTGATGGCGGTACAGGTGCCGCCGAGGCCGCCTCCGACGACGACGAGATCGGCATCGAGGGTCCGGCAGGTGAGCTGGCGATGAGCAGTAGCGGGGGCGGTGATCATGGGGATTCCGGAAGTTTAGAGGGCGACGGCTGGGGCTGGGGCTGGGGCTGGAAAGCTGGCCGCAGGGGCTGGAAAGCTGGCCGCAGGCGATGGCGGCCCGAAGCCATGGATCTTGTCCGGTGAGGGCTGGGGACTGCGCATCCATCCGGCGGAAAGGCCTGAGTACGGCTTGCCATCCTCGACGTACTGATGAGCGGGATCGAAGACGGCGTGGTAGGCGCGGACCTGGAACTCGGTCCCCGGCGGCAGCAGGTGATCCTCGTAGTGCTGGATGACGGGATGAGGATAGCGGTAGGTGGTCTCGCCGACGGCGGTGGCGCCGACCATCTCGAAGATCGTCCCGACCTGTTCAGCTCCGCTGGGTAAGCGTTTCCAGATGGTGTAGCCGCTCAGCGGACCGCTTGGCGTCGGCCAGGACAGGAGCGCCTGGCCATCGACCACAGTCAGCTCCAGGTGCGGGATTGCGCCCGGGACGGGCATCACCGTCACCGGGGTCTCCTCGCGGATCGCGGGGTCCAGCCGGCTGATGGCGCTGATCACCACTTGGCGTTCCTGCTCGACCATCGGCGCGTGGTAGCGGCCATCAGTGGAGATGCGTCCGACCTGATCATCGCCTCCGGGAATGCCGTCGACCTGCCAAGCGATGGCGGTCGCCGGCTGGTCATGGAGCACGGCCATGAACGGATAGGTGTGGCCGCCTTTCATACGCAGCGGAAACGCGGCCCGCGGATGGCCGGCGGGATCGGAGGTGTGCGCGGCCTCGCGGATCTCCTTTGGCCATAGCTCCAGGGGCTGCGAAAACCGCGTCGCCCCGGCGACGGTGGCGAACCACAGCAGGCTGAGATTGCCATAGGTGTAGAACTCGTGGTACTTCTCGAAATTCGGCTGGTCGTCGGCATCGCCGACGGCACCGTTGATGGTACCCCCGGGAAAGGCCCGGCCGAGTTCGTCGGGGTAGTACTGGCCGGAATTGCAATTGTTCGCGAAGCCGTGGATCAGCCCATAGCCGCGCGGATTGTGGCCGCTGAACCAGAACATCTGCCGCCAGGCGGCGTCGATCATGGTCTGCTCGGCAAGCAGCTTGCCCGCCGCAAGTAAGAAGGCGGCGTTGCCGATCTGGTGGAACTGCCGGCCGATGGCGGCGAAATATTGGTACGACAGCGATTTTCCGCCGACGGTCCGTTTGAGGGTCGGGGCCTCGACCTTCATCGGCGTATAGCCGAAGTGGTTGCGCGCCGCGATCGGCATGAGGTAGTCGCCGGCGTAGCTGCGCACGGCTTCGCGCCAGGCGTCCGCACGCGGATGGTCAGGACAGGTGGCGATGAGTTGGAACAACGCCTGGTAGGTCCACGGCGTGAGCATCACTTCCTGTTCGGGTTTTTCGCCCCAGGGATTGCCCGAGCCATTGAGGCTGCGGCGGAACCATCCGCGGGCCGAGCACGAGGCATCTCCAGCCCATTGGCCTTGCTGCAAGGCCAGGAAGCGCTCGGCTTCGCTGATCGCCCGCTCACGATACTGCGCTTCCCCGGTCATGCGCGCCATGAGCAGGTTCAGCCAGATCCACGCCCCCAGCGAGTACTTCTGGGGAAAGGGTCGGAATTGTCGCTCGATGGCGTTGTAACCGATCTGCACCAGGTCCGCCACGCGGGTGAAGAAGTCCGGATCGCGGTCGCGAAACAGACAGGCCGCATAGGCCGGGCCGATGAGCAGCGAGGTGTGGATGATCTCGGGATTGCTGTGGTCGTATTCCTGGGCGGTGGCCTCGCCGTCGAAGCAATCGACCAGGGGCTTTTCATCGCCGGAATAGAAGCGGTTGTCGTAGGTCTCCCACTGGTGATCCATGAAATGCTGCATGTAGCGCAGCCGGCCGTCCTTCTCAAGAAACGACAGCGCGCCATCGAGGCCCCAGCGGACCTGGGCATAGATCCAGTCGGCGTGATCCCAGGCGGGAGCGGTGTCCTTGAGCGCGCAATACTGAGCGACGACCAGCGAGGCCGAAGGATAGATGCGGCCATCGTCGCCATCGGCCCATGCCCGGCCGAGGTACTTGTAACGATCGCCGGCTGGTCCGGGGATGCGCGCATGTTCCCAATTCACTAGGCGGAAGTCGCCATGGTTGCCCATGATGTTGTCTTCGCCCATCCGCCGCAGGCCGAAGTAATGCCACGACGTGGCCTTGAGCAGATCATCCCAGAGGTGCTCGCGGATCGCGAATGCGCCCGGGCTACGGGCGCCGCCGATGCGGATGAAGTACGTGCCGGTGGTGGTGAAATTCGTGAAATCGCCCTGCCAGAAGGTACCAAAATCGCCGCTGACCTCGTGGAGTTCGCCAGTCAGGACCTCGCTGCCGTCCTCGGCCCGGCACAGCGCGAAGCTGCTTGCTGCCACGCTGGAGGTCACCGTTTTCGGATGGTCCGGATGATAACCGTATTGGGAGACCAGCACGGTCACCGCGGTGTCGGCATCGCGCCAGGCGGGAAATTTGGGAATCGTGGTCATGAAATTTCCATGGGTAATCACGGCGCCGGCGCGGACTTCTCACGCAGCGCTTTGAGCATGCTCGCATCAATCGGAAAATGGATGGTGAACCACATCGCCGCGGCTAGGAATGGCAGCGGACCGAGGACGAATACCCAGCGCAGAAAAGAGATCGTCTCCGGCGACTGCAGCGCCAAGTTCCCATCGAAGCCGGAGAGAGTGATGAGTTTTCCACTGAGGACCGCGACCAGGGCCATGGCGGCTTTGTTGCCCCAATTGAACATGGCGGTGAAGACTCCCTGACGGCTGGCCCCATGCACCAGCTGATCGCGTTCGCAGACCTCGGCCAACATCATCATGGTCAGGACCCAGACGATGGCGATGGCCGGGGTATCGATGATTTTGTAGAGCAGTTGTAGCCAGGGCCACTGCGACGAGAACAGTATCGGGGTCGCCAGGAAGGAGCACATCAGGATGCCCAGGCCGATGAGCAGGATGCGTTTGCGTCCGAAGCGCTCAGCCAGGGGGCCGATCTTGAGACAGAAGAAGATCGCCAGGGCATTGCCGATCATCGATGACCACATGGACATGCTGGTGGCGCTGTCCTTCGCCTCGTCGGTGCCGCCGGGAAAGACGATCGCCAGATTGATGAAATAGGGGAAGGTCATCGCCAGTACGAAGCCGATGAGCGCGAAGCACTGGATGCCGGCGACCATCAGGAATGCCCGATCGCAAAAGACCATCGAGATGCCGGCGATCAGACCCGGCCCTTGGTCATGTGGCCCTGTGGAGGCGCTGGGCGCGGGCTCCTTACAGGTCACCGCCGCGGTCACCCCGAGGACGATGATCAGGATGCCGACCAGGACGCCGACCACCTGTACCGAGTCCACGAGATTGTCACCGAGCCAGCCATTGGTCACCAGCTTCGGCACGACGGGCAGGATGATAATCCAGCTGAGATTGTTGGCGGCGGCGCGGAAGCCAGCCAAGCTCGCACGATCGCGGTCGGAGGTGGCCATCTCCAGGCCCAGCGCCTGATAGGGGACATTATAGGCGGCATAGGCGGTCAGGTAGAGCACCGACACGATCAGGAACCACCAGTATAGTCCGTCGGTGCTCAGCCCCGCTGGTGGCGACCACAGGGCCATGCACAGCAAGCCGCCAGCCACTGCTCCGACGACCAAGAACGGCCGGCGGCGACCCCAACGCGATCGGCAACCGTCTGATAGTCGGCCGATAAGCGGATCGGTGAAGGCTTCCCATAGCCGGGGCAGGGCGATCGCAAAACCGATCAAGGTTGCCGACACGCCCAATTCCACATTGTAGATCATCAGTGCCAGCAAGGCGATGAGATTGCCCATCACGACATCGGGAATGTAGCCCAGGCCATAGAGGAGTTTGCTCCGTAGGCTCAGCGTCGGCACGGCAGGATTCATGAATGTTTCTTCCCCAGGGTGAGGTGATCACTTGATGATGTTCAAACAGCTTCAGGTTGCGAGTCTTCTGGAGCGTTGGCAGAGTAGCCCGAACCGGTGATATCATGATCAAGCAGCTGTTTCAAAGCTTAACTGATGCGACGGCCGCGGTGGACATCTCCCTCGAAGGTCATCCAACCGCCTATATGCGGACCTTCCCGGCCTGGGATACGGGCTTCCGGACGCTGCCCGTGCATCTCCTCTACTACCTCGAATCCGGGATTATCTCCTTGGAAACTGAGGGAAATTTGACGATGGTCGGCGCCGGTTCGGTGATCATCCTCCCGCCTGGCCGGGAGTTCCGCATGCACGTGCCCGCGGGCGAGCCGATCCCGGCCTTCTGGCGTCTCCGCCTGAGTCTACCCTGCCCCTGGCCGAAAACGTCGGTGTGGCCGCGTTCAAGCGATCTTCAACCGGTGATGGTTGCCTTGGTGGAAGAGCTGCCCGAATCCCGTCCCTATCGTCAGGAGCGGATCCGTGGCCTGCTCCTGGCCTTGTTCGCCCACTTGGCCCGGCAGGCCGAGGATACCACTGTCGATCGCGCGACTGCGGCCTTCAATCTAGCTTCGCGGCTACGCCTTGAGCAGCACGTGGCGCAGAATCCCCAAGCGACGCCCCGTGATCTCGCGCGGCAGCTCGATCTGACCTTGGATTATTTCACCCGGCGTTTCCGCGAAACTTTCGGCATCCCCCCGCGGGCCTGGCTGCTTGAGCAGCGCCTGCAGTCGGCGGCGATGATGCTCACCGAAGGCACCGAGGATGCGGTGGTCATCGCCAGGCGCGTCGGCTTCGCTGACCCCCGGCGATTCTCCCGCCACTTCCGCCAACGTTTCGGCCATCCTCCGGGACGTTTCCGGCAGATATCAGGGGGCTAGAAACAATACCATGGTATGATCGCACAATGCGCTCATCCCTGAAAATTGAGATAACTGCCAATTTTTTCGTGGGTTTAAACAACCACCTTCACTTATGACTTTTCATTATAGATAAAA
>JBIILZ010000116.1:0-11216 GCA_044338255.1 Planctomycetota bacterium | reverse complement strand
CGGTGAACGAGTTCGTCGGCGATCCGCCAACGAGACCATGATGGATTGCTGTCGACGACGACCTGGATCTCGGCCAGGGCCACCTCGTCCAACTGCCGACCTTGAACCGTGACCACGGGCATGACGGGATCCTAACCACTCGGGAGCCAGAACCCAGCTAAAAAGTCGACTCGGCCACTGACCTGCCTGAGCAGTTACGACTCCGCCGTCGTCGCCCTCACCAACAGCGGTGCGACCGCCACCATCATCGGCGTCGGTAGCGCCTCGGTGACCGCCACATCAGCGGCCGGCAGCGCCCCCAGCGGTACGGCAACCCTCGACCTGGGGACCATCAATCCCAAGGCCATCACGGTGACTGTCGACAACCAGACCCGCGTCGTGGGTGTCGCCAATCCGGCCAATTCCTTCACCGTCAGCGGGCTCGTCAGCGGCGACAGTACCGCTACGCTTGGCACGCCGACCTATGGCGGCAGCGGCGCCAGCGCCGATGCCGCGCGAGCCGCGCCGCTGCGGCCGTGCCGGAATACTCGCATGGGGTGTCCAGGCTGCGTCATCCGGCTCCCTGCAGCGGTGCGACCCATGCCGTTTCCAGGCAGTCTTTGGGGGACACAGTCAACCGGCCCCTGTTTATCGGAACCTCAGATGACTTCTACTTCCTGGTCGATGTGCGTGCGTTGCCTCTGCGTCCTCATGCTCGCCATGGGCATGACCTGGGGCGCCATGAACGATAACGATTTCGTTCCGACCTCGGGGGATTGGAATCTCGACAGCAACTGGTCCCTCGGCCATGCGCCATTGCTGTCCGAAGATGTGACCATCGGCGCGGGCAAGACCGTTACCGTGCTGCTCACCTCCACGCCGATGTCCATCGCCACAAATTCGCTGACCGTCAGCGGTGCTCTGCAATTCACCAGCGAAACGGCGTCCGATTCCATTCAACTGACCCTCACCACCGGCATGACCATCAATGGTGAGATGACCGTCGCCGGCCCGACCCCGACCCTGACCATTGATCAGGAGAACAACTCCGATGGAACGTCGGTGAGTCCATCGGCGACCGTCACTGTCGCCGCGAACGCCACGCTCAGCCTCGCCGCCGGCACGGTCCTGTACCTCAACAAGGGTCTCCAGCTCAATAATAACGGCACCCTGAACCTCGGCAGCCAAGCGACGGTGACCTATGATGAAAATGCCTCTTCCGGCTTCACGCAAGGTCCGAGCGGGCACCTCTACTAGAACATCAATGGGGCTGGGCTGAGCGTCTTCCTCAAGCCCTCCTCCGTGCTGCTGGGCGGCGCCCTGTATTTGCTCCGCCCGAGCAGCGTCACCTTCGACGCCGGTCAGTCGATCACCCTATTGGACCAGGTGCTGTCCGACATCAGGAGCGTTTTCGCGACCTTATCAGGCACTGCTGATTTCACCTCCAACTCCGCCGCGCGTCGCTATGCCTTCACCGCCAGCGGCACCCAGACGATCACCCCGGTGACGGTCACCATCGCCAACCAGATATGCACCTTCGGCGCCGTCAATCCCGTGAATACCTCCATCGTCAGCGGCCTCCTGCCCGGGGATCCGCCGGCCATACTGGGGAACCCGATCTTCACTGGCCCCGGTGTCACCGCCGGTCCGTCAGAGCCGGCCGGCGATTATGATATCACCTTGAGCTTCTCCCAGGCCAATGCGAACTACCAGATCGCCCCGATCACTCCAGGGAAGCTGACGATCCTGCCGGTGACGAATCTCCTGCCGCAGACCATCACCTTCCCCGCCCTCGCCGATCTTGCGCTGGGCGCTCCTACGCGCGCCCTGGGAGCGACGGCTTCGTCGGATCTGCCGATCTACTACATTTCCAGCAATATCAGCGTGGCAACGGTGAATAACACCACAGGCAAGGTCACCGCGGTCGCGCCGGGGACGGTCGATATCACCGCCACCCAGGCGGGAGACGCCACGTGGGCCTTCGCCCTCAGCATCACGCGGCGCCTGATCGTCACCCAGAGTGCGCAGAGCATCCCTTTTCCACTCACGAGCGGCGTGGCCACCTCGATGCAGATCGGTGCCACGCTCACCTTGAACGGTACCAGCGACTCCGGTCTGACCGTGACCTATGCGTCGAGCGACCCGGGCATCGCCAGCCTGAGCGGCGGCAATCTCCTGACCGCGCTGGCCATCGGCACCACGACCGTCACCGCGACGCAGGTCGGCAACGCCACCTATGCGGCGGCGACTCCCGTTGCCCGGACGATCACCGTTACCGCCAACGCGACCACCCGCGGTGCCAGCGGATCGGCGACGACCGATACCAACTGCGGAATCGGCGGCGGCGCCAACATCCTCTATGACAGCAATGGCTATTGCGACCTGATCCAGAGCGCCGGCGGCCGTCTCAACTGGACCCTCAATGGCAGCGGGCTGAGCGCGATCTTCTTCCCCTATTCTGTGCACCTTGGCGGGACCTTGAGCCTGCTCCGCTCCAACAGCTATTTCCCCTCCCGGGGCGATGCCTTCTCGCTGCTGAACCTGGTGCAGTCGAATATCGTCGGCAATTTCACGAGCTTTCTCGGGAGCGCTGATTTCATCAACGATTTCGTGCTCGCCTCGCGCTCGTACGGCTTCTCTTTCGCCCTCGATCTGCAGACCATCACCTGGCCGCAGACCCTCGGCCTGCAGGCGGTCAATGGCGCTAACCTCGCCCTCACGGCGATGTCCGATGCCAGCGGCGGCGTGGCCAGCTCGACCATCATTCCCAGTAGCGGGCCGGGAGTGCGCGCCCAGCTCCATCCTGGCTCCACCAGCGAGACCATCGTCGTCACCGCCCGTGCCGCGCGCACTGGCAGCTATGATGACGCCATGCCGGTCAGCTCGGCGCCCTTCCTCATCGCCGATCCGGCGACGGTGGCGATCACCACTCCGATCGGCGGCTTCACCTATGGGGATGTGTTGGCGGCGACGGCAACGCCGAGCACGGGGATCACCTGGAGCACCACCAATTCTTTGGTGGTGGGGATCACCAACGGCGGAACGACGGCGAAGATCATCGGCGTCGGCAGCGCGTCGGTGACCGCCATCGCCGCCGCCACCAACAGCAATGCCGCCGGTTCGGCAACCCTGGCCCTGGGCACGATCAATCCCAAGACCGTCATCGTCACGGTCAGCAATCAATCGCGAGCGGTGGGTGCCGCCAACCCGATAAACAGCTTTACGGTCAGTGGGCTGGTGGTCGGCGACACGGCCGCGAGCTTGGGCACCCCGACCTATGCCGGCAGCGGGACCACGGCGGATGGCACCACTCCTGCCGGCATCTACCCGCTGACGGTCAGCTTTCCGGCCATCGCGAAATACCACATCACTTTCGGCGCGGCGGCAAACCTCACCATTCTGCAGCCGCAGACCATCACCTTTGCGGCGCTCGCCGACCTGCTCTTGAGCGCGCCGACGCGCGTCCTGGGGGCGAGCGCGTCGGCAGGCTTGGCGATCACCTACGCCTCGAGCAATCCGGCGGTGGCGACGGTGAACAATGCCACCGGCACGGTCACCGCCGTCGCCGTGGGCTCGACCATCATCACCGCCACCCAGGCCGGCGATGCGACCTATGCGGCGGCGACCGCGGTGGCGCAGACGCTGGTCGTCATCGATCCGCAGCCGCAGACGATCTCATTCCAGCCCAATGGCGGGGCGCCGTGGTCGCAGATCATCGCCAGTGGCTTCGACCTCGCAGGCAGCAGTACCTCGGGCTTGCCGCTGACTTACACCGCCAGTGATCCGACGGTGCTCGGCATCGTCGGGACGCATGTCACCGCCCTGGCCCTCGGCTCCGCGACGATCACCGCCACGCAGGCCGGAGACCGCAATTTCTTCCCGGCCACGCCAGTGACCAGCAGCCTGGTGACCGTGATTCCGCAACTCCAGACCATCACCTGGACGCAGAGCATCGGCATGCAGGAAGTGAACGGCGCCAACATTGATCTCACGGCGCTCTCGGATGCCGACAGCAGCCTTTCCTATGTCACCTACACGGTGGCCCTGGTCGGCGGTGGAGCGGCAGCCTCGACCATCATCCCCAGCCCCGCCCCGGGCGTTCGCGCTCAGCTGCATCCTGTCCCGGTCAGCGAAACCATCATCATCACCGCCCAGGCGGCGGCGAGCGGACTCTTCGGCGCGGCCCCAGCGGTAAGCCTGCCAGCGATCATCATTACCACGCCGGCGATCGTCGACATTTCCGTACCTCCGGGCGGGTTCACCTACGGCGATGTCCTGCTAGCGTCGGCGACACCGACCGCGGCCATCACCTGGAGCAGCAGCGATGCGGCGGTGGTGGCGATCACTAACAGCGGTGCCATCGCCACCATCGTCGGCCTCGGCAGCGCCTCGGTGACGGCGGTCGCTGCCGCCACCAGCAGCAACCTGGCGGGCTCGGCGACCGTGGCCTTGGGCACCATCAACGCCAAGTCCATAGTCGTCACTGTCACTAATCAGGCGCGCTATGTCGGCCAGGTTAAACCGCCCAATGTCTTCACCGTCAGCAGTCTGGTCAATGGCGATCTGCCGGCGATGCTCGGCACGCCGACCTATGGCGGCAGCGGGACCACGGCCGATCTCACCACCCCGGTGGGCAGCTATCCGCTGACCGTCAGTTTCCCGGGGAATCCGCTGTATCTCGTCAGCTTTGGAGCGGATGCCAGCCTGACCATCACTCCCCAGCCGCAACTGCCGCAGACCATCACCTTCCCGCCGCTGGCTTATCTGCCGCTGCAGCATCCGACCCGAACACTGGGCGCGAGCGCCTCGTCGGGGTTGCCGATCATCTATACGTCGAGCAACACCGCCGTGGCGACGGTGAACAACGCCACCGGTGAGGTCACGGCGGTGGCGGTGGGCACGGTCGACATCACCGCCACCCAGCCGGGTAATGCCACGAATGCCGTCGCCACGCCGGTGACGCAGTCGTTGCTGGTCACCAATCCGGTGGCCCAGACCAACACCTTTCAAATCAATGGCGGCGGGGCCACGGAAGTCTTCATCGGCGATGGACTGACCCTCGCCGGTACGAGTACCTCGGGCTTGGCGCTGACTTTTGCGAGCAGCGATCCAACCATCGCCATCGTCGTCGGCAATCGCCTGACCGCGGTCGCCGTCGGGAGCCTGTACGTGACCACGACGCAGGCCGGGAACGCGTACTACCTGCCCGCCCCGTCGGTGATCAGCAGCCCCGTCCGCGTCATCGTCCGGCCGCTCGGCACGACCACCGGCGAGGCGCCAGCCAGCAGTGGCGGCGGCAGCGGCAGTGGCAGTGGCAGTGGCAGTGGCAGTGGCAGTGGCGGCGGCGGATGCGGCGGCGGTGGGGGAGTTGCCATCATCCTTGCCAGCCTGGCCCTCGCATGGCGTCGACGGAGCCTGGTTTGACCGACGCTGGCGCTGAACTCTGAGAGGCGCACGTTCGTAGGTAATTGCAGTCCATAATGCGAATAGGGGAATGGCCTAGTTTAAATAAGATTTGCACTCAGGCGCGATGCTGTAAATTACTGTCCGACATGCATCTACAGCGATGACCCCATACGTGCACGTGGGGGTTTCGCTCAATAAATGATCAATCGCGCCCTAAGAAACAAATCGGGGCTCGGAAGCCGGGTCGCAGGCGCTGAATCGCTACAAATTGTACCACTGATCGGCTGGCATGACCGGCGCCATGACTCCTTCAACCAGGAGCGGTCATGAACAGCAAAACAGTGGTAGTGGTCGGCAACGGCATGGTCGGCCACAAGTTCATCGAGACGATGATCAGTCGCGGTGAGCATCTGAACTGGAACGTCGTGACCTTTTGCGAGGAGCCGCGTCTGGCCTACGACCGCGTCTACCTGTCATCGTTCTTCGCCGGCAAGACCGCCGAGGATCTGTCGCTGCTGCCCAAGCCGACCTATTACGCCGAAAACGGCATCACCGTGCACCTCGGCGACAAGGTCGCGAGCATCGACAAGGCGGCCAAGACCGTCACCAGCGCCAAGGGCGTCGTGATCGCGTACGACAAGCTGGTACTGGCCACCGGCTCGTTCCCCTTCGTGCCGCCGGTCACCGGTCGCGATGCCACCGGCTGCTTCGTCTATCGCACCATCGAAGACCTGATCGGCATGCAGAACCATGCCGCGTCGTCGAAAGTCGGCGTGGTCATCGGCGGCGGTCTGCTCGGCCTCGAATGCGCCAGCGCGCTCAAGAACATGGGCCTTGAGACCCACGTCGTCGAATTCGCTCCGCGCTTGATGACGGTGCAGGTCGATGATGGCGGCGGCGCGATCCTCAAGCGCAAGATCGAGTCGATGGGCGTGAAGGTCCATCTCAACAAGAACACCTCCGAGATCGTCAAGACCGCCGAAGGCCGCATCGACAAGATGACCTTCGCCGACAAGAGCGAACTCAAGACCGACATGATCGTATTCAGCGCCGGCATCCGTCCGCGCGATGAGCTCGGCAAGTCGACCGGCCTGGTGATGGGCGAACGCGGCGGCATCAATGTCGACGAGCACTGCGTCACCAGCGATCCCGACATCCTCGCCATCGGCGAGGTCGCGGTGTACAAGAAATTCATCTACGGCCTAGTTGCTCCCGGCTATCACATGGCGACGGTCGCCGTCGACACCATCACCGCCTCTTTCGGTGGGTTCGGTGGGAAAGCCGAAGGCGCGCGCTTCACCGGCTTCGACATGAGCACCAAGCTCAAGTTGATGGG
Source organism: Planctomycetota bacterium (assembly GCA_044338255.1). Taxonomy (GTDB): domain Bacteria; phylum Planctomycetota; class UBA11346; order UBA11346; family UBA11346; genus CAIUVD01. The sequence continues at coordinate 4,495 of JBIILZ010000116.1, read as the reverse complement.
CGTCGATGTCGGCTCATTCGGCGATGCCATGGGCAGCACCCCCGGCTGCCACGTCGCCAGCTTCACTGACTCCAACGCCGAAGTCTATCGCAAGCTGGTGATGTCGGCTGATCGTAAAACCTTGCTCGGCGGCGTCCTGGTCGGCGACACCTCGGCCTATGGCACGCTGCATCAGTTCATGCTCAACAAGGTCGCCATGCCGGCGAATCCCGAAGACCTGATCCTGCCCACGCGTAGCGGCGCCAAGCCCGCCGGCATGGGCGTCGAGAGCCTGCCCGATGCGGCGACCATCTGCTCGTGCCACAATGTCACCAAGGGCACCATCTGCGGCGCCATCGACAGCCAGGAATTGCGCGAAGTCAGCGACGTGAAGAGCTGCACCAAGGCCGGCACCGGCTGCGGCTCGTGCGTCTCGCTGATCAAGGATCTGCTCAAGGACACGCTCAAGAAGAAGGGCATCACCGTCACCAACCACGTTTGCGAACATTTCGCCTATTCACGGCAAGAGCTCGCCAGCCTGGTCCGCCTGGGCAAGATCAAGACTTTCGATGCACTGCTGCACGCGCACGGCACCGGCGAAGGCTGCGAGATCTGCAAGCCGGCCATCGGCAGCATCCTCGCCAGCACCTGGAACGAACACGTCCTCGAAAAGAAACACGCGCCGCTGCAGGACACCAACGACCGCTTCCTCGCCAACATGCAGCGCGACGGGACCTATTCGGTGGTACCGCGCGTGCCCGGCGGCGAGATCACCGCCGATCAGCTCATCTGCCTCGGCACGGTGGCCAAGAAGTACAATCTCTACTCGAAGATCACCGGCGGCCAGCGCGTCGACCTCTTCGGAGCGCGCGTCGAACAGCTGCCGCTGATCTGGGAGGAACTGCTGCAGGTCGGCTTCGAGTCGGGCCATGCCTACGGCAAGGCCCTGCGTACGGTGAAATCCTGCGTCGGTTCGACGTGGTGCCGCTATGGCGTGCAGGACTCGGTGGGCTTCGCGATCAAGATCGAGAACCGCTACAAGGGCCTGCGCTCGCCGCACAAGCTCAAGGGCGGAGTCTCGGGCTGCGCCCGCGAATGCGCGGAGGCGCAGGGCAAGGACTTCGGCATCATCGCCACCGAGAACGGCTACAATCTGTACGTCTGCGGCAATGGCGGCATGAAGCCGCAGCACGCTCAGCTGCTGGCGGCGGATCTCGATGAGACCGCCTGCATGGCCCTCATCGATCGCTTCCTGATGTTCTACATCCGCACCGCCGATCGCCTGGAGCGCACCGCTCCGTGGTTCAACAAGCTCGAAGGCGGCATCGACTACCTCAAGGAAGTCCTGATCGACGACAAGCTCGGCATCTGCGGCGAACTCGAAGCCGAGATGCAGCACGTCGTCGACGCCTATCAGGACGAATGGCGCACGGCCATCGAAAGCCCAGAAAAGCGCAAGCAGTTCCGCGCCTTCGTCAACAGCCCGCTGGCCGATCCGACCATCGTCATGGTCGAGGAACGCGGCCAGATCCGTCCGGCATTCTTCGAAGAGAAGGCCGCCAATCTCGACACCCTGATGAAGGTCTGATCCCATGAGCACCTCGACTTCTCCGGCCAGCGCCGTCACCTGGCATGACATCTGCGCGCTCAACGACATCGTCCCCAACACCGGGGTCTCGGCCCTCATCGGCCTGCGCCAGATCGCGGTCGTACGGGTAGTCACCCGCGTCGGTAACGAATCACTGCACGCGCTGTCGAACTGGGACCCCATCGGCAAGGCCATGGTCATGGCCCGTGGCATCGTCGGCACCAAGGGCGACATCCCCAAGATCGCCTCGCCGTTATACAAGCAGAGCTACGATCTGCGCAGCGGGCAGTGCCTCGACGATCCGACCGTATCCGTGCCAGTGTACCAGGTCAGGGTCAACGCCGGCGTGATCCAGGTCGCCATCTGAACGCGGACCAGCGAGGAGTGGATTTTCCCGGAGACCCGCGCCACGCTCTGACATGGCAGCAAACATCCTGGTGGTTGAAGACGAGCCGGCGATCTGCGACAGCCTGGTCTATGTCCTGGCGACCGAGGGCTTCGTCGTGCGCACCGCCGCCACCTTGCAGGCGGCACGCGCCGCACTGACCACTGAGCTGCAGCTGATCGTGCTCGACGTCGGGTTGCCCGACGGCAACGGTTTCGATTTCTGCCGCGAGCTGCGCCGCTCCTCACACGTGCCGGTGCTGTTCCTGACCGCCCGTGCCGATGAGATCGATCGCGTGGTGGGACTTGAAATCGGCGCTGACGATTACGTCACCAAGCCGTTCAGCCCACGCGAAGTAGCGGCGCGGGTCAAAGCCATCTTGCGCCGTGCGGCTCTGACGGCCACGGCCACGCCCAGCACCTCGCCTTTGAGCATCGACCTGACGCGCAAGATCGCCTTGCTCGATGGCCAGCCGCTGGACCTCTCGAAACAAGAACTGCGCCTGCTCACCGTCCTCGCCGAACAGCCGGGGCGGGTGTTCAGTCGCGCCCAGCTGCTCGATCTGGCGTGGGATGACCCCTCCGCCGCCTTTGATCGGATCATCGACAGCCACATCAAATCCTTGCGCGCCGCGCTACGCCGCATCCGTCCCGAGATCGACGCCATCACCACCGTGCGCGGCGAGGGCTACGCGCTGATCGAACGTTGGCCGTGAGCTGGGGCAAAACATGGCTTGGCACCTGGCCGCGACCGTGGTCATTACGTCGCCGACTGGTGCTGACCACCGCCGGCGTGCTGTGCCTGGGCATGGCGTGGCTGACCTGGTGGCAAAGCGAACAGCTGCGCCCGCGCTGGTGGCAGGCCCTGGAAGCATCACTGGTCGATACCGCCAGCGTCCTCGCGGCGCAGGTGGCGGCGGCCTCGCCCGGCAGTGAACCCGACATCCGCGTGCTCAGCGCGGCGTGGACCGCCGCCCATGCCCAGCCGCTCTCAGCCGACATCTCCGGAACGCTCAAAGAGCGCATCGCCTTGGAGGTCTCGCTGACCGATCGCCACGGCATCGTGCTCTATGATTCGGCCCAACCAGCCACGGTCGGGCGCGACAACAGCCAATGGAACGACGTCTTACGCACCCTGCATGGCGCCTATGGCGCACGTGCCTCGCGCTCTGACCCGCACGATCCGCACAGCATCTGGCTGCATGTGGCGGCACCGGTGCGCCATGGCGACGAGCTGATCGGCGTACTCACCGTCGCGGCTCCGGATAATGCGTTTGCCGCCGTGGCCAGCGCCGCTCGCCTGCAATTGGCAGCATCGGCGTTGATCGCCACGGCGATGATGGCCGGCCTGGCCTTGCTGATCACGGCCTGGATCACCCAACCGCTGGCGCGCTTGACCGCGCATGTCCGTCGCGCCGCTGCCGGCGCGCGTGAGCCCTTGCCGGAACTGGGCAAAGGCGACATCGCCGCTCTCGGTGATGCCCTCCAGGACCTGCGTCATGAACTCGACGGGCGCAGCTATGTCGTCGATTATGTGCAGACACTGACTCACGAATTGAAATCGCCGCCGGCCGAGCGCACGCGCTTCCTCGCCAATCTGCTCAGCGAAAGCGCCCGGCTGCACGATCTGGTCGATCGCTTGCTGGCGCAGGCGGCTCTCGAACGCCGCGAAACCCTCGCCGAGGTGAGCGCCATCGACCTGGTCGAACTCATCCACGAGATCCTCGGCAACCTCGCCGCGCAGGCCGCACAGCAGCGCGTCAGCTTTGCGCTCAGTGGCATCGGCCAGGTGCAAGGAGAACGCTTCCTGGTGCGTCAGGCGTTGGAAAATGTACTACGCAACGCCATTGAATTCTCGCCCTCCGGCAACGAGGTGCAGATCACCATCGCTGCCAAGCGGGTGTGTGTCCGCGATCACGGCCCGGGCATTCCCGATTTCGCACTGGCACGTTTGGGAGAACGTTTCTTCTCCCTGCCGCGTCCAGGCAATGGTCGCAAAGGTAGCGGCCTGGGACTGGCGTTCGCAATCTTGGTAACGCACTTGCATGGCGGCGAATGCCAAGTGACGAATCATCCAGAGGGCGGAGCCGAGGCGCGACTGCGGTTCGGATAGGCGAGGGCTGATTGGATAGGGCGGTGGGTGCTGGTCACTGGTCCCTGGTCTCTGGTCCCTGGCCCCTGGTCTCTGGTCTCTGGTCCCTGGTCACTGGTCCCTGGTCCCTGGTCCCTGGTCCTAATGGCGTTCAGTTAAGGCTCATTCCCGCCCAGGGCCAACGGCCCGATCCAATGTTAGCCCAGGGCAACGCCCTGGAACTCATTGCACCACTCTCTACGAGTCCTGAAGGGGCGACCGAACCTGCGAGAGATGTCATTTGAGGCGCCCCTACAGGGCTTTTTCATGATTTTCCTCAACCCAGGGCGTTACCCTGGGCTAATGATGTGGAGTCTCAAAACCTTGGCCGGTCCAGTCTCAATACTCTGGCCAGTTGTTGGGGTTGGTGTAGCGGTCTGATCAGGTTTGGCTATGGTGCAGGTGTGCCGGTC
>JBIILZ010000115.1:0-11220 GCA_044338255.1 Planctomycetota bacterium | reverse complement strand
AGCATCCACATTCAGCTCGATAAGATGCTGCGCAGACGCCTGCGCAGCATCCTCTCCCGCCGTCGTGGACGCGTGCGATGGGGCGGCGGAGAAGCCCACCGTATCTGGCCCAATGCCTTCTTCGACCAACATGAGCTCTTCTCACTGGAACGAGCCCATGTCGGATATCTTAACCCCTACACGGGAACCCGATGACCGGAGAGCCGTATGCGGGAAAACCGCCCGTACGGTTCGGAGGGAGGGGCGGCCCGTAGGGGCCGTCCCTACCCCTATCCAGGGGCGGATTGCCGTTATCTCAATCGGTCTCTGGCCATTGAGGGGATGAAGAAGATCTTGCAGCGATTTGCTGCATGCGCTCTTGTCCCTGTTCCCTGTTCCCTGGTCCCTGTTCCCTGGTCCCTGGTAAGTGGAAGCCTAAAGCCCCCAGCTCTTAACCTCCATCCCCCTAATTTCCGGCCGAGTTGTCGGCCATCAGACATGCTGGCCTATCCGCGTTCGCCATCTATGGTGGCGGCCCGTGGTCGACCCCGTCCTTACCGGTTCCCGCTCGTTGTGGTCGTCGTCGCGTTTCGCGCTCGCCGCCGAGTCGTTTGCAACGGTTGACGGCCCGGTGGTGCGGCCAGTCATCCACCATCCAGGAGCGGTGGCGGTGCTCGCTCAACCCGACCCCGCTCATCTCCTGCTGGTGCGGCAGTTCCGCTATCCGGTTCGTCGTTGGACCTTGGAGATCCCCGCCGGCACGCGCGTGCCCGGCGAGCCGCCGCACGTCACCGCCGGCCGCGAATTGCGCGAAGAAGCTGGCCTCGAGGCCGCTCGCCTCGTGGAATTCATGCGCTTCTTTGCCGCCATCGGGGTCTCCGATGAGGAGGTCATCCTCTATCGCGCCTACGGTCTGAGCGAAGTTCCCCCGGCGCCGGAGCACGGTGAACTGGTGGCGCGCGAAATCGTCGCGCTTGCGGATCTGCCCCATCTGCGTCGCCAGGGTCTGATCTGCGACGCGAAAACTCTGCTTGCCTGCGCTCTCGTCGGCATGGATCTGGAATGAACCGAAAAACTACCATCTTCCAGCGCGTCGAGCACGGCACCGGGGCCAAGGTCGTCGAGAGCTTCGGCCGTTCGGCGATGCAACGCGCGAGCGTTGGCGGCCGGGCCGTGCTGCTGTTCCTCGATTGCATGCATCAGCTGCCGCAGACCGGCCGGGTCGTGCCCCAGCTCTTCCGTCAGATCGAGATCTGCGGCATCGGCAGCATCTTTGTCTTGGCCCTGATCGCCTTTCTCACCGGCATGATCATGGCGCTGCAGACCGGCTCGGAATTGGCGAAGTTCGGCGCCCAGGCGAATCTCGGCGCGATCATCGGCGCTACTTTCGTGCGCGAGTTCGGTCCGATCTGGGCGGCGATCATCATGCTCTCGCGCGTCGGCGCGGCGATGGCCGCCGAACTCGGCACCATGGCCGTCAACGAAGAGATCGACGCCCTCCACGTCATGAACATCAACCCGGTGCGCTTCCTGGTCCTGCCGCGGATGCTGGCGCTGATCGTCGCCATGCCCCTGCTCACGGTCATCGCCGACTATGTCGGGATGTTCGGCGGCGGGCTGGTGGCGGCCCAGGTCTTCAACCGTCCGCCAGAGGAATTCCTCGAATCGGCGCGTGGGATTCTCGGCAACGTCGATTTCTATTCCGGCTTGGTCAAGTCGATGGTCTTCGGGGCCTTGATCGCGACCATCGCTTGCGATCGCGGCCTGCACACCACCGACGGAGCCGAGGGCGTCGGCCGCTCGACCAATCAGACCGTGGTCTCGGCAGTGGTCTGCGTCCTCATCGCCAATCTGATTATGACCGGTTTCGTCCAACAGATCCTTAAGCCGGCGGTCGAATGAATACCATGTCCCGTGAACAGATGGAGGCCTCGGCGCCCCTCGATCCGGTTCCCGCCGGCAAGGAGGTGCTGTTCCAGATCCGTGAACTCGACAAGAGCTTCGGCCGGCGGCACATCCTCCGCGGTATCGATCTCGATGTCCTGCGTGGCGAGACGCTGGTGATCATCGGCGGTTCCGGCTCGGGCAAGACCACCTTGCTGCGCCATCTCATGGGTATGCTGCGCCCCGACGAAGGTTCGATCCACGTGCATTTCTCGGGCCTGGATGTGCGCCTCGATCGCGCCACCGAAGAGCAGCTCGAAGCCTACCGGAACCACCTCGGCGTGGTCTTCCAGGGTGCGGCTCTGCTCAATTCGCTGACCGTGCTCGAGAATGTCGGCCTGCCCCTGGTCGAGGTCCAGCGCCTGCCGGCTCAAGAGGTCTACAACCGGGTCGTCGTCGCCCTGCAGAAGGTCTATCTACCGGCAGGTGAGATCCTGCATCTCAAGCCGGCGGCGCTCTCGGGCGGCATGCGCAAGCGCGTGGGCATCGCCCGCGCCATCGTTCACGAGCCGGAACTGATCCTTTATGATGAGCCGACCACCGGCCTCGATCCGGTGACCGTGAGCGGGGTCAATGAACTGACCTTGGATCTGCAGCGGCGCCTGGGTGTCACCAGCGTCGTCATCACCCACGACATCGAGGCGGCCTTCAAGATCGCCGATCGCATCGCCATGCTCTACAAAGGCCGCATCATCGCCATAGGTTCCAAAGAAGTCTTTCGCGCCAGTCCCAATCCGGTGGTCCAGCAGCTGCTCACCGGCTCGACGCAGGGCCCGCTTACTGAAGCATTTCTGCAAGGGCACGCGTCATGACCTCAGAGCTGAAAGTCGGTATGCTCTTCCTGGTGGTGGTCGCCCTGATCCTCACCTTCACGGTTTTCATCACCCCGTCGCTGCGGCAACGAGGCGACTACAGCGTGACTTTTCCGCGCGTGCAGCGCCTCAAGGCCGGCGACCCGGTGACCTACAACGGGGTGCGTGTGGGCTCGGTGTCGGCGGTCGAGCCGGTGCTGCAGGCCAATGGCACGGCGGCGGTCTCGGTGATCTTCTCCATCGAAGCTATCCGCAAGCGCGCGGTGCTGGTCGATGAGCAGACGAAGTACCTGATCCGTCAGGGCATCCTCGGCGGCGCCGAGCTCGAGATCCAATCGAGTACCGGCGCGCCGATCACGCCCGAAGGTACCAAGGTCGCCACCGGCGCCGAGCCGGTGGGCGTCGATGAAGCCGTCGCCTCGGTGCACAAGCTCGTCGAGGAGAATCGCGCCGAGATCCAGAAGGCCATCGTCGCCTTGCGCGAAGGCATGCAGGCCTTCGGCGAGATGTCGACGGAAGTCCGCGACGCGGTGCAGGAAAACCGCGACCAGCTCAAGCTCACGATCAAGAACATCGGCGACGCCGCCGGTTCGATCGACGGCACGGTCAACGAGAACCGCGACAACATCCGCGCCGCCATCCTCAATGTGCGCACGGTCGCCGAGCGCATCGGCGAGGTCGTCGCCGACAACCGCGAACAGATCCGCATCGTGCTCGAGACCTTCACCCGTGCCGGCGGCAAGGTCGCCGGAGCGGCCGGGCAGATCGAGGAGGCGGTGGCCGAGAACCGGCCCAACCTCAAGAAGACCATCGACAATGCCGGGGTTATCAGCGAGCAGATTGCCAGCGGCCAGGGTACCGTCGGCAAGCTGGTGTTCGAGGACACCCTGCACACCAAGGCCGAGACGATGCTCGACAATGCCAACCAGCGCCTCGAGGAAGTGAAGCCGCTGACGCAGGGATTCTCCGAGCTCAAGTTCATCGGCGGCCTGACGGTGGGCAACAATCTCGATTCCGGCGTGACCATCGGCGAGGCCTATATGCGCCTCGAACCGCGGCCGTGGAAGTTCTATGAAGTCGGGGTGGTCTACCGTACCGCCGGTGATCGCAGCGACATTCAGACCGACGATCCCGACAAGCTCAATGTCGATTTCAATCTGCAGGTCGGCTACCGCTGGTTCCGTGATGACGAACAGCAGTTCTACCGCCTGGGCGCCTCTGCCGGTCTGCTTGAAAGCCGCGCTGGCGGCCGCCTGTGGTGGAATTTCACCAAGAATCTGGCCCTCAATACCCAGATCCGCCAGAAGCAGAACACCCGCGAACTCACCGATCGCCGTTACGAGCCGGGTGACGTCCGCCTGCGTGCGACCTTCGACTACACCATCTGGGAACGCGTGAGCTTCTCGGTGGGTGTCGATGATCTCGCCTATAAGCCCGGGGCGTGGATTGGAATCCGTGGCGAGCTCCAGGACAACGATCTCAAGTACCTGTTCCTGGCCGCGACCCTTGCGCGCTGATGCAGCCACGGCAACTCGCGCGTAAGGCGCTGACGGTCAGCGCCTGGACCCTCGCCAGCCGGATTCTCGGGCTGGTTCGCGATCGCCTGTGGGCGGGTATCGCCGGCGGCTCGCCACTGCTCGACGCTTTTCTCACCGCTTTTCAACTGCCCAATCTCTTGCGCAATCTCTTTGGCGAGGGAGCGCTGAGCACGGCTTTCATCCCGCGTTATGCGCGGCTGAAGGAAAGCGATCCGCAGGCCGCCGAGCAGTTTGCCGGCCTGGTCCTGGGGCGCCTGACTTTGTTGTTGTCGCTGATTGCGCTCATCGGCCTGGCCGCTTGCAGTGCGATTCTCGCCTGGGGCGACTTGCACGCGCGCGTGGTCCTGGTCGCCTCGCTGACGGCGCCGATGGTGCCCTTCGTGGTCTTCATCTGCGTCACCGCCCTGGCTGGCGGCATGCTCAACGTGCGTCGCCATTTCTGGGTTGCGGCCGCCTGCCCGGTGCTGCTCAACCTCTGCATGATCTCGACCATCTGGCTCTCGCCCGAACAAGAGGTGCGAGTGGCCCCGTATGCCGTGCTTGTCGCCGGCATGCTGATGACCGCGCTCAGTTTTCTCGCTCTGTCGCGCACTGGCGGCATGCCGCCTTTGTCCTTGCTGCCGACCCCGGCCTATCGCGATTTCCGCAATGCCCTCGGGCCGTCGTTGCTCTCGTCGGGGGTGTACCAGATCAACGCCTTGCTCGATACCCTCATTGCCTACGCCTTCGCAATCGGCGCTGGGCCGGTGCAGTTCCTCTATTTCGGCAATCGGCTGCTGCAGTTCCCCCTGGCCCTCATCGGCCATGGCGTGACCACCGTCGCCTTCCCGGAGATGGCCCGGCGCGCCGGCCTGGGCTGGGCCGCGACCGGAGAGGGGCTGCGCACCGCCGTGCGTCTGCAGGCCTTCTGGCTGCTGCCGGCGGCGGTCGGCCTGCTGGTGTGCGCCGAGCCCCTGGTGCGGGCGATCTATCAGACCGGCGGCTTCGGTGCCGAGGCCGTCGCGCGTACGACCCTGGTCACGCGCTTCTTGGCGGTGTCGTTGGTGCCGGTGTCGATCGCCAAGCTGCTGGTGCGCGCGTTCCATGCTCATCTCGATCAGCGCACCCCGCTGCTGGTCAGCATCGGCACCATCGTCCTGAATCTGGTTTTGAATCTGCTGCTGATTCGCACGCCTTTGCAGGAAGCTGGACTGGCCATGGCCAGCGCCATCGCCGCCATCGCCGGCTGTACGACCTACCTCTTCCTGTTGCGCCAGCGCGGGGCGGGCTCCGTGGTTGATTGGCGCGGCCTGCTGCGACCGCTGGTCGCCGCGACGGTCATGGGCATCGCCGTTGAAGCCTTGCTGCAGTGGTGGCCGCAGCCGCCCGGGCAGGGCTCGGGCATGGCCTTGGTGCGTCTCGCCACCGCCGTCACCATCGGCGGCGGGCTCTATGTCGGGATCGCGGGGACGACCTTCCTGCGGCGCAAGAAGGCCTGAGCGCGAGCGACGGCAATCCGGTTTAGACCGACTGCCCTTGCGGTGCTTCGAGGGCGGTCAGCGAGTCGAGGCGTGGACTGCGCGTTGTGCGTCGCCGTAGTAGGCTGGGCAACCACGACCAGGCCTTGCTACTGCCGCTGGCGCGCGCTTCGCGCATGGTCTGGATGGCCATCCACAGGAAGCCCGAGCAATAGACGAACAGCAGCGGGCTAACCCACCAGGGATGGAATTCGAAACCGACCACCAGCGCCAGTGCCGCCCAAGCGGCGCAGCACAGCTCGGGGATGCCACTGGCGGTGCGCGCCTTGTAGCTGCTGGTCGCGGACTTCGCGCCCAGCGCGCCGCCCTTGGGCGTGCGCACGAAGGGGCTGGCCTTGCCGGTGAACGCCTGCCAGGCGGCGCGGGCATTGGAGATGGCGATGCCGGTGCCGAAAGCGGCGAGGGCCGGCAGCAGGGCCATGCGCTTCAGGCCGGGCAGGCCATGCAGCACCAGCTGGGCGGTGAGGTAGGTGATCGGTGGTGTGGCGGCGCCGATGATGAAGCACACCAAGCCGAGCACGAGAATGACCTTGGGCACCGAGGCGGCGGCGATGAGCGCCAGCGGCGCCATCAGCAGGCTCAGTAAAATCAGCGGATGCACCAGGTAATGCGTCATGTGCAGCGAGGCCGCGACTTTTTCGGTCAGGCTCCAGCGCGAGCGCCAGACCTGCGGCAGGAGCTTGATCGCTGTCTGCAGCGAACCCTTGGCCCAGCGGAACTGCTGCGCGCGCCAGGCATTGACGCTGGCGGGGATCTCGCCGGGAACCGCCAGACCCAGGCGATAGGTGCAGCGCCACCCGCAGAGCTGCACGCGGTACGAGAGATCCATGTCCTCGGTCAGGGTATCATGTTCCCAGCCACCGCCGGCGATGATCGCGCTGCGCCGCCACATGCCGCAGGTGCCGTTGAAATTCATCGCCAGGCCGGACCACGCGCGGGCGCCCTGCTCGACGGCGAAGTGGCCATCGATGCCCAGTGCCTGGGCGCGGGTGAGAGCGTTCTCGGTACGGTTGAGGTGCGCCCAGCGGCCCTGCACCAGGGCGAGATCCTCATCGGCGAGCAAGGGGCGGATGGCGCGCAGCAGGAAGTCGGGCTCGGGCACGAAATCGGCATCGAAGATCGCGATGAACGGCGCATCGTTCTGCTGCATGCCGAATTCCAGGGCCCCGGCCTTGAAGCCCGAGCGATTCGGGCGGCACACCTGCACGCAGTCGATGCCCTGGGCGCGCAGGCGGGCGCAGGCAGCGGCGCCGATCTGCACGCTGTCGTCGGTGGAATCATCGAGCAGCTGCAGGTGCAGCCGATCGAGTGGCCAGGCCAGGCGGCCGACGGTCTCGACCAGACGGGTCACGACATCGCGCTCATTGAACACCGGCATCTGCACCAGGACATGCGGCAGTTCGGCGGGCAGGGGCACGGCGAGTTCGGAAGCTTCAAGAGCGGCGGCGCTACGCCGGTGACGCAGGAAACGCCCGAGCAGCCAGAGGCTGTGCAGCGCATAAATCGCCAGGGTGCCGACCGCGAAGGCGTAGATGACGGCAGCGATGAGACTGAGGTAGGACAGCACAGGCATAAGGGGGAGGAACTATGGTTCAGACGTTGCGTGCGCAACACTTCTATGGGATTTTCCCGCAGTTCAGCGGAGCCCGCGAGAGATCGCCAGACGGATGCTGCAATTCACGTACAGCCAACGAGCAGTGATTTATTACGGGAAACGCAGGACAGTTTCGGGATGCCCCGCCGCTGGTCAGCGGATGCCTTTGTGAAGCGAGTTCATCAAAAATCACCGCCGCATGGTCCTTTCTTCGACAGACTCCTGTTGCGCCGAAAGTGCGCCGAAAGCGCGCCGAAAAAAAGTGCGCCGAGCGGTGCAAAGAGTCCTTTGACTCTGAGTTAAAAAATAGAAAAACCCCGCAGTAATGCGGGGTTTTTGGTGGTTGGCCCGTCAGGATTCGAACCTAAACAAAGAGAGCCAAAATCTCTTGTGCTACCGTTACACCACGGGCCAATGTAGCCGGTCATTGCTGACCGGCGGTAGCTAACTCAACCTTCAACCCAGACGGTGTCAACCTTGTTCCAGGACACGAGGCCTTCTGGGAACCAGATCGCCAGTTCGCGTTCGGCGGACTCGATCGAGTCGCTGCCGTGAACCAGGTTGTTCGACTTCGACAGGCCGAAGTCACCGCGGATCGTGCCGGGGGCGGCGGCGCGCGCATCGGTGGCGCCGATGAGGGAGCGGGCGACGGCTACGGCCGAGTCGCCTTCGAGGCACAATGCCACCAGCGGACTGGAGGTGATGAAGCCCAACAAGCTTGGGAAGAACGGACGCTGGGCGTGTTCGGCGTAGTGCTTGGTGGCCTGCTCGGTGGTCGGCATCACCAGTTTCATGCCGACGATGCGCAAGCCTTTACGCTCGAAGCGGGCGGTGATTTCGCCGGCGAGTCCGCGCTGGAGGGCGTCGGGCTTGAGCAGGATAAGGGTGCGTTGAGCAGGCATGGTCGGGTTCCTCGAGCGGGGTGCGGATGCTGCGTTACAAGTCGGCGATGGCAAGTCAGATCCGCAGTGGACAGGACGGGAGCCTGCGCTACCTTGCCGCCCGCATCAGCGCAAGCCGAGGCGTCGTGGACTGCGCAAGCAGGGTACGAAAATGTGGGGGTCGAAAATGTGGGGGTCGAAAATGTGGGGGTATAGCTCAGTTGGTAGAGCGGTTCGTTCGCAATGAACAGGTCAGGAGTTCGAATCTCCTTACCTCCACCAAATAAAAAACCGGCACTTTTGGTGCCGGTTTTTTTTATTTGGTTCGCGGGTCGCAAGTGCGGCAGGCTCAGGTGGCGCGATGTTGCCCGTACGCAGCCGCATCCACACTCGCAGCCATGGTCGCCCCCCGTCAACCGGTCCTCAACGTCAGCGATAAGGAAGATCTTGGCGATGCCAAGCTCCTGCTGGGGACCGCCGCGGGTAATCTGCGCGCGGCCCTGGTCGGTGATGAGCTGAGCGATGCCCTGCTCAATGCCGAGCGCCAGACCGAGCAGGCGCTGTTGGCGATCCGCCGCGTCCGCGAGCATGTGGTCGGAGAAAAAGTGGTCTCCGAAAAAGTGGTCGGCGAAAAAGCGGTCGGCGAAAACGTGGTCTCCGAAAAAGTGGTCTCCGAAAAAGTGGTCGGTGCGTGATGAGCGATTTCGACGACGACTTCGCCGAGGAATTGCCGGATGTCTCGGGGCTCACTCCGGTGCGCTCGATGGCCCATCTGCGCACCGGCAGCGCCGTCGCCCCGGCGCTGGTCCGTGAGCGCCTGCAGCCGCGCGAGGCGTTGCGGCGATTCTGGGGCTATGACGATTTCCGTCCCTTGCAGGCGGACTGCGTCGACGCCGCGTTGACGCGCCAGGATGTCCTGGTGGTGCTCCCCACTGGCGGCGGCAAGAGCCTATGCTACCAGGTGCCGGCCGCCTGCGGTGCCGGCCTGGTGCTGGTGGTCTGTCCGTTGATCGCCTTGATGGATGATCAGGTCGCCGCCGCCCGCGAGGCCGGATTGCGCGCCGGAGCGCTGCATACCAACGTCAGCGAGGAGGAGAAACGCCGCGTGCGCAGCGAGCTTGACGCCGATCGGCTGGACCTGCTCTACGTTAGTCCCGAACGCCTGGCGGTGGGCGATCTCCTCGGCCGCCTCGCCAGCCGGATCGCCTTGTTCGCGGTCGATGAAGCCCACTGCGTCTCTCATTGGGGTCATGATTTCCGCCCCGAGTACCGCCTGCTCGGGCAGTGGTTCGCGGCGCATCCGCAGATTCCGCGGATGGCCTTGACGGCCACCGCTACGCCCCAGGTGCAGGACGATATCTGCACCCAGTTGGCCCTGCGCAATCCACGGCGTCTGGTCGGCCACGTCGATCGCCCGAATCTGGTCTATCGCTGCTTGCAGCGGCATGACCAGATGAAGCAGATCATCGAGGTCGTGCAGCGCCACGCCAACGACGGCGGCATCGTCTACGCGCAGACGCGCAAGGAAGTCGAGCGCATCGCTGAGACCCTGGCCAAGCGCGGGGTGAATGCCGCCGGCTATCATGCCGGCATGGAGCCGCAGCGACGGGCGCGCATCCAGTCCGACTTCGTCAATGAACGCATCGCGGTGGTCGCGGCGACCATCGCCTTCGGCATGGGCATCGATCGCAGCAATGTGCGCTACGTGGTTCACGCCAACGCCCCGAAGTCGATCGAACATTATCAGCAGGAGGCCGGTCGTGCCGGTCGCGACGGCGATCCCGCGGAATGCGTCCTGTTGTTCTCGGCCGGCGATCTGGTCACCCATCGCAGCCTAGCGCAGAAGGATGGCGCCATGGCGCCCGAACGGGCGCGGGTACTCAATCGGCAGCTCTCCGAGGTCGGGAGGTTCGCCCTCGCGCCAGTCTGTCGCCATCGCATGCTGACCGAACATTTCGGCCAGCCCTATCCCGATCCGATGGCGCCTCGCGATGGTATGGACTGCGGTGCCTGCGATGTCTGTCTCGGCGAGACCAAGGAGATCGCCGCCGACGAGGCCTTGTTGACGGCGCAAAAGATCATCAGCGGCGTGTGGCGTCTCGGCGGGCGCTTCGGTGCGGCCTATGTGGCGGCGGTACTGCGCGGCGATCTCGACAACAAACAGATCGAACGTGCGCAGCGTTCTGGCCACGACCGGTTGACGGTCTTCGGCCTATTGAAGGACGTCAGCGAGTCGACAGTCCGCGCGTGGATCGATCAGCTGGTGGTGCAGGGGCACCTCGCCATCGTCGAGGACGGCGATTACGCGCTGCTCGGGCTGACCGATGCCGGACGCGCGCTGTGCAAGGGCGTCGGCACGGTTCGGCTCGGTGAACAGCAGGCGGCCAAACCGCAGCGCAAGACTCGTAGCGGTGGATCGGCAGGCAGCGCCTCGACACCGGTCATGGAGGGGGCCGACAAGGTCATCTTCGACCGTCTGCGGACCTTGCGCCGGCTGATGGCCGAGCGTCATCAGGTGGCCCCATACATGATTTTCCATGATGCGACCCTGCATCAGATGGCCGCCACCCAGCCGGCGGATCTGGCTGCCATGCGCACCATCAAAGGCGTCGGTGAATCCAAGTTGGCGCACTACGGGCAAGCCTTCCTCAGGGTCCTCGGGGGCATGGATCCGACCGTGGCAGCGGCGGAATAGGGTCGTCACTGGCGGCGGCAGATACCTGCCAATCAGTTGCGTTTTCCTGGTTCGCGACCAGCGTCACTTTCGACATCATCTTTCGATGATCGTCAGCTGCGGTAGGGGCGGACCGGCGGGTACGGGCCCGCTTCCAATGGCATTCACTTACCCCCTGCGAAGTGTCCAAATGGTGCCAGTCGTTCGCGCGGTCGCGAGCGTCCAGGCCTGCGTTTTTGCGCTGATCTGACGAGTTGTCGGCAGTCTCGTTCGTAAGCTGA
>JBIILZ010000211.1:0-3072 GCA_044338255.1 Planctomycetota bacterium | reverse complement strand
GACGCGGAAAATGCCTCACCAGATTGGTGGGGCGGCAGAATGGGTAGATCTGATGACATGGCATACACTTACGGCGATACGGTGGATGCCAACTGCGTTTTTGAGGATTAAGCTCCATGCGGGTTTTTTCTCGGGTATAGTTGTTCATGACCAAGGAACTCAGCCAGAGCGAAGTCGACGCCATGTTGGGCAGATGTGTCCTTCCGCAGGATCTACGTTACACGACACGGATCGAGGTCGTCACCGGTGTGCTGTTCCTGCGCCTGACGGGGACCTTGCTGCAACCCATCCCCGATGAGTTCTCGCAACGGATCCACGACATCTTCCGCGATTACCCCGGCCAGCGGGCGGTGGTGGACCTGAGCAAGTGCACCTTCATGTCGTCGTCGGCGATCGGTACCGTGGTCGATTTCTTCCATGCTTCGAACACCACCGGCGGGCAGGTCCTGCTTATCAAGCCCCCGGAGAAGATCCTGAAATTGATCGAGATCCTCGGGCTTTCGAGCCTCTTCCTGACCGTCGAGGACGATGTCATGGCGATCAATTACTTCATCGCCCAGGCCAAGCTGTGTCGCCAAACGCTTTAGTCCCGACAGGTTCGGATTGATTTATAGTTAACGTTCGCTATCTAACGATCATGATCCGCGAACTCCTGCTCTCGATTCTTGCGCGCATGCCGTTCCTCGCCGTGGCGCTCGAAAGCGTGCTCTGCGGTACGCGGCTCAGTGCCCAGGAATGGAAACCACGAGTTGTCGAACATGGTCAACTCACCGTCATCGAAGGGCTGCCCCTGGCGCTGGTGAGCGGTACTGCCGAAGAGATCGGCACCGCCGAAGGCAAACTTTTTCACGACCGCGTGAAGCCTCTGCTGGCACTCATGGGCTATCAACCTCGGCTGCTGCTAGCGCGTCACACCGCGCACTTCAAGGCCACTGTAGCGGCCATCGCTGCCGACGATGTCGTGCGCCTCTCCGCCCTGGGTACCGCCGCCCAGGTCGCACCGCGGACCTTGATCGAGGCCAACGCCCTCGTCGATGTCCAATGCTCGGCCGTGGTGCGCGAAGCGCATGACGCGCAACCGCTGCGCGTCGCCCGCAACATGGACTTCTTTCCGGCGAAAAAGTTGGGGCCGGGCACGGTCATGGAAATCGTCCGTACTCGCGGCGTGCGACCGTATGTCGCCATCACCTGGCCGGGCTCGGCCGCAGTCATCAGCGGCATGAACGATGCCGGGGTGGTCGCATGCATCCTCCTGAACCACGCCGGCCCGCGGCTTCCCGGCGCCGAGCCAATCGGTCTGCGCCTGGCGCATATCCTCCAGCATGCCGATACGCTGGCGATGGCGGTGGCGGAATTCGCCGCCGTTCCGGTGAGCAGCAGTCACTACGTACTGTTCGCCGATCCTACCACAGCCACCGTGGTCTGGCAGGATGGTAAGGGACTGCAGCGCGATGATCCGGTGGACGGCTGGCTGACGGCGACCAATGGTCAGCGCGAGGCGCATCAACCTGCGGATGTCCGCGGCCGCTGTCTGCAAACACACTGTCGGATGCATCTTCGACAGCAGCCGAACCAGAGTCCCACTGTCGACGCAGCCTGGATGCGGCAGGTGCTAACCGCCAGCTACATGCCGGGCATCAATGCACAGGCGATGGTGTTCACCCCCGCCACCCGCAGCCTCGAGCTGGCGGTTGGCACCGGTCTCTTTCCCGCCGCCAAAGCCACCTGGTGGCACGTCGACCTCGCGCAGGTTTTTGCTGACGGCGATCTCAGCAAGGTGACGGTGAGCACTATGCCGGCGAGCCAGCCGTTGGTGCATTATACCCAGGACGAAGGCTATTAGATTGACCGGTCTCCGACAAGTAGGATAGCCAGCTTTAGGCCGTAGCGGTCGTAGGTCTGATATGACTAAACGACGGGCGGGACCGGAGTCATCGGCCATGTAGTGGACGCCACCACCTCACTCGCGTAACTCGCAACCGGCGCGGGGCCTTCGACAAGGGCACCGAGCCCTGCGCAGAGCGCGAGGACTATGCTGAGAAAACGGATAACGCGGGGTCATTTACTGGAGGGCCAAATTTCCCTAGATCGAGGGCTTGGGCATGTCCTCACTACACTACATAAAAAGCACTTACAACGATTTATTGGGTGATTTATTGGGTGGCTATAATTTTTCTTGGCACACCTCGACGCAACGCACGAGACCGTGCCGCGCGCCCAAGTCCGCAACCATCTCCTCTAGCGTGCGCGCTCCGAGCAGCGTCATCGCGTCGCGGGCGTACAGGACCATATCGCGCAGCCGTGCGCGATCCTTGGCCTCAAGCGGCATAGAGTCCTTCCGTGGATGCCAGGATGCTCTCGCGGCGGATCTCGTTCCGGTCCTCTTCGACGCACTCGCGGGTCAGCAGATCCACCTCGCGGCCGAAGACGGTCTCCAACTCCTCGGCCAATGCCACGAAGGCGAGACCGGGCGTCTGTCCCGCCTCGAAGGTCACCAGCAGGTCCACGTCACTGTCAGGGCGCGACGTCCCCTTGGCGCGGGAGCCGAACAGCTCCAGCTTGGCAACGTGGAAGCGCCGGCAGAAGTCTGCGAGCCGCTCGCGGTCGATGTCCAGGGCCAGGGGCATAGATGGAGCCTAGGAGCCTGTCGGAGATAGGCCAGCGATGCTGACTCGGTCTCGCCGGGCATCTCCGGCGTTGTCGGAATGTCCAAATAGCGCCGCTATTTGGCGCACTCCTCCGCCTTGGATCTGCCCAGCGATACACTTCGCCAGCCTCGTCGGCCTATCTCCGACAGGCTCCTAGCTAAAATTTATAGCCACCCAATAAATCCCACCGTCGACGCGGCCTGGATGCGGCAGGTGCTAACCGCCAGCTACTGTGGAGTCTCAAAACCTTGGCCGGTCCAGTCTCAATACTCTGGCCAGTTGTTGGGGTTGGTGTAACGGTCTGATCAGGTTTGGCTATGGTGCAGGTGTGCCGGTCGGAGGGAGGAACCCAGGTGGTGCTGGGGCCAAGCGCCGACCGGAGGCCCGACAGCATACTGTTGGTCAGCGACGCCCGGCCGCGAGG
>JBIILZ010000114.1:0-11368 GCA_044338255.1 Planctomycetota bacterium | reverse complement strand
GGATCGCCAACGGTTCGTCCAGCTTCCGCGACACCGCCGCGACGTAGCACGCCAGCTTGTTGATTTCCTCGCCCACCACGCCGCAGGTGGCGAAGTCGCCCAGGATGCGGCCCAGCAGGTCCGGGGCTTTCAGCCACGCCAGGGCGGCGGCGGCTTCGTCGTCCGGGATCTCCGGCACTTGCGGACCTTTCGGCTTCAATGCTTCGGTGATCTGCTTTTCTTGGGCCTCTTCCAGCGCCAGCAGCAGCCGGCCGATGTCCTTGGCGATGGTTTCCGGTTTCTGCTGCGTCGCCTCGGCAGCCGCGTTGATGAACACCGTGCGCGCCTTCGCCTGGTACAGGTCCAGCGTGTCGATGTGGTAGGCATCGCCCACCCGCACCCGCAGGTTGATGCGCAGCACGTCGAAGGCGAGATTCTTGCCGAGTCCGCGCACCCGGTATTCCCGTTCCCCCAGCATCAGCACCACGTCTTCCCCGCGTCGTTCGACGGCCGGGGCCGCAGGCCCGGCCGCTGCCGGCGGAGCCGGTATGGGGGCCGCGACAGCGGTAGGCGGCGGAGCCGCCGCAGCGGCTGGAGCGGCTAAAGGTTGAAGATCGGCGGCGGCAGCCGCGACCGGCGCAGGTGCCGGAGCAGGCGCGGGAACATCGGCAATCACCGTCGATTCCACCACGGCGGCAGCCTCGCCCGCGTCAGCTGGCGCAGGCGTCGCCGGCGCGCCCAGGTGCCGCGCAGGCGCGGGACCACGGCCCAGCCACAGCGCCCCGCGTAAGGCCACGCCCAGGGATTTATCCGGCGGCGTCACCTTGCGGGCGTATTCGTTGGCATCCATGCCGGGCGGGAACTGCACCCGGTAGGCTGCGATGCCGGCGGCCATCAGTTCATCGGCCAACTTGGCGGCAGCGGTGTTTCCCGCTTCGTCGCGGTCGTAGGCGATGAACACCGTGTGGACCTGGGCGGTGCGCAGCGCCGCCCAATGGTCCGGCGTGAACCCTTCGACGCCGTAGGCGGCGGTCACGTTGCGGAAGCCCGCGCACCAGAAGGTCAGCGCGTCGATGATCGCTTCGCACACGATCAGTTCACCACCGCCGCCGGTGAAGGCCGCCGGATTCCATAGGCCACGATGCGGGCCGGGCAGGTACAGATGGTATGCCGTGCCAGGGCGCAGGTCGTCGTTGATCTTCCGCCCATACATGCCGGTGATCTCGCCCGCGCCGCCCAGCAGCGGGAAGACGATGGAGCCGGTGAAATGCTCATGCCCGCTCTCGCGCATCACGCCCAGGCGTTGCAGCTTGCCGCGCATCTCTGCGCCCGCCTTGATCTGCTTCGGCGGCAGCCGCAGGCCCAACGACCGATCCGCGAAACCGATGCGGAACGTGCCCAGCGCCTCGGGATGATCGATGCCGCGCTTCTGGAGATACGCCAGCGCCGCCGGGGTCCGCTTCAACGTCTCGGCGTAGTAGTCGGCCACCTGGGCCAGCGCCGCCGCGTCGTCGGCCTCGGCCGCCACTGGCGGCGGCAGCAGCCGCCCGCCAGGGCGCGGGGCGACCGCGCCAGCGGGCGCGTCCGGCCCCCGGCCGGACATCTCGCGCAGGATCTCCACGGCATGGCGGAAACTGACGCCCTCGGCACGCATCACCCAATCGATGGGCGACCCGCCCGCCTGACAGGCCCCCAGGCAGTGCCACAGGTTCTTCCCCAGCGTGATCACCAGCGACGGCGTCCGGTCATCGTGGAACGGGCACCGGCCGATCAGGTTGCCGCCGCCATGCGGCCGCAGTTCGATCCCCTTCCCCTCGGCCAGCCGCTGCACGGAAACTTCGGCTTTTATGCGGTCAATCTCATCTTGCGGAATGCGGGCCATGCGGATCTCCCGGCAAAACCCGTTGTCAAGACCCCTATGCACACGGTGCGTATGCTGGGCCGACCGTCGTTTGCCGTCATCACGAATAAACCTATGTTGTATATTGTCAAACCGGCCCGTTTTCAGGGCCGCCGGAAAGGCCCCTAGCATGCGCCCCATGGCCCGCCCCCAGAACCCGCCCAGCCCCTTCGCAGAGCGCCTGATTGCCCTGCGAAAGGCCCGCAACCTGACCCAAACCGACTTGGCCGATGCCATCGGCTCGACCCAGCGGGCCATCAGCCATTACGAAGCCGTGGCCGACTTCCCACCGGCCGGCGTCATCGTCGCCCTGGCGAAAGCCCTGGGCGTCACCACCGATGAATTGCTCGGGGCCAAGCCGCCGCCCAAGATCGACAGCCCCACCGCCGACCCGGAGGCCCGCCGCTACTGGCGGCGCTTCCAACTGCTCATGGAACTGCCCGAGAAGGACCAACGGGCCGTCTTCCGCATGCTCGATACCATGATGAAAGGCAACGGGCCGAAGGCCCGCAGCGCCTGATACGAAGAAGCCCGGCCGATTGGCCGGGCTTCTAGTCATTCAACTTGATTAGGGTTGAAGATCAGCCGAGTGTGGCCTGAGAATTTCTCTATCTATAAAATCGATTCGCCCCATTAATCGCTGGCCATTTTCCTTCGTGGGAGCTGCATTTATTGGCGGCATTCCCTTCATCGGGCCGCCAGCAATCGCTGCCTTCGCCCAATGAGTGACAGCACCCAGGTATGCGTCCATCGCGCACGCCGGATTTGGCGCATTATCAGTTGAAATGTATAGCGGCGGAACATCTCCAACCACTACCCACACCAACGGGTCCGCAGACGGCTTCGACGGCCGAATGCGAAAGAGGAAGACAGCGGCTAATCCCCCTACGCCAAACCCAAAGTATTCTTCCAAGACCTGGCCGCACCAATTGTGCTTTGATAAGTATGAGCGGGCCTCGACCAGCATCGACGCCAAGAGGCGGCCGTCTTCTTCATCGGCCCCAGCCATCTGGGCAACTGGAGAGACCTTGCTGAAATCAATCTTTGTGGTGCTCATCGTCTGCGTCCCCATCGTTCGAAATCGCCATTATCTTGGTGATGACGTGTATGGTCTTCCTTCGTTCTCGGCGTAACAAACTTTCCGTGGTCAGGGCCCTCGTCTGCCAATGGCCAATCATGGTCCGCGTCCTGATTCCGGCCTTTAGCGTCTTTCGGCCACGGCTTGCCATTGGATTCTTCCCATTCTTTGCGGAGTTGCGCTGGCGTCTTAGACCGGCCAACACCGCTCAACTTATCCGCTCTGCCATCAGTTAGTACTTTCGGTCCACTCTTTGCGGCCAGCACCCTTCAGCAGATGCTGCCGACGAACACAGCGGCTGACAATGTGCCAGATGCCAGGACGACCATATGGTATTCGTTCGGATCGAGGGCGACGCATAATGCGCAATTTGGGCGGGAGATGTGGATGTCATACTTCTTAGGTTTTATGACATACTAACCAGGCGGGGGTTCTGCTTCAATCTTGTGTTGATTCGGTGGTGGTATCTTTAGTTCGCCCCCTACCACGTAAGAAAAAGCTTAAGGCAAAGCAACCAAGAAATGAAATGCCCGTTGCAAGATTAGCGCCAACAATCCAAAAAAGCCCCGAGGCGGACAAGGTGCCCCTAGGAGAATGGTTCGCGTTTACTGGACGATCTAAAGCCCAAAGTGAAATTGATACGAAAATGAAAAAAACTCCCAACATAAGCGCTACAACTCTATAAAGTATCAATTTACTCATGGTTATTTGAGAAGTTGAGTGGTGATTAGGTATTTTCCTGCAATTCCACCGATTGACCATGCAAAAACTTTTACGCCCGAATACCCACATGTCGTACATAGCTTTGCACACTCAGAATCTAACCCCTGATTTGCCGCCCACCATTTGCCAAAAGCCTCTTCGTTATTTCCAAGCTTGTCTGCGCCCATCTGCAAAATTTGATTATGACGGGAGGTGCATTCACTACAGGCACTACAGGAAATGCAGGCTAAAATAACGTTAGAGCCTGCATTTCCAAACGACCACACTTGCCAGCCCAATAATATCAAAGGGACTATTTGTCCCGAAGGATCAACATTATTGGGAGCAAAATATGCCCCATACATTGATCCCCCGTCTTGATAGCCATCCCCTCCAGTTGGTCCAAAATAGATTGGCCATCCAAACCTATTAGATTCACCGTGTCTCTCTATTGGCCGCTTCTGCCAAGGATCACGCCCCACAAATCTTCCCAATTTCGCCGAATACATTCTAGCCCTGGCGTAATAGAGTCCGGTCTCTCCATCCAATTTGTATCCGGTAAATCCACGTTCCCCGCCAACCGCAGACTTCAATATGACTACATTAGCCGCATTCTTCACCGCCTGCACCCCATACGCACTATAAGAATACCTCTCCACCACCCCGCCACCCACATTCGTCACCGCCGCCACCGAATACAAATGATTGGCATGCACAAAATACGACACCTTCGTCGCATACGCCCCAACCGAACTCTGCACCCGATACGCCAGCAACTCATCCACATACGTCCCAAACACATTCACGGTAACGATCGGCTTCACCGCATCCGGCCGGCCGGTGGCGGTGCGGGCCTTCACTTGTGCGATCGCCGTTGCCGCGCGGGCTGCAAAATTCGCGTCGAAGTTCGTCCCAACTTTGCCGATTTCGATGAAGCAGATCTTCGGCGCCTTGGCTGTGGTCGCGGCGGTTAAGCTCAGATTACCATCCGCCACCGTCACTGTCCCCGAGAGCGTGACGAAGTTCCCCAACTGCCCCGTCGTCGGATTCGCGGCAACACCATTCCAGGGATTCGGATCGAGCCAGGTGGCGCCTTCAACGAGCAGATCATTGCGCTGCTGGATGCTGTGCGCGTCGCCGCAGACGATCACCACCGGGTAGGTGCCGTTGGGCAGGGCGATCTCCCAGGTCGCGCGCGCCGAGCCGGCCGTGGCCCAGCTCGTCCATGGTTGATTGTAGGTGTCATAGAGCGGCCAGCCCAACCAGTCGCGATTCACCGTCTGGTTGAGAGCCGCGCCGACCCAGCCATAGGTCTTTCCGCCGGTACGCACACCATACAACGCGCCGCTATCAGCCAGCCAACCCGTAGGGGTGACGGCGGCTGAGGTCTGGAAGTTGATACGCGTGGCGGCGGCATCAGCGAGCAGCGCGCCCGAAGGGTAGGTCGAGCCGAGCGTCACCGGCGTGGCGCTGCCATTGCTCGCCGTCGTCGGCGGCTGATCGGCGGCGATCGCGCTCGGATTGCGCTTCAGCTGATAGAGTTCTTGCGCGCCCCACGAAACGAAGGTGGTCTCGATCTGACCAACCACCTTGCGCACCCGCCGGCCGAGCGCGTCGTAGACATAACTGGCGGCGGTGTCGCCCGGCTGCTGCACCAGGGCGGTGGCGCTGGCGAGTCGATTCTCGACATCCCAGGCGAACAACTGACCCTGCTGGTCGCGGGTGAGATTGCCCTTGGTGTCATAGGTCAAAGCCGTGCCATTGATGGTCGCGATCTCATGCACCGGGGTGTGCGTGCGGGTCTCGGCCACGCCATCGCGAGTGGTCGAACTCCAGTCGCCGACCTTGCTCAGCGTCCAGCTCTGCGCGGTCTCGACCGGGCCGGCGGTGCCGGTGATGCGATCCCACTGCGTCAGGCGGCTGGCGTTATCATAGGTGAAGCGCTGGGTGTTCGAGGGCGTGATCAGATCGATCTCCGCCGTCTTGCGCTTGAGCGCGTCATAGGTGTAGCCAAAGGACGTGACCCCGGGAGTCGTGATGCTGCTCACCAGACCGTCGGCCGCGTTATAAGCCCGCGTCTCGATACGGTTGTTGCCGTAGGTCGTGGTGTTCAGCCGTCCGCCATCGGTCGCCGTACGCGACGCGACCACCGTGCCCGCGAGTTTGGCGGTGGTCAATTCGCGACGCAGCGAATAGGCCCGATCTTCGGTGGTGCCGTCGGGCAGGGTCAACTTGGTGAGCTGGCCGACGACGTCATAGCTGCCGCTCACCGTCCACGATTCGCCACCCAGAGTCAGCTTCTCGCTGAGCACGCGGTTGGCCTTGTCATAGGTGCGATTGACCGTGGTGCCGTAGCGCGCCGAGGTCGCCGCCGTGAGCCGACCACCCGAATCATAGGTGAAGCCGTCATTCTTGGCGTCGGGATAGGTCCGCGAGGTGAGGTGTCCGGCCTTGTCGTAGACATAGCTGGTGAGCGCGTTGGTCTGATCCCTGCGCGTGCTCAAACGTCGACCGGCATCATAGGTGTACACCCGCGTGCCGCCGGTGGCTCCGGGGAAGGTCTCCGTCAGCAGCAGATTGCGTGCATCATAGATGTACGCGGTCACACCGTTTTCGGCATCGGTGATGGTCAGCAGATTGCCGACCTGGTCATAGGTGAACTTGGTGATCGCGCCGATGCGATCGGTAAGCCAGGTCTTGCGACCGCGAGCATCGTAAGTGGTCGACTCGGTCTTACTCAGGGCATCGACGACGGTGGTGACCCGATTCTGATAATCATAGCCATAGCTCACGGCTCCGCTGCCGACGTTGCTGCACGTCGCCTGACGATTGCGCTGATCAAAGCTGCAGGTGTGACCGACATTGTCGGCATCGGTAAATGAGACGCGGTTGCCGGCGGCGTCATAGGCCGCGCGAGTCCGTTTACCCAGGGCATCGACGGTCACCCGCACGCGGCCGAGACCGTCGCTCCATTGCTGCGTCTGGGCATTCAGGGCATCCGTGCTGCGAACCGCCGTGAGCGCGACACTGACGGCACCCACGGTATCGATCACCGGCAGGTCATAGGCGATGGTCGTCGCCTTGTTCAGCGCGTCGAAGGTCCGCACCGTGCGCCCGGCGCCGTCATAGACGGTGACCACCTGATTGCCGTTGGGATCTTTGACCGCTACCGCCGAGCCATCGGCGCCCAATCCGCTCACCGCATCAAAACCAAAACCCAGGTCGGCAAGCAGCGGACCATACGCACCAGCCGCATCCAGACCCACTCCATCAACGAGGCAATCGTCATAGGTGTACGTCCACACCTTGCCCAGGGCATCGGTGCGCTTCAGCGGCCGGCGGGCGCCGTCGTAGGTCGTACTCACGATGTTGCCATTGGGATCGGTGGTGGTCAGCAGATTGCCGACCCCGTCATAGGTAAACGAGGTGAGGAACCCGAGCGCATCCTGGACCTGGGTCAGGCGCGCACAGCACGGGGAATAGGTGTTGCTGGTGACGCGATTCAGCGGATCGGTGGTCGTGGCCACCTTGCCATCGGCGAAATAGGTGAAGCTGGTGGTCCCGACCTCGGCCAGACCGGCGGCCTCGGTACGGGTCGCGAGGAGGTTGCGCCCGGTGTAGGTCATCAGCGTGCGCACCTTGGTCGAGGCGCTGAGCGGCGCATCGACCGCCGTCTGATTGCCGGCCGCGTCATAGGTATAGGTGGTGGTCGCCGCGATCGGCGAACCGGCAGCCTCGGTGCGCGAGGTCAGCCGACCCAGGGCGTCATAGGCCATGGTCGTGACATTGCCGCGCCCATCCGTGGTCGCGATCACTTGGCCTTCGGCATCATAGGCGGTGTCCTCGATCACGTAGCCAGCATTGGCCGAAAGATCGCGCGCCAGAGTCGCCACGCTGGCCGGAGCAGTCACCGCCCCGGCAACCGCCTCGCGCACCGTGCGGATGACGCGATCGAGCAGGTCATAGACGATGTAGGTCGTCCGCCCATCGGGGTCGGTTTCGGTGATGCGACGATCAGCCGCATCATAGGTCCGCGTGGTCGTGCGCACCGTGGTCTTGTTGACATACACGCTCTGGCTGATGCGCCGATTGCGGAAGTCGTAGCCATACACGGTGGTCTCGCCACGCCGGGTGACCGACGCCTCGAGTTCGGTGCCCGGCACATAGGTACACGATTCCGCAACCGTCTCGGTGGTGCCGTCGGCTTTAGTCAGGACCTGGGCGGTGAGATTCTTACGCCCGGCGGCGTCATAGCCGAAGGTGGTGACGGTGCCGTTGCGATCGCGGCGCGCGATCACCCGACCGGCATTGGCGGCCGTACCATAGGTAAGCAGTTCATACGTGGCATCAGCATAGGTCGTCTTTGTCAGACGGTTGCGCGCATCGTACAGAAACGAGGTAATTCGCCCAATGGGATCGGTGATCGAGGTCAGGTGTCCGACCGCGTCATAGGCCCGCGTGGTTACGCCGCGCGTACCGTTCAACACATCCGGCGGCTGGGTCTCGGTCAGCAACTGGCCGGTGGCGCTGTAAGTATAATTCGTCGTACGCCCGAGGGCATCGGTACGCGACAAGAGCAGGCCGCGAGCGTCGTAGGTCGCTGATTCCTGGGTCTGCTGCGGAGTACCGAAAGCCCGCGTGGTGGTCAGGGCATTGCCGGCGGCATCACGGGTATAGGTCCTCGTGCGGTTGAGGCGGTCGGTCTCGCTGAGGATGTGGCCGGCGGCGTCGCGAATGAGACTGGATGAGATGTTGGCGGCGTCGGTGGTGCCGATGACCAACCCCGTATTCATGGAATTTTCCCATTTGTGGGTACGTCCCAGGATATCCGTTGATTGATCGAGACGACCGTAAAAGGAGATATTGTAATTGGCGCGCGCTTGCCAAGACCACGTCGTCGGGTCGGTAGTCCAGATGAACGACGCAGTCGTTTGGTCGGTGTGCAAGAGACTTCCGTTCAAATCGCTGACCAGTCGATAAATAATTCCATGATCCCAAATAACTGTCCACAATTCATTTGCAGCGGCGATGCGTTGGTTGGCATAGACCAACTCGCCAGCACGGTTGCGTACGGCGCGCACGGCCCAGGGAGTCCGAATGCCAGTCAGGGGGTCGACCCAGGTTGGCTTACTGAGCGTTACCGTCTTCTGCTGATGTGCAGCGTCAGATTCCGCCGGGTCGGTGATGGCAAGGTCGAGATCTCCACCGGCATTGACCGCCCCGACGATCGTCGTGTGCGTACCATCTGGATGCGTCACATCGTTTAAACCGATGACGGTGACGCCGTCGATAATGCCCAATGCGCCGTAAGCATAAGACAAGGCGGTACCATCAGGGAGAGCAATCTTGGTAATCGGATATCCGCCGCTGATCGGAATCCCGCTGGTCGTAATCGTTGCCACGTCTCCAGCAGGTCCCGTAATGGAGGATAATGCCCACCATTTTCCGGTTCCGGTCGGATCACCGACCAAGTCAACGGCGACATACCGATAGGCGAAGATCGATGCATTCCCGCTTCCATCGACCGTTTTCGTTAAGCGACCATAGCGCTGACCGTTGATTGCCGGACTCAGCTCGAAGCGCAGGATCTGATCGTTCCAACCGTAAATTTCCACGGCGACCGCCGTATCGAGCGATTCCAGCGTACCCACGGGATTGATGGCGCGGACCGATTTAGCCAGATGCGTGCTTGAGATCATCGGCTGACCGGCGCCGTCGCGAGGGAAGACCACGTCATAGCTGCTACTCGAGGGATCCGTCATGATCACCGAGCTCGTAGTCACCGCCAAGCGCAGATCCGTGCCCAGGTAGGTATTCCAACCAAAGGAACCGCTGGCATTGGATAGCGGCGCGAAGACACGCTCAATGCTCAGACGCGGGAGTCCCGACTGGCTTGCCAAGCCACTGCCACAGGGAGCGCAACCGGGATTCGAACCCCCTGCCAGCCGATAATCCGCGACCGCGTGTACGAAGGCCAGGTTGTCATTCCGTGCAGACGAAAGCCCTTTGGTCGACAGTCCCTGAATCGGGGCGGTTGGAATATCATTCTTTGGTTTGGAGGTAGGGACATAACATGAGCAGGGATCGCAAGGTGGGTTGGGAATCTTGATTGTCTGCTTAAAAAATAGTGCAAATGGGTTCAAGGTCCAACCCCCCGAACCTAGCCTTGGAATGTTCAGGCCATCCTTACCTCCGAACCAATCAGATGGAGTTCCCGAGGTCAGCTCGGCCAAAGCATGATACCGTCCATCCGCGGGAATCGGCAATGGGATTGGACCATTATCATTTGTTAGCTTCGCAAATAACTGCGCATTTGACCCTCCAAATCGAGCACCATTCCATATGAAACGGCTCTGGGCGGCTGTGAATACCACATGACTTTGGCCATATTGCTTAAATACTTCGTTTGGACCACCATCGGGATTTCCTTCCAAATAGTGAATGCTTGTCAAATAATTGGAGCCTGATCGACTCATAACGGCATATAGTTGATTCGTCGCAATCCACGCATCAGATTGATTATCAAGGGTTACCAAGGAATGCCCATCAGCTATGATTTTATCATTCTGGATGTAATTTCGTATACCTGTCCCGAGAGCAGGAGGAGTAGCCGCCATCACATCAACACCTCCGATTTGAGCTCTATGGTCCTCTGAACGACTGTAACGACCTTGATAAAAAACGACCTGTCCCTGTACGTAATTGAGAAGCTTGAGACCATTCTTGATCGCAGATATGATTTCTTGCGGTGTATGGGCGGTCTGACTGAAACCTGCGGGAAGTGCACCATTCAAATCAAAAAATGCAAATGAACTGTCGCCATCTTCCGGCTTTTTTATCAGATAGCTCGTAGAGAGCGCTTGGAAACGACTCAAAGTTTGATTGGCGATATAATTTTGGCTCGAAGGATCCGTCGTTTGGGCATAGAACCCATCCGGCGGATAGATGTAGGGACAGGATGTCCATATGCCTGCACCAGGTTCAATCCCCCCTGCAAGCGCCTTGAAGCGCGCCGACATTTCACGCATACAGGATTCAATCCCCGCAAGGGGGTGTTCTGTAGCAAGCACGGTTGGCGCTACCGCCATCGAGCAAATGAATATCAGCGGCCGGATCAGGGCTGGAATAAAGTTCAGCCTTTTCATGGAGAGACCACGGCTGATGACCCGAAACCACGCTTGAGCGACCCATGTCAAGCGAGTCGAGATATTTGGCATAGATGCTTAACGTATAGCCAAACCAAACATTACAACTGTTCCAATTGTTAGCTTTTTACTTAAAGACTAGCGGGGCCAATAAAGGGGACACACCACCTTCAAGGTGGGTCGCCGTAGATTTCCTAAATTCCATCGGTATTTACCGCTGAAATCATCGGATACCCGGCACAGATCCGTACGGGCGGGATTACCGCATACGGCTCTTCCATCAGGTGATGACGCATAGCCGCTCGTTGGGATAGGGGTGCAGAATTTTGACCTGGGGTAGATATCGATCGGCAAGTCGGCGCATGATAATCCAGGTGGAGCCCTTGCGAGCTTTCTGGCTGCGGCGGCTGAGTGCCCGTCGCCATGCGTCGATTATCCGATCTTTGAATTTGTGGATGGCCTGACTGTTTCCTGGGACGGCATGGTAGTTCAACCACCCTCGAAGAGCCGATGCCAGCCATCGGCCTTGTTGGTCGATGGGCAGAGCACGGTTTTCTTTGAGCG
>JBIILZ010000113.1:0-11381 GCA_044338255.1 Planctomycetota bacterium | reverse complement strand
CTCCGGCGTTGGCAAAGCGGTCAGATAGCTCCCGCTATCCGCCCGCCTTGCCGCCTTGGATCTGCCGCACGATCCCTTCGCCATCCTCGGGCGCCTATCTCCGACAGGCTCCTAGAAGTCTGTCGGAGATAGGCTTGGTCGGCTGACTCGGTCTCGTACGGCATCTCCGGCGTTGGCAAAGCGGTCAGATAGCTCCCGCTATCCGCCCGCCTTGCCGCCTTGGATCTGCCGCACGATCCCTTCGCCATCCTCGGGCGCCTATCTCCGACAGGCTCCTAGGCTGTCACTGCCGGCAGTTCGGTGGTGGTGCTGGAAGTCGAGGCTGAAGCAGCGGCCTGTTGTTCGCCATCGCCTTCATCGGCGACCGTCTGCGAGATAACATCCTCGACCGAGGTCACCCCGCGCATGCAGTTGAGCAGGCCGGCGCGGCGCAGGCTGATCATGCCCGTGGCGATGGCGATCTTGCGGATGTCGATGTCGCTGCCGCGGGCGATGATGACGCGGCGGATGTCGTTGTTCATCTCCAGACACTCGACGAGGGCGAAGCGGCCCTTGTAGCCCTTGTTGCACAGTGAGCAGCCGACCGGCTTCCAGAGCTTGATGCCCTCGATCTCTTCCGGCAGGAAGCTCAGCGCCAGCAGCAGCTCCTTGGCGGGGATCTCTTCCGGCGTCATCTGCACCTTGCAGTTGCTGCACAGCCGCCGGCCGAGGCGCTGGGCGAGGACGACGTTGACGGTCGAGGCGACCATCAGCGGATCGATGCCCATGTCGATGATGCGGGTGATGGTCGAAGGTGCGTCATTGGTATGCAGCGTCGAGAGCACCAAGTGGCCGGTGAGAGCGGCCTTCACCGCGATCTCGATGGTCTCTTGGTCGCGGATCTCACCGATCATGATCGTGTCGGGATCTTGGCGCAGCAGGGCGCGCAGAGCCATGGCGAAGGTCAGGCCGCGCTTGGGATTGACGTGGCACTGATTGATGCCTTCGAGCTCGTATTCCACCGGATCTTCGACGGTGTTGACGTTCTCTTCGGGATTCATCACGGTCTTGAGGCAGGAATACAAGGTCGTCGATTTGCCCGAGCCGGTTGGGCCGGTGACCAGCACCATGCCTTGCGGCAGCGATAGGCCGCGGTTGAGGATGTCGTAGACGCGGGGTTCGAGCCCGATCTCCTTCATGTCCTTCAGGTTTCCCTTGGCGAGGATACGCATACAGATCTTTTCGCCGTAGACGAGTGGCAGCGAGCTCACGCGCACGTCGCACTTCTTGCCTTCCATGCTGATCTGAATGCGTCCGTCCTGGGGCTTGCCGCGCTCGGCGATGTTCATCGTGTCGGTGAGGATCTTGATGCGCGAGCAGATGGCCTTCTCGATCTTCTTCGGCGTGTCGAAAACCTCGACCAGCACGCCGTCGATGCGCAGGCGTACGCGGGTACGCTTTTCCATCGGTTCGATGTGGATGTCGGAGGCGCCTTTTTTCAGCGCCATCGAGAAGATCTGCTTCACCACGCGCACCGCCGGGCTGTCGTCGCCGCCGGCCTCGAGCGCCCCGTCGTCCCTCTCCTCCTCCTTCTGCGCCGCCATCGAGACGTCGTCTTCTACGGGCAGATCCTCCATCAGGTCGGACATCTGCTTGTCGGCTGCGTGATAGGTATCCTCGATGCATTTGGCGATCGCGCGCTCGGTCGAGAGCACCGGCATGATCTGCTTATGCAGCTGCAGCTTGAGGTTGTCGAGTGCGATCACGTCGTAGGGATTGGCGACGGCGAGGGTCAGGAAATCGCCGATGAGGGCGATGGCCATCACCCCTTGGGCCTTGGCGACATCTTCGCTCAGTAGGTCCTGGCCCTTGTTGGCGAGCTTCAGGCCTTCGAGGTCGATATTGAGCTTGTCGAGGTCGAGGGGCGGGATGCTGGCATCTTCGCTGACCAGCCCGAGCAGGGTCATCTCATCGACCAGGCCGGCTTCGACGACCAGCTTCGCGAGCAGCTGGCCTTCCTTGGCGGCCTTGTCGATCAGCGGCTGGAAGGAGGCCTCCTCGACCAGGTTGCTCTTGCGCAGGATGGTGGCGAGCTTGCGATTATAACCGGTGACATTGGCCATGATGGTTAGAGCCCGTTCGCTTTCAGCACGGTGTTGATCTCGCTGATGCGGGTCAGGTAGATCTGCAGCGAGCAACCGGTCTGGGCCTCGATCTCCTTGAAGATGTCTTCCGAGAACAGGCCGGCGATGGCGATGATCAGGAGCGAGCCGATGGTGTCGACGGGCACGAACTGATAGCGGCGCATCATCGCCGGCTCGAAGATCTCCAAAAGCTCCATGGGGATCTTGTACTGTGACGGGAGGAAGAAGGGGATGCCGAATTGGCTGACCAGCACCGACACCAGCTTATCCTCGGTGATCAGCTTGTTTTCCACCAGACACTCGCCGAACAGCTTGCCGGTCTGGTGCTGAAGTCGCAGGGTGTCCTGCACCTGCTGCTCGCTCAAGATTCCTTGCTCGATCAGCAGTTCGCCGAGCTTCTTGCGCGAGAGACGATTCAACGCGACCATGCGATCTCCTTGGGCTGGCGGTAGGCGGAGGGGTTAGACGACGGCAAGTCCGTCACGCTGGGCCATGCGCCGCAGATCGTCGGGATCGCTGCTGCGGGTGAGGGCGCTATCCCAGGTGATGAGCTTGCTCTTGAACATCTCGAGTAGGCTCTGGTTCATGGTGCGCATGCCGTACTTGGCGCCGGTCTGGATGCTCGACATCACCTGATGGCATTTGTCTTCGCGGATCATCGAACGGATGGCCGAGGTCGGGATCATGATCTCGCAGGCCAGGGCCCGACCGCGGCTGTTTGCGCGCGGTAGCAGCTGCTGGCAGAACACGCCTTCGAGCACGAACGACAGCTGCGTGCGGATCTGGTTCTGCTGATGGGCGGGGAAGACGTCGATGATGCGATTGATGGTCTGCACGCAGTCCGAGGTATGCAGCGTGGCGAAGGTCAGATGGCCGGTCTCGGCCAGGGTCAACCCGGCCTCGATGGTCTCCTTGTCGCGCATCTCGCCGATCAGGACGACATCGGGATCCTGGCGCAGGACGCGGCGCAGGGCCTGGTTGAAGCCCTGGGTATCGTTGCCGACTTCACGTTGATTGACCAGGCAGGATTTGTTGCGATGGACGAATTCGATCGGGTCTTCGATGGTGATGATGTGCTCTTTGCGCGTCTGATTGATGTAGTCGATCATCGACGCCAGGGTCGTGGACTTTCCCGAACCGGTGGCGCCGGTGATCAGCACTAGGCCGCGTGGCAGATCGCAGAGCTGCTTGCAGATCGCGACCGGTACGCCGATCTGCTCGAACGAATAAATCTCGTAGGGGATCGTACGCAGCACCGAGCCAACCGCGCCACGTTGATAGAAGACATTGACGCGGAAGCGCCCGACGCCCTGTAGGCCGAAGCTCATGTCGAGCTCCATCTCCTGCTCGAAGCGGGCGATCTGCTCCTGGTCGAGGACGGAGTAGACGAGCTTTTTGGTGACCTCGGGAGTCAGGGTCTCAGTACCGCTGACTTCGACCAGATCGCCGTCGATGCGTGAACGGGGGGCTGAACCGGCACTGATATGCAGATCAGAACCTCCACGTTCGACCATCGTACGGAGTAACTCCTCCATCGTAATCATCAGTGCATCTCCAGTTGAAGCGCGGTGATATTGGTCCTGGGGCAGCGACCGCGCAAGCCCTGAACAGGATCCCCTGCGCTTGGTGTCAGGGCGGTGTCTCGGCTCGGCCCGACTCGACCTCGCGCAACAATTGCTGTAATTCCGGTCGACACGAACCACACCCCCCGCAGGCACCGGTCCGCGCGCGCAACTCGTCGACGGTGGTGCAACCGAACTCGGCAATCGCCGCAAGCGCCTGGCAACGGGTGATGCCGATACAGTAGCAGCGCTCGAAGCGCGGTTCACCGGGGACGACGTCGGCCATGTTGGCGACGATAGCAGGGCTCGGCTCAGGGTCGAGGCGGGCTGTCTCACTGCGCTCACAGCGCTCACCGCGCTCGCTGCGCGGACATTGCCCAGGAGCCTATCTCCGACAGGCTCCTAGCCCGCTCGCATCGCGCCTAGCCCCCACCAGCCGGCATCGGTCATCCGCCGGGTGATGGTAAAGCCAGCGCTGGCCAGAGCCGATTCTACCATGGATAGTTTACCGGCGCTTATTCCTGACAGCACGACCTCGCCGGTGGGCAGCAGATCCGTCAGACGCGGCGATGAAAACAAGGTTGTCAGGAATTCGCCGTACAAGTTGGCGATGAGCAGGTCATAAGGCCTCGCCGGGGTCGGGATCCCGGTGAGCAGGTCGGCATGGAAGACCTCCGCGGCCAAGCCGTTGGCGGCGCAGCAGGCGCACGCGTGCAGCACCGAATCGCCATCGACATCGCTGAAGTCGACGTGCGCCGCTCCCAGGCGCCAAGCGAGGACCCCGAGCAGGCCGGTGCCGCAGCCGACATCGAGGACCCGCGCCCCCATCATCTCCATGCTCGCCAGCAAGCTGCAGGCCAAGCCGGTTGCCGGATGCTGGCCATCGCCGAAGCCGCCGCCGGCGGGCAGGTAGACCACCGCCCGGGGCGTGGCCGCCCCCGCCGGCAGGGCGGTGGTGCCGCTGAGCACCCAACACCCATCCGCGACCAGCCAGGTGCCGGTGGGAGTGACCTCGGCATAGACCGCGGCATGCGTCAGCTCGCGGCACTGCACCGGCGCCAGGCCGAGCGCGGTGCTGATGGCTTCGGCCTCGGCAGCGCTGCCGGGCCAGGCGGTGAGGGTCTGATCCTCAATAGCGAAGGCAGTGAAATCGATGGCCACCAGGCGTTCGAGGGCGGCAGTAGGATCGGCAACGGTGAAGATCAGTCGGGTATACACGGTTGCCGGCTGTAGTCCGTTATCGACCATCCGCAATCCATGCCTGGGATTCCATCTGCTGTCAGCGCGCTCCTCGGTCCGAT
Organism: Planctomycetota bacterium; assembly: GCA_044338255.1. Lineage (GTDB taxonomy): Bacteria > Planctomycetota > UBA11346 > UBA11346 > UBA11346 > CAIUVD01. The sequence continues at coordinate 6,395 of JBIILZ010000113.1, read as the reverse complement.
CGCGCGGGCGCAACCGCTGGTCGATGGCTGCATCAGCATCACCCGCCGTCTGACCCCTGTCGCCGGGCCCTCCGTGGTGCTGAAGGAATGCGCGAGTGCGCCGCCGGATCTCTATCGTTTCGAGGCCGAAGCGTTGCAGGCCCTGGCCGCGAGCCTGCGTGTGCCGCAGGTGCTCGGCTTCGGCCCGCGCTGGCTGCTTCTGGAAGACCTCGGTCCGCAGGTCTCGATGAACGCCTTGGCGGTGGCGGCGGATGATCCGGCGTGGGATGATTACGGCCGGGCTTTCGCCCATCTGCATGGTCGCCTCGGGTCCCGTTGCGGTTGGCATCACGACACCTATTGGGGTCTGATGCGCATGGATCAACGGTGGTGCGCCGATCCGTACGAATTCTACGCCGAGCAGCGCTTCGCCTGGTTCATGCGCTGCCCGACCACGGCCCGCTGGCTGACCGCCGACGACCGGCGCGGGCTCGACGCGGTGGCGCGGAATCTGCGCACGCTGATTCCGCAGCAGCCTGCATGCCTGAATCACGGCGATCTGTGGGCGGGCAACCGCATGCGTGCACCCGCAGGCGGTCTGGCTGCGATCGATCCTTTCATCCACTACGGGTGGGCCGAATGCGACCTGCACAACTGCCTGCAATTCGGCGGTTTTCCCCCGCGCTTCTTCGCCGCCTATGAAGAGAGCCATCCGCTGGTCCCCGGTTGGCGCGAACGGGTGCAGGTATTCTACCTGCTGCATCTGCTGGGCATGCTCGATCAAGACATCGAGTCGAAGGAGGCCCTGCCGTGGCTACGGCGACTGATCAAGCGCTTCGGTTGTTAGGCAACGGTAAGTGATCGCAGGTGCACTCCTGCCCATCCCCTTGGATCGTGCGCCGCTTGCTCGCTCTCAGGGTGATGACATTTGTAAGCGAGAGTGACTGAGCGGAATGTCCGAATACTTGAAGGCTCGCCAGTTGAGGCGCCTCCTCCCGGCAGCCCTTTGCTACCTCAGTCCTCGTTCGTGCTGACCATCTGAAGGATCTGGGTCGAGGCGAGGAGCCCGCGCTCGATCAAGAGGTCCATGGCATCAAGCGCCAGCGTGGCGATGTCTGACCGAGCACTCCGGCTTGCCTCTTCATACAATCGGGTGAGAAGTCCGGCGATTTGCTCAAGTTGATGGCGTTCCTTCCATTTCATTTCAGTAAGATCGGCCCCTGCGGCGAAATTTCCTGCCATCGTCAAGACGAGCTGGTGAAGGGGGATGAGTAAACCACGGTGGTCACAAGCGTCGATCAAGTGATGCGAATCTCGCTTTCCGGCGGCGCTCTCCGCCATGGAGATGACGAAATTTGTGTCCTCCAGCAAATGGCCAGATTCCTTGCCCCAGAAGGCCGTGAGAACTGCATCGGAGACCTCAGGGTCGGAGTCGTTTGCCAAGTCGATGGCGTACGTCCGCAGCCACCCTGGTGCATCCGCTTCTCGCAGCCAATTCGCCACTTGCTTAGCCAGCGCGGTCCGCGCGATGGGATTGTCATGCACGGCGGCGACGCACGTCGCATGGTCGATGATCTCCCAGGTTCGCAGGCAGATCGCGCCGATGCCTCCTTTTTCGGCTACGCGGCGCGGTTCCAAGTGATTGGCGATTTCCAAGATGATGTATTGTGCCTGCTGACGGATCGCGGTGTCGAGCGAGTCCTTGCCGACGACGAAGAGAAGCCACGGATGGAGGTCCGGTTCTACGGCGATCAATGGGTCTTGGGCAATGCTGAATGCAATCTGTGTGGCTCGTTCAGGTGCAGTTTTCATACAGAAGAAGGCCAGCTTCGCCGCAGATGCTTGCCGTGCTCGATGGGGATGATGCATCAGCGAGGCTGCAAGATCGAGGAGCTGCACATGGAGCAGGGGGCGGCTTCGTGCGAGATTGGCGAGAGCGTGGAGGGCGATGCAGGCGGCGTCATTGATGCGGTATTGCAGTAAGCCGTGCTCCTTGTCTTCGCTTTCGTCTCTTCCATCGCCGCCGCCGATCTCAATGAGGCGTTCGATGACGGTATCGGACCAGGGGAATTCACGCCGGCGCTCTACTGCGTTTGCGATGTCGCGAGCACATTCCTCTTTGGTGAGAAATGCAGGATCGGACGCTAGTTCTGCAAATGCCGCATCGTCCAGTGGGGGTGGACTGCCGGGTGAATTGCTTCCTCGCCCCAGTGCGTCGATCAGGGCTGAAAACGAGGAGTCTGGCGGAGGATTTTTGGTCTTGATGAACTCTCGGCCGAGCCGGGCATATCGCGTGGGATTGTGCTCAGCCAGTCCGCGAAGTTGCGACTCCAATGTCCCCCGAGTATATTCGCCAGCGGTGTGCCGATCCATTTGCCGCCAGTCGCTCGACGTCGGTGCGGTCCGCAGTCGCTCGATCCAAGAGGCGTCATTCCAGCGATCGGCCACGTTGTCGGGCACAATGGGCACGACCATCCCGCCAGACATGGATCTCTCTCGGAAGAGCACGTCCTTGTGCTCGTCGAATTTCTGTGCGAGGTGGCCTGCATAGGATCTGGCAGCCTCTGACCAACGATCTCGGTCCAAGGCTGGCAGCAGCAGGTATGCGGTTTCCCCGCGGCGGTTCGGAAGCGTGAATTCACGCGCGCGCCACCTCTCATCCTCGATGGTCCATGGATCACGGTAGTGGAGCAGCCAGGTCTCCACTTCGGCAAATCGCTCGGCGGATAGTCGCTTCGATACCGTGGTCAGGAACTCTCTCGCGAGACTGTATTTGAGTTCTGCGCCCCGGTGCCCAACGCGTATATGCGCCCATCGCCCGTCGGACATGAACCATACAGCGGCATCATCGAAGATATCGTCTGGGCCCGAAGAAATATCTAGGCGGCTACCGATCTTCAGCAGGAGCCATCCATCCCAATCACGTAATGGCTTCGCCAAGCGGCTAGTCACATCGCCCCATCCTACATCTCCGCGTGAAAGGGCAGCGGCGTACGCCTGAGACAAGATATTGACGATGTGCACCAGCAAGCCGTCGTTCAACATGCCTTCTCGAACCGGAATCCTCCACAGGTGATCGATCTGCACCTGATTCCACCACGGGAGTAGCTCATCCCAGGTGGTTATATCGACATCGAGGGCTGATTCAGGCAAGACGTCAGGCCAGTTGTACAACCACTGGGGAGGGTCGAAATCGGTGAGGGCGTCAGTGGGCAATTTTTGTAAAAGCACACGTAGCAAGGCAATCACCCGCCTCGGTTGCTGCGCCAGTAGCTTGGGCCATTCAGGAAAATAGTCGCGTTCCGTTCCGTTCGCCATCTGGTCGAGACGGAGCAGGAACAAGGCTTCCGAATCTTGTGAGGGGTCATGCCAGAAGGCGAATCCGGCTTTCTTGAGCGCCCCGGGGGTTTCCTTTTCCCATCGGCTCAGGTGCTTCGCGACCTCATCCCCGCGCCGCATGCTGACGGAGGCGCAGAGGTCGATGAGGAGTGCCTGGTCGGCCTCGGACCACGCGGTCCATGCCACATCGAGCCAATCGTCGAGTGCATCCATCCACTCCACGCGGTTCCACACCACCGTGCGCAAGATGGGTTCCCTGCGCAACGGTTCATTGAGCCAGGAGATGAGCAGATTGCGCAGGCTCGGACGAACATCTGCCACATCCGCCAAGCCCAGAAGCAGGGCCCGTTTCAACAGAGGTCTGACTTGTGGGTTAAAAGCAATGGCTTGGATGATGGCGATGCCTACTGCTTCACGGTCGACGAAGCGGGGGATGCATAGCCGCAGGCGACGTGCTTCGCGGAAGCCCTGCATGGACCTCTCGCCGAGCTTTTCGAGCAGTTCCTGGCCGGTGCGCACCTGGCCCCAGGCCCACGCGAGACGGGCATCGGCAATCGTCTGATGGAAAATGCGGATACGGTTGCCGTTGCCCTCGCGGATCAGAATGCCGGCGTCGATCAATTGATTTGAGGTGAGGCGTTGCGCAGGGGTTAGCTGCGTGACATCGACCGCAATGAGGCCGTCCCGTTCCATGGCGGCGGCGATCGCATCAATCGTCTCGATTGCCGAAGGTCCGAGCTCTCTGGCGATCTCCAGACACCACGCATCGACGACTGCATAGATCGATGACGCTCCACGCCACGCGCCACGCTTCTGCACCAAGTTGATCACGAGGCCCAGAATCAACGGATTGCCGACGAGGCGTCGCAGCTCTGGTCCGAGATCGTCGAGAGGCACACCCACTGCAGCGAGCTGGTCCATGATCGTGCGCTCGGGAAGCGGTTGGACTCCCACCGCATGGGGAGGTTTCCCCATATGGTACAGTACCTGATGGAGCTGGGTGTCTTGGAGGGCATCGACGCTACGGCATCCCACGATGACGGTCAGGCCGGATTGGACGGCTGACCGGACCCACCGTTCCAGGGTCTTGATGCCGAGGCTCTGGGCTGCCGATGCCACTTGGTCGAGTTGGTCGACGACCACGTAGCCGTGACCGTCCCCCAGCAGGCCGCAAAAGCGCTGAATGGGATCTTCTCCGACAGCAGGGTCACCCGGTGCATCTGCCCTAAGCGGGAGCACGGCCATCCCGCGTGCGTGGAGACCTTCAACCACTTGGGCGATCACTTCGCTCTTGCCGGACCCTGCCGCTCCATGCACCAGGATCACGCCCTGATGTGTGTCGCTCTGGCATGTTTCCAGGACGGCTGCGGCTTCCTGTCGCGGATACTGTGGCCGTCTACGGCGAGAGGCCGTGATCCGATCCAAGAACTCACGAACGCGGGTGTCCAACCAGTCGGCCGAATTGCTGGATGGACCATTCCATCTGAGCGTTGGACCACCAGGCGCTTCTTGGACGGCATGGGTCAGCGCTGGGGCGGTCCAGGTTCTGCCCAGCGATTCCTTTCGCTTGGCGACGGCAATGAGCCGCAGCAGCAGCGTTTCCCGCTGATCTTCGACCAGTGCGCCCGCCAGTTCCCAGGCGCGATCAGTGAGATCGTCCTGGCAGGTGGTGCGGATGTCGATGCGAGCGAGATATCCCAGGGCTCGTCGAACGTCACCTTGGTTGGTGGGTTCCAGTCCGAGATGACGAATCAGCTTTTCGCGGTACTCACGTTCCTTCGGTATTGATTTTAGCCATTCCTCTGGTTCCAAGCCGCGGCGAGCCTCAATCACTGCCCTATCCAGATCGCCTGGTTTCAGGTCGGTTACGAAGCGGTAACCATCGGCGCCAGCGTCGATTCGAGCGCGAGCATACGCTAAGACAGGTGCGAGATCTGACGGTTCCCAGGTTCCACGCGCGCGCGTTTTACACTGCACCGCGATCTGTTTGCCATGTTCAACCAAGTCGTAGTCGATACCGCTGACATCGGGTGGTTCCCAGGTCACCGATTCCGCTTCGTTGCGCAGGATCCGCACAAACTGGAGGACGACGGAGGCTTCCTCGAACCAGTTACCGATTTTGTCGAAGACTCCGCCACGATTCGTCATGGCTGCCCCGGCACCGCTTCATGGACTGCAAACCATGGCACAAATCGGTCGGCCCCGACTGGGCGTCGCTCGTCTCCTCCATAGATCACGGCACCGGGTTCGACAGTCAGCGTCGGTTCATCTGCGCTCAGTCGGCGGAATTTTCCGATACTGTCGGCATCATCCCGCTGAGCGGTAACGGCGCCCTTGATCTCGATGGGGTGGAGTGAAGTTCCGGTTTCGAAAACGAGGTCGATTTCTAATCCATCGCTCGACCGCCAGTGCCACGCATTGGCGCGAAGGCCCTGGTTGAGGCGCGTCTTGATCGCCTCACCGACGCACCAGGTCTCCACCAGGGCTCCCCACTGATGATGCCCAACCAATTGATTCACGTTGGAGATGTGCAGCAACCGGCAGGCGATGCCCGTGTCGATGAAATGCAGCTTGGGGCTTTTGACCAGCCGCTTGCCGAAATTGCGTGAATAGGGATGGATGAGGCGGATGAGGTAACATTCTTCCAGCACACTCAGCCACGATGCGGCGGTCTTGTTATCCACGCCGCAATCACGGCCGAGTCCAGCCGTGTTCAAGAGCTGGCCTGTGCGAGCTGCACACAGCCGTACGAAACGATCGAACGCCGTACGATTCTTGACCTCGATGATCTGACGGATGTCGCGATTGACGAAGGTGGACAGGTAGTCCTCCAGCCATTGGATTGGATCGATTGGTCGCTGCGCGTCATAGAGTACAGGGTACCCACCACGTAGGACCGCTTCGGCAAGGGTCGCAGGTGCAACCTTGGCCCCATCCATCTCCGCATATGAGCGCACACTCAAGAGTTCGAATTTTAATATAATTCCAATCGTGAAAGCACGGGCTTGATGCAATCCTCTGAAATACCAAGCGCCTGTAGGGCGATGCAGATCCATCCGTTTTTGTTGACCAGGTGT
>JBIILZ010000210.1:0-3136 GCA_044338255.1 Planctomycetota bacterium | reverse complement strand
CCGAATGGTTCAACACCCGAGCAAATGAGGCCATTCGACGTATCGAACGATGGAAAAAGAAGACTCGGGCTGGTCGATCAGCTTCGCGAAAACCACTGCATCCCTATGCTCGGAAAATCGTGAAAAATGAGTGCTTAACGCAATGCCATTGGGGCGGCAGGTGCGGAAAGACTGATGGGCCGTAGATCAAAAGGGACACAAAGACAAACCCTCCCCAAAGCCGCAGCCGGCGTTATCTGACCGAGCGCAGTAGGCTGGCTACCGCCTGGGACAGCACGGCCATCTGGTACGGCTTGGGAATGAATCCGTCGGCGCCATAGCGGCGTGCGGTGTCCTCGTCTTCGATGGAGCCGGAGCACATCAAGATACGGACTTGGCCATTGATCTGACGCAGGCTCGGAATGGTTTGTTGGCCATTGAGCTTCGGCATCATCATGTCGAGCAGGACCAGGTCGAAGGACTGTGTGGCAAGTTTGCTGACCGCCTCCTGGCCATTGCTGGCAACCGTGCATTGATAGCCAAGCATGGTCAGCATGTCGGCGGCAACCGTGCGTAATTCGAGGTCGTCATCGACCACCAGGATGGTGCCGGTTCCAGAAATCATGGTGACCGATGGCTCCTTCGCTGCGGTATGCGCCAGCGGCAGCCAGATGCGGACGGTGGTGCCCTTGCCGACGGTGCTGTCGATGGCGATGGCGCCGTGATGATGCTTCACGCACGCATAGACGTTCGCGAGCCCCAGGCCGGTGCCCCGGCCAGCTTCTTTGGTGGTGAAAAACGACTCGAACAGACGCGATTGCACGGCGGCATCCATGCCCATGCCGGTGTCAGCGACGGCGATCTCAAGGTACGCACCGGGGACGAGGTCGAACGAATGCGCGCCGCTGATCGGCCCTTGCAGGGTAGCGAGTGTGGTGCGGAAGCTCAGTGTGCCGCCTTCAGGCATCGCGTCACGGCTATTGAGCGCGAGATTGACCAGGGCGGTCTCGATCTGCGAGGCATCACCAAGCACGGTCGCCGTCGTCGCCGTCATCTGCAATTCAATCACCATGGCTTCGGTCGCACCCCGTCGGGCGAGCTCACAAGCCTCGTGGATCAAGGGGTGTACGTCGACCGGCACCACCGTGACGTGGTCGCGGCGTGAGAAGACTCGTAGCTGGGTTGAAATGCCGGCGGCACGACTGGCGGCGAGCAAGATGCGTTCGGTATAGAGCTTGCGTTTTTCGGGCGAGGCGTGCGGTTGTTTGAATGACAGCAGGAGTAATTCGGCGTGCCCGATGATCGCACCGAGAAGGTTGTTGAAGTCGTGGGCGATGCCGCCGGCAAGCTGGCCAAGGACGCGCATTTTCTCGCTATGCAACAGATTGCGCTGAAGCTCGGCGCGTTCGCTTTCGGCGAGCTTGCGTTGGGTGATGTCGCGGACCACGCCATTGAGGCCAATGACCAGCCCCTGGTCATTGAGCACGGCCTGGCAGCTTTCCTGCACGTGGCGCTGACTGCCATCGCTCAACCGAATGCGGAATTCGAGATCTACGGCGTCGGTTCTGGCCCAGGCCAGCGCGTGTCGTTCGCGTCGCACCGCGAGGTCATCAGGATGGACCATGTTCATGAGCGTGGTCTGATGTGCCGCTGCCGTGCTCGGCCAAGCGATAATCCGCTGCGTTTCCGCCGACCACAGCAGATTTCCTGCAAGATCTTCAGACCAACTGCCAATATGCGCAATGCGCTGAGCTTGTTCTAGGTGGTGCTCCTTGGCCCGGCGCAGCTCGACTTCGCGCTTCAGTTCGCGGGTGCGGCGATTGACCATGCGTCGAAGCTGAACGATGAAGGCGAGGCCAATGGCGGCGACGGCTAGTACCCAGGCGGCGATGTCGCGGACGCGCAAACCATGCTCGAAGCGTACGCTGAGCCAACGCTGGCGAATCGCGCGCATATCCTCCGGCGGGATGGTGGCGATCGCACGGTTCAGAAGCTGTACCAATTCGGGCCAGTCACGACGCACGCCCATGGCGAATTCTTCGTCGCCATAATCGGTCGGAGCTACGACGGCGAGATTGGTCAGGCCCTGGTGGTCGATCAGCCAACTGCCGACGGCGAGATTGCCGATATAGGCTTCGGCCGTGCCTGACGAAACCGCGGTCAAGGCGGCACCGCTGTCTGGGGTCACGAGCAGAGTGGCTTGGGGCAGATCGCGTTTCAACCAATCGACCATCACGTACTCGTTTTCGACCGCGATGCGGCTGCGCGCCAAGTCGGCAATGCCGCCCAGGAACGGATGTCGTTTGTCGGCGAAAACCACCTGTGGAAACGACAGGTAGGTGGCCGTCAGCGCCATCTGTTGTTCACGCTCCGGACTCCGTGTTACCGCCAATAGCAGGTCGACTTGATGATCAGTTTGAATCGAGTCGAGGGCCTTGCTCCAGGAAATCTCCATGGGTTTGACGCGCAGGCCGATCCTCGCGGCGGCTTCGACCAGGACGTCATAGGCCATGCCCTTCCACTCCCCGTTTTCCTTGAATTCGAAGGGTGGCGAACTGTCCGACATCTGGATGTGAATGATCGGATGGGCTGCGATCCATGCTTGTTCATCCGTGCTGAGCACCAGCGCGGTTGAGGATTCACTGGCATTGCCGATCCCGGCAAACAGTCCGATGAAAATCAGCATCCCGAATGTTTTGATCGACCACGAAATCATTCGCGATGAACCTATCAAATTATTGGAGAGAGGATTACTCCGTTGTCCGAGGGCTAACCATGGTGGTGTGTCCCTTGTAGGCGTTGCAGCAATTCGGACTCGGGCGTCATCTCGATCATATCCCTCTCTTATCACCATGAGCGGTGCTCTCCTGACAGAGAGGCCTGCCGCCAACCACCCATCTCTGCGCGATGTTTCAGCCATCGCATCAGCTGTGTCCAAGCCGACGTCAGTCGATCTATCCAATTTTAATTAAATCGCACAATGCGCTCATCCCTGAAAATTGAGATAACTGCCAATTTTTTCGTGGGTTTAACCTCAAAAACGCAGTTGGCATCCACCGTATCGCCGTAAGTGTATGCCATGTCATCAGATCTACCCATTCTGCCGCCCCACCAATCTGGTGAGGCATTTTCCGCGTCAGATCTAACCCCGCCAGAG
>JBIILZ010000209.1:0-3150 GCA_044338255.1 Planctomycetota bacterium | reverse complement strand
GCGAGTCTTGTCCGGGTGAAGCGTCAGCGCGAACTTGGCCAAGCGCTCTCGCAGGTCATGCAAGAATCGCTCGGCGTCAGCCTTATGCTGAAATCCCACCACAAAGTCATCGGCGTACCGAACGATAGTCGCGGTCACGAATGCCCAGACGACCCTCGATCCGCAGCAGATGCGCGCATGGATACCCAATGCGGTCTACGGCGGCCACGCTTTCGGCATCATCAAGCCGGGCACCAAGGGGACGATGGATTTCCCCGCCTTCCTCGCTCGCCGGGGCGAGCTGCTTCCGCAGATCAGGCGCTTCTCACCCTATCAACTGGCGACCGCCGACGACCCGCCGGTCTTCTTGCTGTACAAGGACCCGCCGGCGATGGGGCAGCCGCAGAAGGATCCGACCCACTCGGCGAACTTCGGGGTGAAGCTCGAGGAACGCCTGCGCGAACTGAAGGTCGCATGCGAACTCGTTTATCCCGATGCGCCGGCGGTGCAGCATAGCGACTTGGCGGCTTTCGTCATCGCCACCTTCAAAGCGCCTTCGCCCGCTCGCTGAGCGGGCCGGGACCCAAAAGGACACCTCGCCATGCGTCCCTTTGCTGTCCATTTCGCAGGTATGAAAAGCCAAGACATGCACGAGACGTATCTGCCACCGGTCCCTGAGAGCGATGGCGGTCAACGAACCACCTACGACAGCACGAAGCCGGCCCGATTGGGCCGGCTTCGTGCTGTCGTATTGGGCCGCGAGATGGCGATCAGCACTGATTCCATACTGAACTTGCACGCTACCCCAGCGGCCTGTCGGCCGCTGACGTGTCCCCTTTGGACCTGCGATGGGATTCCAACGGCCCGAAGGGCTGAAGATCCGACTTTTCGACCTCGTTACCGATCCCGGCCAGCGCGTAGATGTTGCCGGCGACCACGCCGAGCTCCGCCAACGTGCAGCACGGGTATTCGCGGCCGCGGCCGAGGAACGTGCCCATCCGGCAGGACCCTGCGTGCTTTACGGAAGCCTGCGTGCTTTACGGAAGCCTGCGTGCTTTACGGAAGCCTGCGTGCTTTACGGAAGCCTGCGTGCTTTACGGAAGATAGTGCACAGTCACGGCGACCAGGTTTTTCAAGGCATGGACCAGGGATACCAACAGGATCGGATGGCCACCCTTGGTATAACGGGCGATAAAACCGACCGCCAACACCACGCCGATCGCGAACGTGGCGATGATGTAGAAAAGATTGTAGGTATGCCCGAGGCCGAACAGGGTTGCGGAAAGGAGAACGGCCGCGAGCAGATTCCGTTTGAAGAATTTGAAGACGATCAACGTCGGTAGCCATTGACAGAAAACAGTCTCGAGGAACGGAGCGATCAGCACCTTCCTCACGATATCCTTGAACAAGCCCTCGCGCTTCGGGCCGTTGCCATCAGAGTTGAGGTAACCGCTTACTCCGGCATCATCGGCAGCAAGGTAGACGGCCAAGAAGACGGTGAGCAGAAACAGGAACGGAAAGGCATAGATCAGGCCGAACAAGGTGAGCACGAACCTGGCGTTTCCCTGGCGGCGTAACGCGAGGATGCATCTCCGTAACTTCCGGGTCATGGGGATTTGGCCACTGGGAAGTAGGCGTGCAATGACGCGGCCTGGGCGGCGGCGATGTCGGGATGCTGGTCGATCACGTTATGGAAGGCCTGAGGATCTTGATCCAGACGATAGAGCTCGCGCAGCTTCGTACCGTAGAACTCAACATAGCACCAATCTGTGGTGTAGACGGCCTTTCCAAAGGATACCTTGAGATCATCTGGCAGCTTGGGTGCTGACTGGCCGGCGGGCATATAGTTGAGGTTCGCCTCAATGTTGGATCGGGACACAGGCCATTCGATGTAGGCCGCCGGCTTGCCCGGGGCGTTGGGATCCTGGAGTTGCTTGGCGAAGCTTTGGCCATCCAGGTTCGGTACCGCCGGAAGCTTGGCGAGCTCGTTCAGGGTGGGAAAAATGTCGAGCAGCTCGACCAGACCCCGGGTCACCGTGCCGGCCTTGGCCACCTTGGGGTAGCGCACGATCAGCGGTAAATGCGCAACGTCAGGATAGATGTCGTGTTTAGCCCACTGCCCACGATATCCCAAGTTATAACCGTTATCGGCGATGAAGACGATGATGGTGTTATCCTTCAGATGATTGCGCTCCAGCAGCTCAAGAACCCGGCCCACCTGTTCGTCCATTTGTGAAACGGCGGCGTAATAGCTGCGGACATTCTTACGCTGAGTCGCCTCATCGGGGAACCAGGGCACAAAACTGAAAGCGAACGGATTGAACAGACTGGCATCAGCCGGTTCGCGCACCAAAGGCATGCGATCAAGGGGCATGGCATCCAGGTTCCGCTGATAGACCTCGTGCGGTTCATGGGGGCTATGGAATCCAAGAGCGGCGAAGAACGGCTTTCCCGGTTCACGCTGATGCTCGATGAACTCAACGAGTTGATCGGTGCGCAACCCATCATCGGTTTTATCTTGGTCGGCGTAGATTTGCGTCAGCACCCGATTACGAGTCGGCATGCGCGGGTCCGACATCTCTTCACGTCCAATCAACTTGGCCTTGGCTTGCGGATACTCTGGACGCAGGGACCACGCCTGCGGGTCCTGGTGCTGCGGGGTGTGCTCAATCTTGCCAACCGCAATCGTCTGATAGCCGTTCTGACGGAAATGCCGACCCATCGAGGTGGCTTCGGGATGGCGCTTTTGGTATTGAGGGAAAGTGTCATGGATACCCACCGTGCGGGTACTCATGCCAGTCATGAACGAATTGCGGCTGGGCGTACAGACCGCGCCCTGACCATAGGCGCGCTCAAAGCGCACGCCTTCGGCCGCTAGGCGGTCGAGATTCGGCGTCCGCGCTTCGGCCGCGCCATAACAGCCGATAGCAAGGTTGAGATCGTCGGCGATCAGAAAAAGTACGTTCGGGCGCGCGGCCGCCTCTTCCACCGCTGCACAAGCGACCTGCGGCAAGAGTGCCAGGGCCGCCAGGAGGGAACCCAAAAGTGAGCCACGGGCGATGGATTCATAAATCGTAACTGCTCAGGCAGGTCAGTGGCCGAGTCGACTTTTTAGCTGGGTTCTGGCTCCCGAGTGGTTAGGATGCCGTCATGCCCGTGGTCACGGTTCAA
>JBIILZ010000026.1:0-37915 GCA_044338255.1 Planctomycetota bacterium | reverse complement strand
CGTTGGCCCATAGGTATCCGTCATTGCATCAGGGCCAACGGCCCGGCCTAATTCCAGCCCAGGGCAACGCCCTGGGTCAAAAGGGGCGACCCAATCCATGCCACAATCCCTTGCCCGCGTACAGATCCATCTGGTCTTCAGCACCAAGCATCGCGAACCCAGCATTACAGATGACGTGCGTACTTCGTTGCATGCCTACATGGCAACCGTCCTGCAAAACATGGACTGCCCAGCCGGTCTCATTAACTCGGTTGACGACCATATTCACATTCTATTTGAATTGGCGCGAACCAAGGCGATCAGCGAGGTCGTTGAAACAGTCAAGGTTAGTTCATCAAAATGGGTCAAGACCCTGGGCAATGGTTACGCCGTTTTCGCATGGCAAGCCGGATACGGGGCATTTTCAGTCAGTGAATCACAGGCCGCCGTCGTGCGTGACTACATCGCCGGGCAGAAAGAGCATCACCGGCGAAGCACGTTTCAGGATGAATTCCGCATTTTCTTGGAACGTCATCGTATCGGGTTTGACGAGCGGTATGTCTGGGATTAGGTCGCCCCTTCAGGGCTCGACTCGTGACGATTTCCTGACCCAGGGCGTTGCCCTGGGCTGTCATGGGTCGGGCCTTTGGCCCTCTCGAATTTCGAACATCGGGGATTCCCAGGCAACTATTTCCAAAATGGAAACGGTTCGCACACCTGCGCCTTCGCGTCTCCGCGTGAAACCTCTCGAAAGTCCCCGATGAGCGTCCATAAGGAAATCAGCTTCGAGGTCGAGATCTGTCAGCATCTGGCGGCCAACGGCTGGCTCTATTCCGAAGAAAAAGGCGCCGAAGGCGATGCCTCCGGCTACGACCGCGCCAAGGCCTTGTTTCCGGCCGATGTCCTGGCCTGGGTGCAGGCGACCCAGCCGCAGGCGTGGGAAGTGCTGACTAAGAACCACGGCGCCAAGGCCGCCGATGCCCTGCTGAATCGCCTGCGCGACCAGCTCGACCAACGCGGCACGCTGGAAGTGCTGCGTCAGGGGATCGACCTGCTGGGTCTCAAGCAGTCGCTCAAGCTGGCCGAGTTCAAGCCGGCCCTGGCGATCAATCCCGAGATCCTGGCCCGTTACGGCGCGAATCGTTTGCGGGTAGTTCGCCAGGTGCGCTACTCGCTGGCCAACGAGAACAGCATCGACCTGGTGCTGTTCCTCAATGGCGTGCCGGTGGCCACCGTCGAGCTGAAGACCGATTTCACCCAGAGCCTGACCGACGCCATCGACCAATACCGCTTCGACCGCCTGCCCCAACCCAAGGGCGCGGCCGCCGAGCCGTTGCTGTCCTTTCCCCGTGGGGCCTTGGTGCACTTCGCGGTCAGCAACAGCGCGGTAGCCATGGTCACCAAGCTGGCCGGCCCGGCGACCCGTTTTTTGCCCTTCAACCTGGGCGACCACGGCGGAGCCGGCAATCCGCTGAATCCGCACGGTCATCGCACCGCCTATCTGTGGGAACAGGTGTGGGCTCGGGAGAGCTGGTTAGAAATCCTCGGCCGTTACCTGATCGCCAAACGCGATAGAAAAAAACAGCTCACTGAGGTCGTCTTTCCCCGCTACCACCAGTTGGATGTCACCCGCAAGTTGCAGGCAGCCGTACTGGCGCAAAGCAAAGCCGGCACGTATCTGGTCCAGCACTCGGCCGGCTCGGGTAAAACCAACTCCATTGCTTGGACGGCGCATTTCCTGGCCGAGCTGCATGGCGCCGACCACCAGAAAGCTTTCGACAGCGTGTTGGTGATTTCCGATCGCACCGTGATCGATGACCAATTGCAGGAGGCGCTCTTCAGTTTTCAGCGTCAGACCGGAGTGGTGGCGACCATCACCAACAACGACGGCGCCAAGAGCGCTGCCTTGGCCGAGGCCCTGTCGGGCGATAAGAAGATCGTCGTCTGCACCATCCAGACCTTCCCGTTTGCGTTGGAAGCAGTCCGTAAACTCGCCGCCACCGAGGGTAAGCGCTTCGCCGTGATTGCCGACGAGGCGCACAGCTCGCAGACCGGTGAGGCGGCTTCGAAGCTCAAGGCTGTATTGTCGTCTGAAGAATTGGCCGAGATCGCCGACGGTGGCGAGATCAGCAGCGAGGATCTGCTTGCCGCCCAGATGTCGGCGCGGGCCGGTGAGAATGGCATCACCTATGTGGCCTTCACCGCCACGCCCAAAACCAAGACCTTGGAATTATTTGGCACCCGCCCTGATCCCGCTCAGCCCGCCAGTCCCACCAACCTGCCCGCGCCTTTCCATGTCTATTCCATGCGCCAAGCGATTGAGGAGGGCTTCATCCTCGACGTCTTGCAGAACTACACGACCTACAAGCTGGCCTTCAAGCTGGCCCACGAGGGCAAGGACTTCGACGAGAAAACCGTCGAACGCAATGCGGCGCTCAAGGGGATCATGGGCTGGGTGCGTCTGCATCCCTATAATATCTCGCAAAAAGTGCAGATCGTCGTTGAGCACTTTCGCACCTTCGTCGCGCCCTTGCTGAATGGCCGAGCCAAGGCCATGGTGGTGGTCGGTAGTCGGGTAGAGGCTGTACGCTGGCAGCGGGCGATTCGCACTTACATCACCGAACACGGCTACGCCATCGGCTCTTTGGTGGCTTTTTCCGGCGAGGTGAATGATAAAGACAGTGGTCCCGAAGGCTTCACCGAGCGCAGTGCCGGCTTGAATCCAGGCCTGAAAAGCGACATCCGCGAAGCGTTTGCCAGCGACGATTATCGCATTTTGCTGGTTGCGAATAAATTCCAGACCGGCTTCGACCAGCCGCTGCTGTGCGGCATGTACGTCGATAAACGCTTAGCCGGCATCCAGGCGGTGCAGACTCTTTCACGCCTGAACCGCAGCTACCCTGGTAAGGATACGACCTTTGTTCTCGACTTCGTCAACGAAGGCGAAGACGTCTTGGCGGCCTTCAAGACCTATCACACCACCGCCGAGTTGTCTGCGACCACCGACCCTAACCTGGTCTTGAATCTGCGGGCCAAGCTGGATGCCGCCGGCCACTACGACGACAACGAAGTCGACCGCGTGGTAGCGGTCGAACTGAATCCCACGGCCAAACAAGGCGAGCTGATCAAAGCTTTGGAGCCGGTCGCCGATCGGCTGATCCGTCGCTATAAGACCGCCCAAGAAGCATTACAGACGGCCAAAGCCAAGGACGATCAATCCGGCATCACAGCCGCCAATGAAGCCATGGAGGCACTGAGCCTGTTCAAGGGCGATCTCGGTGCCTTTGTCCGTCTTTACACTTTTTTGTCGCAAATCTTCGACTACGGCAACACCGCCATCGAGAAGCGTAGCATCTTCTTCAAGCGGCTGTTGCCGCTCCTCGAATTTGGCCGCGAACGTGAAGGCATCGATCTATCGAAGGTCGTGCTCACCCATCATAACCTCAAGAATATCGGCCAACGTCATCTGCCACTGAATGACGGCGAGGCGCTGAAGCTCGATCCCCTGACCGAAAGCGGCGGCGGCAAGGTGCAGGAAAAACAGACGGACTACATGGCCGAGTTGATCGAGAAGGTCAACAGTCTGTTCGACGGCGAATTGACTGACGATGATAAGCTGGTGTACGTCAACCGTGTTATCATGGGCAAGCTGCTGGAATCGAAGACCCTGTGCCAACAAGCGGCGAATAATTCGAAAGAACAGTTCGCCGCGTCGCCGGACCTGCGCCGAGAACAGCAGAACGCGATCATGAGTGCCCTGGATGCGCATACGGCGATGAGCACCCAGGCCTTGAACTCATCGACCCTGCAGAGCGCGATGCTCGACATCCTGCTGAATCATGCTGGGCTATGGGAAGCGTTGCGGGCAAAATCAGCGGCTGGGGTGATATCGTTGACAAGATAGAAACGAAAAACCCCCGGCATAAACCGAGGGTCATTTCGTGGCGCACTCACTTGGATTCGAACCAAGGACCTCTGCCTTCGGAGGGCAGCGCTCTATCCAGCTGAGCTATGAGTGCTTAACGGCGGGCCAGCGTAGGCTGGCCGCGCTCAGCGCAAGTCAGGGTCAGGAATTGAGGTCGGAGGCGGGATGGGCCACGGGTGGGGGCATCTGCAGGCCGCTTACCGAGGAATCGGTGACGCCGGTGACCGGCATCGAGGCTTCTTCGGGGAACAGGCGGTTGAGGTAGCGGCTGAGCTTCTCGTTGGTTGGGCCGTAGCCGCCATCGTACATGTAATGCTCGAGGTCCTGGCCGAATTCGCGCGCCGTCTGGTAGCGCGTGGCGGGATTCACGTCCAGCGCCTTGAGCATGATCAGCTCGAGCTTTTCCGGGATGTGCGGATTCAGGCGCCGCGGCGGCTTGATGGAGTAGTTGTCCATCTTGTCGACGAGATCCTCGATGTCGTTGACGTTGTAGACCACGGTGTTGGTCAGCAGTTCGTACATCACCAGGCCCAGCGAGAAGACGTCGCTCTGGCGGGTGGTGCCCTGGAACTTGGCCTGCTCGGGGCTCATGTAGGGCAGCTTGCCCATGATCACTTCGGCTTCGTCGGGCGTGTTCATGATCACCGCCTTGGCGATACCGAAATCGGTGAGCTTGACCACGCCGCCATAGGTGATGATGACGTTCGAAGGAGTCACGTCGCGATGCACGATGTTGAGCATCTGCCCGGCCATGTTCTTGGCTTCGTGGGCGTAGTGCAGCGAGCGGCAGACGCGCGAGATGACGAAGGCGCCGATGTCGACGTTGCAGACTTTATGGCGGTCTTTGTGGGCGCGCACGAAATCGGCAAGATTCTTGCCGTGCGCGTATTCCATGACGATGTAGTAGATGCCCTTGGTCTGGCCGAGCTGGTAGACCTGCAGCACGTTTTCGTGGATCAAGTCGGCGACCAGCTTGGCTTCACCCACGAAGAGATCGACGTTCTCTTTGTTCTTCAGGTATTCCTTCTTGATGGTCTTGATCGCCACCACCTTGCGGAAGCCTTCGGCACCGAGCTGTTCAGCGAGGTACACCGAGCCCATGCCGCCAGTCGCCAACTTACGGATGATCTGGTAGGAAGTGAGGTATTGGATTTCCTGCATGAAACCTTCCCCTATCAGGGTCGTCAAAGGCTGAGAAGCAAACTTGCCTGCAGCAAATGCTTACGGGCCATCCTGTCAACGCATGCTTCGACACTTATCGGCCGCGTGTCTCGCGTCTGATTGGCGAATCAGACGGGAAATACGCAACATGTGCATCAGTATTTTTGATCGCGACGTAAACGATTGAAACGTTCCAGGTACTCATTGCGGTCGGCGGTGAGCAGTTTCTTCGGGCCGATGCCTTGCGCGCAGATGCTGCCGACGGCCGAGGCCATCGCGCAGCCGCGTTTGACGGTGGCGAAATCGCAACGCCCCGAGCCCGCGATCCACGCCGCCAGGGCGCCCGGGAAGGCCGCGCTGACGCCGGCCTTGTCGATCGCTTCCAAGGGCAGCGCCGGGTAGGTCGTGGCCTTGGCGCGATAGAGGATCACCCCGCCGAGCTGGCCGGCGGTGAGGACCACGACCTTGGCGCCATCGGCCTGCAGGGCCTGGCCTGCCGCCAGCGGCGAGGTGGTGGCGGTGAGTTCCTGGGCCTTGGCCACCGAGAGCACGAGGACCTCGGTGAGGGCGAGGACTTCGCGGCGGAAATCAAGATCGGCCAAGTCTGCCGGGCGCGGCGAGAGGATGATCGGGCGGGTCTCGGCGCCTTTGAGTTTGCCGACAACCTTGAGCGCACGACGGGTCTCATCCGGCGGTAGGCCGATGAGCAGCACGCCACCGAGGCCTTCGGCAGAAGTCGGTTCGATCACCGGCAGGATTGCGCCGCCGGCATCGAATCCGCGCGCGCTGCTGCGCGGCGTGGCTCCGATCCAGTCGACGCCGTCGAGGTTGATGTGGCGCTGGCTGAGCAGGGCCATGACTTGGCTGCTGATGTCGGTGCCGCCGCGGCACCACAGCTGCGTCGGCGCCAGGGGGGCGGCGGCGATCGCCGCGTAGCCGCCGACACCGCCGAGCAGACCCGCCTGCTGCGGGTGATCATCAAGGGCGAGGGGTCCGGCAATAAGAAGATGGCCCATGACTTAACAATATCTCACAAACGACGTGATGGGGCGCCGCGTGGGCGCCGGAGGTAGCGCGGCAGCAGTGCCGAGCCACAGGGAACCGAGAAAACCTTCGCTGGCGGGATCCGATCCGCACCAGGCTTGCGTCAGCGGATGGCTGAGCGCGGGATTGGTGCTCCAGAACGAGCCGAGCCCGGCAGCGGTCGCCGCCAGTAGCAGGTTCTGCACCGCTGCGCTGGCGGCGGCGTGCTCTTCGAGATCGAGCTCCGGCCGCGCATCGCGCACCCAGGTGACTTGGATCATGGCCCCCAACGAGGGCAGGCGTTCGAGCAGCTTGGCCAGTTTCGCAGCGCCTTTGGCGGCATCCGGCACCGCCGCGATTGCCGGCGTGACGAGCAGGTATGCACTCAGGCGGGCGATCGCCGGTTGATCGAGGACCGCGAAGCGCCACGGCTGGGTCATACGATGCGTCGGCGCCCAACTGGCCTGTTCGCAGAGGTCATCGAGCACCACCCGGCTGATCGGGGCGCCGGTGAAATCCTTGATCGTGCGGCGGGTGCGGATGGCGATGGAGGTATCCATGGGCGGAAAACACTAGTCAGGTGCGCGCCGCATGCGAGCGGCGAGCCATCGCGGAGGCGCCCCCAGGGAATCGAGCCGAGTGCACCAAATTAGGACGGTATTAGGCGACGTCGAAGCGATGCAGATGCTTTTTACCGGCCTTCACCACCACTCGTCCGGTGTGCACATCGGCGGCGGTCACCTGGCGTTTGACGTCGGTGATCTTCTCGTCGTGGAGGCTGACGCCGCCACCCTCGATCAGGCGCCGGGCTTCGCCATTGGAGGCCGCGAGCTTGGCACGCACCAGCAAGGCGATCAGACCGATGCCGTTGGCGAGTTCCGCCGCCGGCAGATCGCTGTGCGGAATC
Organism: Planctomycetota bacterium; assembly: GCA_044338255.1. Classification (GTDB taxonomy): domain Bacteria; phylum Planctomycetota; class UBA11346; order UBA11346; family UBA11346; genus CAIUVD01. The sequence goes on along the minus strand of JBIILZ010000026.1, from coordinate 30,920 downwards.
TGATCGCCGGTCACATCATGCGCTGCGCTGAACGCTTTCCGCGCACTGTCGCGGGCCTCGTCGGCGGCCTGCTGTCCGTGGATCAGGCGGGTGACCTCATAGGCCAGGACTTCCTTGGCGTGATTGAGCTCGGCGCCACCGTTGCGGGTCAGGGCGTCGACCTCGCTCATCGGCAGGACGGTGAAAAAGCCCAGGAATTTCCTGACGTCGGCGTCGGAGACGTTGCGCCAGAACTGGAAGAATTCGAACACCGGCGTGCGCTCTGCCGAGAGCCAGATGTTGCCTTTTTCGGACTTGCCGAACTTTCCACCGTCGGATTTGGTGACCAGGGGGAAGGTCAGGCCGGCGAGGTCGAGGTCGTCCTTGCGCCGCCCGAGTTCGATGCCCTGGATGATGTTGCCCCACTGGTCCTGGCCGCCGAGCTGGACGGTGCATTTTTCGTGCTTGGCGAGGTGCCAGAAATCGTAGCCCTGCATCACCATGTAGTTGAATTCGAGGAAGGTGATGCCGTTCTCCATCCGCCCTTTGACCGAATCCATGCTCAGCATGCGATTGATGCTGAAGTGCGGGCCGACCGCGCGCAGCAGCTCGATCCAGGTGAGGTTCGCCAGCCAATCGGCGTTGTTGACCAGCTTGGCGTCGGTGGCGTCGTCGCCGAAGCGCACCACGCGCCCGATCTGCGCCGCGATACAGCGCGCATTGTGGGCGATGTCCTCAAGGCTGAGCATCTTGCGCGCTTCGGTCTTGCCCGAGGGATCGCCGATCAGGCCGGTGGCGCCGCCGACCAGCACCAGCGGCTTGTGGCCGCACTGCTGCAGCCAACGCAGGCCCATAATCGGCACCAGACTGCCGACATGCAGGCTGTCGGCAGTGGGGTCGAACCCGCAATAAGCGACGATCGACTGCTCGAAACGCTTGGCGATGCCGGCATCGGTGGTTTGGGCGATGAAGCCGCGTTCGGCGAGGACGTCGTAAAGGTTCATGGGCGGAAAACAGTAGTCGTGGCCGGAAGAGGGCAACGGCTCATCTCGCTTCATTGCCCGGATCGCGTTGTTATCACCCGTCCCCCGCGATGATCCCACAGCTCCGCATGCTTGCCGCCCGCGCTATGGCCGTCGACCAACGCTGGGCCGAAGGGCGCTTTGCCGCCGTCGAAGCCCGCCTGGCGCGCAGCCAGCCGGCGGATCGCATCCTTTCCGAGATCCGCGAGCGTCTGACGCCCAGCATCGTCGAGGCCGAACGGCGCCAGGCCCTGCCACTGACCATCGCCTATCCCGAGCATTTGCCGGTCAGCCAGCGACGCGAGGAGATCATCGCCGCCCTGCGCGCGCATCCGGTGATGGTGCTCACCGGCGAGACCGGCTCGGGCAAGACCACCCAGTTGCCGAAGATGTTGCTCGATGCCGGCTATGGCCGGCGCGGGTTGATCGCCCTGACCCAGCCCCGGCGCCTGGCGGCGGTGGCGATGGCGGCGCGCATCCGCGAGGAATGCGCCGCGCCGGCCGGTCTGATCGAGCACTCGGTGCGCTTCGACGACCACGCCGGCCCCGATACCCTGATCCGGGTCATGACCGACGGCCTGCTCCTTGCCGAGGCCGCCAAGGACCGCGAGCTCTCGCGCTATGATGCGATCATCATCGACGAGGCCCACGAGCGCAGCCTCAACATCGATCTCCTCCTCGGCCTGGTGCAGCTGCTGCGCCGGCGGCGGCCGGAGCTGTGCGTGGTGGTGGCCTCGGCCTCGATCGAGGCCGACCGCTTCGCACGCTACTTCACCGCCCCGACCATCGCCGTCGAAGGGCGGCTGTACCCGGTCGAGATCCGCTACGCGCCACCCGCCGACGGCGATGAGATCGGCTATCAGCAGGCGGCCATCGCCACCATCCGCAGCCTCGTCGATGCCGGTGAGAGCGGCGATATCCTCGCCTTTTTGCCCACCGAACGCGACATCATTGAGGCCCAACGCAAGCTCCACGATCTGCCCGGCACCGCCATCCTGCCGCTGTTCTCGCGTCTGACTCCCGCCGAACAGCAGCGCGTCTTCCAGCCGCCCGCCGGGCGCCTGGTGCGCAAGGTGGTGCTCTCGACCAACATCGCCGAGACCTCGCTGACCATCCCCGGCATCCGCTTCGTCGTCGATGCCGGCCTGGCGCGTTTCAAACGCTATCAGGCGTCGTCGCGCACTGAGCGCCTGCCGATCGAGGCCATCAGCCAGGCCAGCGCCACGCAGCGCGCCGGCCGCGCCGGCCGCGTCTCGGCGGGCGTGTGCATCCGCCTCTATAGCGAGGAGGATCTCCAGGCGCGTGATCCCTACACCGCGCCGGAAATCCTGCGCTCGAACCTCGCCGGCGTGATGCTGACCTGTCTGGGCATGGACCTCGGTGATCCGCAGGCTTTTCCGTGGTTGGATGCGCCGGCGACCAGCGCCTGGGATCAGGCGCGGCTGCTGCTGGACGAGCTCGGCGCACTCACCGTCAGCGAAGGCGAGGTACGCACACCGCAGTTGTCGCCACTCGGCCGCACCCTGGCGACGATCCCCGCCGATCCGCAGGTGGGCCGCATCCTCGTCGCCGGCCTCACCGAAGGCTGCCTGCACGAGGCCTGCACCATCGCCGCCTTCCTGTCGGTGCAGGATCCGCGGGTGCGTCCGCTCGGCCAGGAAGCCAAGGCCGACGCCGCGCAGAAGGCCTTTCAGCATGGCGGCGGCGATCTCGCGACGTTGCTGAATCTGTGGGACAAGTGGATGGCGGCCCCCAGCACCTCGGCCAAGGGGCGGCTGTGCGAAGAGCTCTACCTCGGCTTCCGGCGCATGCGCGAATGGGCCGACGTGCGTCATCAGCTGTGGGATGCCCTGCGCGGGATCCGCGGTTTTCAGCTGCCGGCGCATGGCGCCGCTGCCGGCGAGTGGTCGTTGGAGCGCGTCCATCGCGCGGTGCTCGCGGGCATGCTCGGCAACGTGCTGATGTACGATCCCGAACAGCGCTGCTACCGCGGCGCCGGCGAGCGCCAACTGCACCTCCATCCGGGCTCGGCGTTGCGCGGCGGAAAAGCCGAGGACAGCAAGAAGGCTCCGCCCATGCCGCCGTGGCTGGTGGCCTGCGAGGTCGTCGAGACCACGCGACTGTTCGCGCGCCTGGCGGCGCCAATCGATCCGCTGTGGGTCATCGACCTCGCCGGTGACCGGGTCAAACGCCGTCATCGCGATCCGCACTGGCACGCCGGTCGTAAGCAGGTGGTGTGCATCGAGACCACCACCTGGAAGGGCCTGCCGATCCGCGACGGACGACTGGTGCCCTACGAGCGCATCGACGCCGTTGCCGCCCATCGCGTGTTCATCAGCCAGGCCCTGGTCGATGAGGACGGCATCCACGAGCTGCCGGTGATCCTGCGCAACCGCCAGGTGCTGACCCTTGCCATCGGCCTGCGCCATCGCCTGCGTGATCCGACCCTCGACGCCGTCCCCGAGCACCTCGCGGCGTGGTACCACGAGCGCCTCGCGGGCGTGACCCTCTCGACCCTCGATGGTCTGCGCGGCTGGCTGAAAGCCCACGGCGAGGGGGCCTTGACCCTGTCCCTCGCCGATCTGACCTCGCCCGCGATCGCCGCCAAGGCCGAGGCCGGAGCGCCGGATACGGTGCTTATGGGCGGTCAGCAATTCCCACTGCATTACCGCTTCATTCCTGGTGATTCCGCCGACGGCGTGACCCTCGAACTCAGCGAGGCGCAGATCCCCATGCTCGATCTGCTGCGCCTCGATTGGCTGGTCCCGGCGTGGTGGGCGGAGGTCATCGAGGCCTATGTCGCGCAGCTGCCCAAGGAGGCGCGGCGGGCCTTGATCCCCTTGGCCGAGAATCTCCCCAAACTCGTCGCCGGCGTCGCCGCCTGCGCTGCGCATCGGCCGTTCGCGGCCGCGCTCACCGAGGTCTTACGTAGCCTGTTCGGCCTGCGCATCGCACCCTTGGATGCCAACGGCCTGCCGCCCTATCTGCGGCCACGCTTCGTGATCCGCGGCCCCGACCGGGCGGTGGTCTACGAAGGCCGCGATCCACTGTTCCTCGCCGCCCAGGCCGGCGGCAGCGATCGCCTGCGTTTGCTCAAAGCAGAGTGGGAAACCGAGCCGGCGGGGACGTGGCCCGGGGACATCCCCGGCAATGGCGGCCAAGTCGGCAACATGGGCGTTGGCGGCTGGGTTGCGCTCGGTCGGGCGCGCTCTGCCGAGGGGGCGATCGCCTTCCGTCGCACGGTGTATGGCAGCCGCGAAGCTGCCCTCGCGTGGCATGCCGATGGTATCGATGCCGGCCTGGAAGCCGTGCATGGCGAGGCCCTGGCCAAGATCGCCCTCGCACCCGCGTCGATGACCCTGGCAGCGCGGTGGGAGAAACTTTTCACCACCCGCGTTGGCGCCTTCCGCCGCCATGCGGCGGTGGCGGCCGTGCTTGAGGCCGAGCGCGGCGCCATCCGCACCGCCGTCGAATGGGATGACCTGGTTATCCGTAACCGTGCCGTGCTGGCGACGGTCGGTAGCGAACTGCAGACCCTTCCTGAGCGTGTTGTGGTCCAAGCCGAGTCGCTCGCCCAGCGTCGCCGGCAAGGTACTAAGACGCTCGGCGCGGCGCAGGCGGCGCTGAGCGTGGCCCTGGTCGTCGATCGTCTGCTGGCCCCGGGATTCGCGTCGCGCCTGCCGTGGTCGGCACTGCGGCGTCTGGATGTGCTGCTGGCGGCGCAGGCTCGGCGCCTTGAGCCCGCGTCGCGCGCCGACGCGCGTATCAGCGATCGCATCCAGGGGCTCTTTACCGCCTGGGATGACGCGCTCGGCAGTGACGCTCCGCGCCTGTTGCAGGTCCTCGGCCTGACCCGCACCGTCCGCGGGTTGTGGGGCTGCCTGCACGAATGCGTCGCGGCCCTGGTCGAGGGTCACGCCGCCCAGGCCGCCGAGATGCGCCTGCGTCTGGGGCTCGAAGAGCTCGCCCGCCAGCTCGGCGATGCCCGTGACCGCATCGCCGAGACCCGCCAGGAGTTGATCGAGGCCAGCCGCCTGACGCCGCGCATCGCCGTTGCCGAACGCCGCCAGCGGCTGAGCACGGAGCTCGCGACCCTGATCAAGGAATTCCCCGATCTGGGTCTCGGCAGCGACCTCCCCGGCCAACACGCTCAGGCCCGGGCGCTTATCGCCCGCGTACGCGCCTCGTTGTGATGTGGATCTGAAGGCCCAGGATGGCGACGTGCTTACCTTGATCCTGGTCACTTTCCTGTTGGGCGCCTTCATCGGTTCGTTCCTCAACGTCTGCGTCCATCGCCTGCCACGCAACGAGAGCGTGGTCCATCCGCCCAGCCGTTGCTATGCCTGCGGCACGCACCTTTCGTGGTACGACAATCTGCCGATCCTCGGTTGGCTGATGGTGTGGGGCCGCTGCCGTGCCTGCGGCACGCATTTCAGCAGCCGGTACTTGTTCGCCGAGCTCGCCGTCGGCGCGCTGACCGCGGGTACCGCCGTCTGGTTGCAGACCACCGACCTCGTCTGGCAGCGTTTCGGCTATGTCTCGGAAATGGTTGCCTTCGGCCTGGCCTTCACCGCCCTGCTGGTGCTGGTGTGGAACCTTTACGTCTCGTCGCTGATCGATCTCGATCACTACATCATTCCCGATGAGCTGACCAAGAGCTTCCAATTGCTCTCCCCGTTTTTGGCGGTGCTGGCCGGCACCGGCATGGCGATCGAAGCGCCCTTGCCGGAATCGTGGGGGATCTCGATCGATGCCTTCGGCGTCGTGACCCAGACCCCCATGCACCTGCTGGCGTGGATGGGCGGCATCGGCGGCGGGGCGCTGCTGCTGCTCGCGCTCTCGGTGCCAGTGGCGCGGGTCATCTATTCGACCTTCACCAAGGAAGCGCCGTGGACCGAGGACGATCACCGTGGCTTCCGTACCGGCGTGTGGTGGTTCATGGCCTGCACCGCCGTGCACCTTTCGGCCTTGGCCGGGCTGCTGCTCATCCAACCGGGCAGCTGGTGGCTGCTGGCGTCGCTGCTTCTGGCGCAGGCCATCCTCGGCAGCCTCGCCGGCTGGTTCAGCCTCTACCTCGTGGGCTTTTTCGGCACCATCGCCTTCCGCAAGAACGCCATGGGTTTCGGCGACGTCAAATTCCTCGCCCCGATCGGAGCCTTCCTCGGCCCGGTGGGCGTGCTGTATGCATTTTTCGCGGCTGCCATCATCGGCACCATCATCGGCGTGCCGATGCTCATCCTGCGTAGCACGCGGGTCGTACCATTCGGACCCTATCTGGCCATGGGTGCTCTGCTGGTCCTGGTTCTAGGCGGCTGGTTCCACCGACTGCTGTTTGCCGGGCTTATCTAAGCTCCAAAGAACTCCAATGAGCTCTCTCAAGAGAGAGCAGCCGAGCCTGCTCCTCAGAGCGCGTTTCGGTCTCGACAGGCGGGCCTTTTCCATACCGTATGCCGCTTACTTCCGACGCCGGCATCCGCCAGCGCCCGGATCGCTTGTTTTTGTGCGCCTTTTTCCGGAGCCCCAATCGTGGTTGATGCTGCTGCTGCCGACATCCAAGCCCAGGCGCAACACAAGGCGAAGGTCCTGATCGAGGCACTGCCCTACCTCAAGCGCTTCCACCACCAGTTCATGGTCGTGAAGGTCGGTGGCGAAGCGGTCGAGCAGCCCGAAGTCCTCGATCGGCTGCTGACCGATCTGGTCTTCCTCGAACAGGTCGGGGTCAGTCCGATCCTTGTTCACGGTGGCGGCAAATCGATCAGCCGGGCCATGGAACAGGCCGGTCTGGTCCCCAATTTCCATAATGGTCGGCGCATCACCGATGAGCCGACCATGGCCATTGTCAGTCGCGAGGTCGAGAAGCTCAACACGCTGATCGTCAATCGCGTCTTCGACCTCGGCGGGGCCGCCATCGGCATGTGCCCGCCGCGCCACCACCTCGTCCACGGTGTGGTCATGGACCCGGCCCTCGGCTTGGTCGGGCAACCCACGCGCGTCGACCGCGAACGCCTGGCGCGCTTCGCGACGCGCGGCCTGATCCCCATCGTGCCGCCGCTGTCGGTCGATGCCCAGGGCCGGGCGATGAATACCAACGCCGACGATATCGCCCTGGCGGTGGCCACCGCCATCGGCGCCGCGAAGCTGATGTTCTGCTCATCCGTGCCGGGGGTGATGACCGATCCCAAGGATCCATCGACCCTGTTCTCGTCACTGAACGTGAGCAAGGTCCGCCAGCTGGTCGCCGAGGGCATCATCAAGGGCGGCATGATCCCCAAGGTCGAGAGCTGTATCGGCGCTCTGCAGTCGGGTGTCGCCAAGATTCACATTGTTGGCGCTGATCAGCCGCATGCGCTGCTGCTCGAAATTTTCACTTCCGAAGGCATCGGCACGGAACTCACCCTGGACTAAAAGAATGGGCCGCGCCCAGGCGCGGTGGAATAGCGGTTATGTTTAAGCATTTCTTGTCGCTCAACACCTTCTCGCCGCGCGAGTTCTCGGAACTGCTCTCGGTCGCGTTGTACCTCAAGCGCCGCCGGGCGCAGGGCATTAGCGAACATGCCTTGGCGGGCAAGACCCTCGCCATGGTCTTCGAGAAACCGTCGTTGCGCACGCGCCTGTCGTTCGAACAGGCGATGAGCGAGCTTGGCGGGCGCTCGCTGTATATTCGCGGCGAAGAGATCGGCCTGGGCAAGCGCGAGCCGATCCAGGACGTCGCCCGAGTCCTGTCGCGTTATGTGCAGGGCATCATGGCCCGCGTCTACAAGCACGAATCGATCGCCGGTCTGGCGGAATTCGGCAGCGTGCCGGTGGTCAATGGGCTGTGCGATCGCTTCCATCCCTGCCAGGCGCTTGGCGATCTGCTGACCATCCGCGAACATCTCGGGACCACCAGCGGGCTCAAGATCGTCTTCGTCGGTGACGGCAACAACGTCGCCCGCAGCCTCGCCAATGCCACCGTCCTCGGCGGTTCGGAATTCGTCCTCGCCTGTCCCGCCGGCTACGGCTGGTCCGCCGCCGATCGCCTGAAATTCGCCGGCCAGAAGGTGAGTGAAGTCACCGATGTCCAGCAGGCCGTCAGCGGCGCGCACATCCTCTATACCGACGTCTGGACGAGCATGGGTCAGGAGGCCGAGCAGGCCAAGCGCATCCGTGATTTCCAGGGCTATCAGATTAATGCCGCCCTGATCAGCCAGGCCCGTCCCGATGCCCGCATCATGCACTGCCTGCCGGCGCATCGCGACGAGGAGATCACCAACGAGGCCGTCGAACATCCGCGTTCGATCATTTTCGATCAGGCCGAAAACCGTCTGCATGCGCAAAAAGCCGTGCTGCGGCTGCTGATGGCCAACGACGCCGAACAGGTGATCGCCGCCGCCCGCTGATCCACGTGGCGTGCCCGCGCGCTCACGACTCCGCCCGCTCCTCAGCCCCGGCGGAGTCGTGAGCGCTAATTTTTTTCCCCGCTCCTTCAGGAAATACCAATGCCTCTTCGCCCCATGACTTTTCAACGCGGTTTCGTCAAGCATCCGGCCGGCTCCTGCCTGGTCGCCTGCGGTGACACGCGGGTGCTGGTCACCGTCTCGATCGAGAACTCGGTGCCGCCGCATCGCAAGGGTTCGCAGGGCAAGCCCGGCCTCGGTTGGCTGACCGCCGAATACAACATGCTGCCGGGTTCGACCACGCCGCGCAAACGCCGCGACAGCCTCAAGCAGGATGGCCGCAGCGTCGAGATCCAGCGCCTCATCGGTCGCAGCCTGCGCGCCGCAGTCGACATCGACAAGCTCGGCGAGATCACCCTCGCCATCGATTGCGATGTCCTGCAGGCCGACGGCGGCACGCGCACGACCTCGATCACCGGCGCCTGGGTCGCGCTCTATGACGCGCTCGGCGTGCTCGCCGCGCAGCAAAAGAAATCCGGCCCCGAGTACTATTTGCTCGGCCAGGTGGCGGCGATCTCGGTCGGCGTGGTCCAGGGTCAGGTCGAGGTCGACCTCGATTACGTCAAGGATTCGCAGGCCGATGTCGACATGAACGTGGTCGGTCGCGGCACCGATTTCATCGAGGTCCAGGGCACCGGCGAACACGGTGTCTTTAACCGTTCGCAGTTGGATGAGCTGATGGACGCCGCCAGCGGGGCGCTCGTCGAAATCCAGGCCTTGCAGCGCAAAGCCCTGGGCTTGAAGGAGTAGAAGGTCTACTTGAGAACTCGCTGCCGAGACGCTATATTAGCGGCAGCGAGGTTCCCATGGACATCGGTTCTTTACGTTCGGGCGGTGGCATTCAGGCCACCGCCAGCGCTATTCAGAAGGCCCAGGTACGCTTCGACGCCGCTGCCGAAAACGTCGTCGGCGCGGCCCAGGATCTGGCGTCTGACGAGCCCTCTGCGAGCAACGGCGACCTCACCGCCGGCATCGTCAACATGCAGGCGGAATCGTCGGTGAATCAGGTGCTCTATGGCGTCTTCAAGCGCCAGGTCGATCAGCAGCAAGCGCTGATGGACATGATCCAGCCGAAATAGCGCGGGCTGATCAGCAGCTTACCAGGGTCAACGGGACCGCCGCAGCGCGGATATCGATCATCATGCCGGGAGCCACGGGCACGGTGAGATTCGGTCCATCGAGATAGAGCGCCATGCCCGGCAAGGCCGGGATGAGGATCAGTCCGCGCGGTGGCAATTGCGTGCCGGCCAGCAGCGAGACCTGTTCGCGGGCGAGGAATGGTTCGCGGACTTTGAACAGCAATGCCGGCAGATGTCCGGGGACCGGTTCCACGCCGGCGCTATGGATGGCGCCGGTGCTGCCGTGTGCAGTCGAAATCCATACCCCGCTGGAGCGTTGGAATTCGCGCTGTCCGTCGCATTCGAGGACATAGCGGGCGAGCACCGCCGGATTGCTATGGCTGAAGAGCACGTCGTTGAGGATGCGGTAGGTCGTCTCACCGACGCTGATCGCCAAGCGGTGCAACGGTTCGTGCTGCGCTACTCCGCGGCGCCAGGCGTCGACGCCGGCGGCGACGGTGGCAGCGGTGAAGCGCGTGAAGTGCCCTACCGAGCGCTCGGGATCAGAATTGACGGTGAGGAAGGGCGCCGCCGTGACCAGGGTATTGGCGGTGAAGACGGTGCCGTCGCCGCCGACGGTGATCACCAGGGACATGCCCGAGGCATCGCCGGGTTGGACCTCCTCGACCGGGATCTCGCGCACCGTCAGCCCGTGGAGGGCGGCGCGCACGGCGGTGAGGGCCTCCTGCTGGCGCTCGGCGGAAGCTTCCAGACGACGTTCATCCAAGACGCCGCCGGCGGTAAGGCGATCGCGATCTTCGATTGCCAGGCGCCGTGCAAGGGGGGTCTTGCTCACGAGGAGGACGTCAGTCATCGCCTGCGATAGTGCGCCGTTTCGCACCTTAGCCAGTGGCTAGTGCAACCGGACTCAGGTCGAACCGCGAGAACAGCACCACGCCCAGGGCCGGCTCCCGGTATGCGAAGCCAGCCGTATCCAGCGACCAGGAACCAGCGCTCTGGTCTCTGATCTCTGGTCGCTGGTCGCTGGTCGCTGGTCGCTGGTCGCTGGTCTCTGGTCGCTGGTTCCTGGTCTCTGGTCTCTGGTCTCTGGTCTCTGGTCTCTGGTCTCTGGTCTCTGGTCTCTGGTCTCTGGTCTCTGGTCGCTGGTCCCTGGAGACCAGCCTAGCCCGCCAACCGCGCCCTGATCTCCGCATCCGCCGCCAGAATATCCGCCAGGTTCGGCGCCCGGACCGTCGCCGCCTGTTCGACGGCATCGCCGACGGTGCGGAAGATGTCGATGAAATGGCCCTTGCCGGCAAGATAGGCGGCGACCGCCATCTCGTTGGCGGCGTTCATCACCGCCGGCACGATACCTCCGCACTGGGCGGCGTGGTAACCGATGTCGAGGCTCGGGAAGCGCCGGCGATCGGGATTCTCGAAAGTCAGGCTCGACATGGTCGCGAAGTCCGGAGCGGCGATGGTGCCCGGCACATGCTTGGGATAGGTCAGGGCATATTGGATCGGCGTCTGCATGTCGGGCCGGCCGAGTTGCGCGAGCACCGAGCCGTCGCGATAGGCGACCATCGAATGGACCACGCTCTGCGGGTGCACGAGCACGCGGATGCGGCTGGCTTCGATGTTGAACAGCCAACGGGCCTCGATGATCTCCAGGCTCTTGTTCATCAGGGTCGCGGAATCGATGGTGATCTTCGGCCCCATCTTCCAGGTCGGATGGGTGAGGGCTTGTTCGCGGCTGACGCCGGAGAGATCCATGACCGTGCGGAACGGACCGCCGGAGGAGGTCAGGATCAGCTCCGCGACCTCTTCAGGAGCATGTCCTTCGAGACACTGGAACATCGCCGAGTGCTCACTGTCGACGGGTACGATCAGCGCCCCGCAGCGGCGGGCCTCGGCCATGATCAGATCGCCGGCCATCACCAACGGTTCTTTGTTGGCGATGCACACGCGCTTGCCGGCGCGCACTGCCGCGAGGGTCGCCGGCAAGCCGGCGGCACCGACGATGGCGGTCATCACGGCGGTGACTTCGCGGGCTTCGGCGACTGCCGCCAGGGCCTCGGGACCGGCTTCGACGCGGATATCGGAAGGTACCAGGGCGCGCAGTTCGGCGGCGCGCGCGACCTCGGCGACGACTACGATTTGCGGCCGGTAACGCACCGCCTGGGCCGCGAGTTCGGCGATCTTGGCGTTGCCGGTGATGGCGTACACCGGCAGTCCGAGGTGCTCTGCCACGTGCAAGGTGTTGACGCCAATCGAGCCGGTGGCGCCGAGGATGGTCAACATCAGCGGTTACCGATCAGGTCGGCGAGGTGCTTGAGCAGCAGATCGGTGTGTTCGGGCAGACCGACGGTGATGCGCAGCTTGGTGTTGAGGCCCGGTCGATTCCAGAAGCGCACCAAGAGGCCGCGGGCCTTCAGTCCGAGATACAGTTCCTGGGCCCGTGCGCCGACCTCGCAGAGTACGAAATTGCCCGCGCTCTGCGGCCAGGTCCAGCCGAAGCGCGCCAGCCCCTGCTCAAGCCGTTGGCGTTCGGCCACCGTCGAGCGCACCAGATTGCGGTGATGGTCGACATCGTTCAGAGCGGCGATGCCGACCTGCTGGGTCATGTAGTTGACGTTGTAGCTGTCCTTGACCTTGCTCAGTTCGCCGACGATCTGGGCATGGGCGAAGAGCAGGCCCAGGCGCGCGCCGGCCAGCGAATAGCTCTTCGAGAAGGTCCGCAGCACGATGAGGTTGGGGTGGCTGGCGAGGTGCGGCAGCAACGACGAGCCCGGCGCCGCGAAATCGATGTAGGCTTCGTCGACAACGAGAATGCCCTCGTGGCGATCAGCCAGGCGGCGGAGATCCTCGACCGGAGTCAAGGTCGCCGAGGGATTGTTGGGGTTGGCAACAATCAAGAGCTTGGCGTTCTGCCGCACCAACGCTTCGGGCAGTTCCCAGGTCGTGGCGGTGACGCGGTAATCGACGTGCACGGCTTCGACACCCTGCAGGGCGGCGAGGGTGTCGTACAGGCCATAGGTCGGCCACGGGTAGGCCACGCGCTCGCCGGGCTTGAGGAAGGCGCGGTAGATCACCGTCAGGCAGTCATCCGAGCCATTGCCGGCGAGGATCTGCTCGGGGGCCACGTCGAAGCGCGCGGCGGCGGCTTCGCGCAATCCGGTGGCGGTCGGATCCGGATACAGGCGCAAGCTGTCGCTGCCCTTGGGCAGGTGGCTCAAGGCCGCCCAGACCGCCGGCGAGGGGCCGGTAGCGCACTCATTGGTGTTGAGCTTGATGCAGTCGCGGACCTGCTCACCAGGGGTGTAGGCGGCCATCGCCCTGATGTCAGGACGCAGGTGGCGGAGGGCAGTGCAAGTTGCAGCGGGCAGCGGATCAGACATGGCGGCCAGAACACTAGCCAAAGCTTGTGGCGGGGGAAGCCGGCTGATGGTGGGAGCTCATGCGGGCACTCCTGGGATTTCTCGGTCTGACCTACGGCGTGGCGGCGCTGGGTGCGTGCTTTCCGCCGGATGCGTGGTTTGCCCAGTTGGCGAAGCCGGCGTGGATGCCTCCGGGCTGGGTCTTCGGCGCGGTGTGGACGGTGCTCTACGGACTGATCGCCATCGCCGGCTGGAAGCTGTGGCAATCCGAAGCCAGCATCGCCCGGCGCATGGCGCTGATCCTGTGGGCCGCGCAATTGCTCATCAACGCCCTGTGGAGCCCGCTCTTCTTTGGCCTGCATCAACCGTTGGCGGCGCTCATCGACATTCTCATTCTCGACGCGCTGGTGGTCGCCAGCTTCGGCTGGTTCCGTCAGGTCCATGTGCTAGCGGCTTGGTTGTTTGTGCCCTACGGCCTGTGGGTTCTCAGTGCGACGGCGCTCAATGTGGCGATCGTGATGCTCAATTAGGCGAGGTGAGCTGGAAGGGCTGCTCTACTCAGCGGCCACGAGGCAATCTCATCTGACTGGAGTCTGGCGTGATCCCGCCCAGCGCTGCTTGCTCACCCCGCTGGCGCTTCCGCTGGCGGGCCGGGTGGCAGTGGTTCTGTGGCATCAGCTGGCCTGGTCCGCTGTCGGCGGGGCGTTCGTTCTCTTGGTGTGCGGAGCGTGGATGAGCCGTCGTTCGGCCAAGCGAGCACGGGGCTAATCGACCAAGTCAGGAGTGGCGCAGCGAGCGCTGGAGATGCGCCAGAAGGACGATCCGCGCACGGCAATCTCCGCCTACGAGGTCAAGCACGTGAGAAATGATTCCACAATTGAGGGGCTCAATGCTAGCGGTTCCAGAGCTACGCTTGCCGCGGCAGCGCGTGGCACCATGGCCGGGTCGATCGGCGATTCTGACAAGTTTATTTGTAAGCGTTCGATGCTTGCCGGATTGACGATTAGGAAGATGGTGCTCGTCCTTTTTGTGAGGTCCTAATGGATGAATTCCTACGTGCGCTGATGTCCGGAGGAGTGGCGCCGTATACGGCTCTGCTCATCGCCACCGGCATGTACTGGCTGCTAGTCATTCTTGGGGCCGTCGATCTCGATATCCTGCATCTCCACCATGAGGTGGATGGCCATGGCCATGGTCATGCTGGTAGCGATGGCGATAGCGATGGGCATGACCCGCATTGGTTTTCGGGCTTCTTCGAATTCCTCTCGCTCGGCCGCGTACCGCTCACCGTCATCCTCAGCATCCTCTTCTTCAGCGCCTGGTCGGTGGCGATGGCCTTGGCCTTGTGCGGTCTGTGGTGGCCGGTGGTGCTGGTGGGTGCCTTGCTCATCGCCTTGCCCTTGACCGGGGGTGCCTGTCGGCCGCTGCGGGCGGTCTTTTCGACGCTGGACCGGGGAGTGACGATGGGCATCTCGCTGCTGGGTCGCGAAGCCCGCATTACTTCCGCAACCTGCGATGCGTCCTTCGGTACCGCCAGCTGCCTTGTCGAAGATGCGGAGATGCTGCTCCAGGTCGTGGCCATTCGCCCCGAACTGAACTTTCGCCGCGATGAGCTGGTGATCATCGTCGATTACGATCCTGAGCGCGAGCTCTACTTGGTCGGTCCGGCCGTGCATCTGCAGGCGTCCCCGCCGGGTCCAGCTCTCATTCAAGCGCCCACTCAAGCGCCCACTCAAGCGCTCGCTCAGGCGCCAGGCGGAGACCCGCCGTGGTCGGCCGAACGTACGGAATCTTTCCTTCCCACTTCTCCATCACCGGCGCCGCAACGGCAGCCGCAATCACAATAGGAATCGCACATGGATCCGTTCACCATCCTGATCATCGCCGTGGGCGTTGGCATCTTCATCCTGATGCTCTTCATCCTGGCAGTGCTCAAGGCTTTTTATCACACCGTCGAACAGGGCCACGCCCTGATCATCACCCGTCTGCGCAGCGGGGCTGAAGTCTCCTTTTCCGGAGCCGTGGTCCTGCCGGTGGTCAACCGCAGCGAGGTCATGGACATCTCCCTGAAGACCATCGAAGTCGATCGTCGGGGCGCCAATGGCCTGATCTGCAAGGACAACATCCGCGCCGACATCAAGGTGACGTTTTTCGTGCGCATCAACAAGACCGCTGAAGATGTCATGCGCGTCGCCACCAGCGTCGGCGTGCATCGGGCCTCGGATCAGAAGACCCTCGAGGAGCTGTTCCTGGCGAAGTTCAGCGAGGCCTTGAAGACCGTCGGCAAGCGCATGGAGTTCGTCGATCTCTACAATCAGCGTGACGAGTTCAAAGACGAGATCGTCAAGGTCATCGGGCGTAATCTCAACGGCTACGCCTTGGAGGACGCGGCGATCGACTTTATCGAGCAGACCCCGCTGACCATGCTCGATCCCGACAACATCCTCGATAGCGAAGGTCGCAAGAAGATCATCGAGCTGACCTCGCTGCAGAAGATGAAGGCCAACGAGATCGAACGCGAGACGCAGAAGAAGATCAAGAAGCAGGACGTCGAAGCCCGCGAGGCGATCCTCTCGCTCGAACGTCAGCAGTGCGAAGCCGAAGCCAAACAGCAGCGCGAGATCGCCACTGTGCGCGCCCGCGAATCCGCCGAACAGCTGCGCGTCGAGGCCGAAGAGCGCAAGCGCGCCACCGAGGCCCAGATCGCGGTCGATCAGGAACTCGGCGTGCAGAAGCAGAATGCCGATCGCGAAGTGCAGATCGCCGGCAAGAACCGCGAAGGTGCCGTCGCCGTCGAAGGCGAACGGGTCGAGAAGGATCGCATGCTGCAGGCGGTGGCGCGTGAACGCGCCGTCGAACTGTCGAACATCGAGCGTGAGAAGATCATCGCCGAGGAACGCAAGCAGATCGCCGAGGTCATCCGTGACCGGATCGTGGTCGAACGTGCCGTGGCCGAAGAGGAGGAGCGCATCAAGGACGTCCGCCTGCTCGCGGATGCGCGGCGTGTCCGCGACGCGGCGCTGATCAAGGCCGATCAGCAGGCCCAGGAGATCCGCATCAAGGAAGTCTCCCTCGCCGAGGCCGAATCGCTGGTGGCGGTCCAGCATGCCAAGGAGCGCCTGACCCTCGCCGAGGCTGATCAGACCATCGCCGAGAAGGAAGCCATGGCCGCGATCCGGCGCTCGGAAGGCAAACAGGCCGAGGCCGCCGCCGAAGGCTTGGCGAAGGTCAAGGTCGCTCAGGCCGAGACCCTGGTCATTGCCCAGCGTGGCGAGGCCGAAGCCTCGGCCATCGAAGGCAAGATGCTCGCCGAGGCCCGGGGCCTCTCGGAAAAAGCCGGAGCGATGGCCAAGCTCTCTGATGCGACCCGTGAACATGAGGAATTCCGTCTGCGCCTGCAGGGCGACATTGAGATCGCCAAGGCCAAGTTGGCGATGCAGGGCACCATCGCCGAGAACTCGGCGAAGGTCCTCGCGGAATCGCTCAAGAATGCCAACGTGCAGATCGTCGGCGGCGAAGGGCAGATCTTCGACCGCCTGGTGGGTGCGATCGGCGCCGGGCGCAGCATCGATACGACCATCGGCAGCAGCACCGCGCTGCAGTCGGTGCTCAAGGAGTACCTCGACGGCGAGCGCAGCCTGCCCGACGATCTCAAGGATCTGCTCGGACGCATGTCGTCGGCGGACGTCGCCAATCTGGCGGCGGCCAAGGCCCTGACCCGCTGAGCGGGAGGGGTGAGTTCAGTGATGGTTCCAAGGTAAGGGAAGTGCGATGATCGAGCTTGAAAATACGACCTTTGACGTCATCCGCCGCCGCCTGGAACACCAGGTGGCGGGGCTGGCGAGCGCCGTCGGCAATCTTGAGCAGGAGCGCAAGCGGCTCTTCGGATCGATCGCCATCGAGCTGATCGGAACTCATCGCGTGCGCACCGAGAATGCCAGCGTGCCGCGCGACCTGGTGGTGATCGAGACGCCCGCCGGTCCGCGTTTCATCCTCGGTTGCGAGGTCGTGATCGGCCTGCGTTCAAAGGTCGTCCCCGGCGACATCTTCACCGAACTTGCCGAGACTACCGAGGGCATCGGGAACTGCGCTTCGACGCTGCTGGTCGAGGACGGTTTCCTACGCGACTTTTCGGAACTGTTCCAGTATTACAAGGATGCCCGGCTCCTGCATCTGCGGCGGACCGGCGAGCTCATACTGGTGGTTTTCCAGACTGGGCTGCGCCTCACCGACACCAGGGTCCTGCGCTTCGATGTGGTGCGCGAAGGGCTGCGTTACCGCGATGCCCGTGGCGAACGCGACTATGTCTTTCCGCCCGCCCAGGATTTCGCCTGGACCCGTTCGACCCGCGAACTGCATGTCCTCGGTCCGCATCCGCATGTCAACATCAGCGACACCATCTTTGTCGAATGCATCGGAGGCGATCTCACGGTCAAGATTGAGAACAACACTGCCACCGGTCTGGGCATCTATTGCGAGCCGGTAGACAACGCCATTCAGGGATTGGATGACGCCGAGATCCATTTCGCCGAGCTCGAATCCTGCATCCTGCTCAAGATCCGGCCCTATCAGGAACGCACTTTCCGTTATCTGGTGTATAACCGCCGTACCCAAGAGGTCGTGCGCATCGACGAGATCGGGCTTTCGTGCCAGCAGCTTCCCGAAGGCCAGGGGCTGATCTTTCCCGGCGGTGGGTGGTTGGCCGACGGGCGCGTGAAGCGCTTCCCGGTCGATGCCGCGGGCATGGAATTCAAGCGCGCGGTGCGGGCCCCCAACGGCGAAGACGTCTGCTATGTCTTCTATCGGCGCGATGTCGGCAGCTACCTGCTGCTGATGTACAACCTCATCACCCGCGAATTGGCCTCGCCGATCGCCTGCCATAGCTGGTGCAACCTTGCGGATGGGCGCGTGGTGGTGCTGCGGGCCGAGGCCGAGCCCACTCGCATCCACGTGCTGCAGGTATGGAAGACCCCGTTCTGTTCGGATGAGCATCAGCTGTCGCTGCTGCCCAGGGAGGATTCCTTCCTCGCTCGCTTGGGAAATCGCGAGCTGGTGCGGGCGGTCTCGGATCTTCTGTACCTCCAGCGGCTGGCGGGTTCGCCGGTGCCGACGCGGCCGATCTACGATGGCATGCAGGCGCATGTCGCGCGTCTGCATGATGCCTATCCCTGGTTGGCGACATTCCCCGAGCTCGCCACCGGGCTCGCCGAACTGCGTACCACCATCTCCCAGGTCATCGATGAATTCGCCAAGATCAGTGAATTGACGCAGGCCGCTGCCGGCCAGGTCGCGGAAGCCAAGACGCGGGTGGAGACCTTGCTGTTCGACCTTGAGCGCGGCACCAAGAGTGATCTCGCAAGCTCTCGCCTCGAAGATAAGGTCGAACCACTCGCGCGTCTGCGCGCCATGCGCGGACAGCTCGCCGGGCTCGCCGAGATCCGCTTCGTCGATGCCGCGGCCATCGCCGCCCTCGATGAACGCGTGGCTATGGCCTTGCGCACGGCGAGTGCTCGGGCGGTGGAATTCCTGCTCAGCGACGTCGCCCTGCAGGCCACCAGCACGGAGATCACGCGCATCGAGGCGGAAGGCGCCGCTGCCACCAGCGTCGCCACCGCCGGGCCCTTGCGTCAGCGCCTCGACGATCTCGCGGCGGGGATCGATGTCCTGGTCGAGACTGTGGGCTCGCTGGACATCGCCGACCAGACTCAACGCACCGCCATCCTCGAACGCATCGCCGGGATCTACGCCGGTGTTGGGCGGGCCCGGGCGGTGGTGGCGAACCGTCGCACCAGCCTGGGTCAGGCCGAGGGCCGTAGTGCCTTCGCGGTGCATATGCAGTTGCTGGCCCAGGCCACCGCCAACAGCCTGGGATTGGCCAGCGATCCCCAGCGCTGCGACGAACTCGCCGGCAAACTGCTCATCCAGGTCGAAGAGCTGGAAGGGAAGTTCGGGGAGTTCCCCGAATTCATCGCCGAGCTGGGCTCGCGTCGGGCGGAACTCTCGGAAGCTTTTGCCGCCCGGAAGCAGCAGCTCCTCGATGCCCGGGCGCGTCACGCCGACGGTCTGGTGCAGGCTCTGGAGCGCATCCTGGCGACGATCTCGCGCCGCTGCCAGGGGGTCGCCACCCGCGAGGAATTGCAGGCCTATCTGGCCGCGGATCCGCTGGTGGCCAAGGCCCGGGCGCTGATCGCGAATCTTTCCCAGCTGGGCAGCACGGTAGCGGCGGGCGACGCCGAAGGTCGCCTGTCGGCGGCCCGCGATGCCGGTCTGCGGCGCTTGCGCGATCGTGCCGAACTCTTCGACGAAGCCGGCGCGGTGCGCCTCGGCCGGCACCGGTTCTCGTTGAATGCGACGCCCCTGGAGCTGACCTTGTTGCCGCGTAAGAACGCCGAGGGCGTCCCCGGGCTGGTGTTCCATCTCACCGGTACCGAGTACGAGCGACCGGTGCCGGCGAACGAACTCGCCGGCACCCAGGCGTTCTGGGAATGGCCGTCGGAAGCCGAGACCGCCAGCGTCGCGAAGGCCGAATATCTCGCCTGGAACGTCGTCGAGCAGCTGGCGCAGGTACCGGCGGCGGGCGTCGATGAGGCGGCCATCGTCCGCGCTATCCACGATTTCACCGTCGCCCATTCCGATCACGGCTATGAACGTGGAATCCATGATGCGGACGCGCTGAAGCTGGTGCGGGCGATGCTGCACCTGCGCGCCGCTGGCGGTCTGCTGGCGACGCCCGCCACCGATCGCGCCTTGGCGCAACGTGCCTGGGCCGAGCGTGTCGGACATGCCGAGAAAGCCGAGAAAGCCGAGGAAGCTCTCGCGACGCGCTGCCGGGCCTTGGCGGAAGTGCACCGCCGCCTGGGCAAGGAGCCGCTCCCCGAATTGCTGGCGGTGCGTGAGCGCTGCACGGCGCTGGCCGGCACCGCCGCCGCCGGCGCGTATCTGCATGCGGAACTGGCGCGCGGCAATCACCCGGTCTTCGTCCGTTCGGCAGCGGCGGCGACCTTGTGCGAACGCTTCCAAGCCTGGTGCCATGATCAGCTGACGGCGGCTCCCATTGCCGACGAGCAGGTGCTGACGGCGTGGGTGCGGACCTATGCCGAGCGTCACGCGCCCGAGCTGAGCGAAGCGGTGCCTGAAGTCGTCGTCGAGCTGCTGCATCCGCACCTCGGGCGCGAAACCGTTAGCGTGGCGACAACCGTGGTCGTCGAAGGCTTGCTGAGCACCCATGCGCGGATCCACGAAGGCCGCTGCGAGCTGCGGCTCACCGAGATGGTGGCGCGGCTGACCGACCACCAAACCGTGCACGTCCCCGCCTATCGCGCCTATCAGGCCGCCCGCGCACGGGTCGTCGCGGCTGAACGCCAACGCCTGCGCTTGCAGGATTTCAAGCCGCAGGTGTTGGCGAGCTTCGTGCGCAATCGGTTGATCGACGAGGTCCTGCTGCCCTTGATCGGAGACAATTTCGCCAAGCAGATCGGCGCCCTGGGGGCCGGCCGGCGCACCGATCAGCAGGGCCTGCTACTGCTGATTTCGCCGCCGGGTTACGGCAAGACCACGCTCATGGAGTACGTCGCGTCGGTCCTCGGCCTGGTGCTGGTGAAGGTCAACGGCCCGGCCCTCGGTCATCTGGTGACCAGTCTCGATCCGGCGGCGGCGCCCGACGTCGCCGCGCGTCAAGAGGTCGAGCGCATCAATCTGGCCTTCGCTATGGGCACCAACGTGCTGCTCTATCTCGACGACATCCAGCACACCTCGTCGGAACTGCTGCAGCGGTTCATTTCGCTGTGCGATGGTACGCGGCGCGTGGAAGGCGTCCGCGATGGCCAGCCGACGACCTTCGATCTGCGCGGAAAGCGCTTCGTGGTGTGCATGGCCGGCAATCCCTATACCGAAAGCGGCGCCCGCTTTCGCATCCCGGACATGCTCGCCAATCGCGCCGATACCTGCAATCTCGGCGACATCGTCGGGGGGGCGGCCGAGGCCTTCGCTTATTCCTATATCGAGAATGCCCTGGTGGCGCATCCCGCCTTGAAGCCTTTGGCGGCGCGCTCACCGGCCGATGTGCGGCGTCTGCTGCGCCTCGCGAGCGGTGACGAGAGCGTCCTGAGCGAGTTGGAGCATCCTTATACCGCCAGCGAGATCTCCGAACTGGGGCAGCTGTTCGCGCACCTCGTGCGCATCCAGCAGCACCTGCTCATGGTCAATCAGGCCTACATCGCCTCGGCCGCCCAGGCCGACGCCGATCGCACCGAGCCGCTCTTCAAGCTGCAGGGCAGCTACCGCAACATGGGCAAGCTCACGGCGCGGGTGGCGGCGGCGATGACCACGGCCGAGGTCGAGGCCCTGATCCTCGATCATTACCGCCAGGAATCCCAGACCCTGACCCAGGGCGCGGAGGCCAACCTCCTCAAGCTCAAGGAGCTCTTCGGATGGTTGGCGGACCCCGCTGAGCGCGCCCGCTGGACCGAGATCTGCCGGGGATTCGCGCGCCGCACGGAACTTGCCGGGGCTGAGGATCCGCTCGCGCATGCGGTCTTGCAGTTGTCCAAGCTGGTGCAGGGGGTGACCGCGATCGCCGAGACCTTGGGTCGGCCGCAGATCGTTCCTGAAATACCCAAGCCACCGGAGGTGAAATTGGAAGTGATCAATACGCTTCCGTCCTATTATGCCAAACTCTACGAGCACCATCTGCAGGTCTTGGAGACGAGCCTGATCCCGGTGCTCGAGCTGCTGACGAAATACACCGGCGGCCAGGCCAAGGCCCGTGCTGAACTCGCCAGCGTGGCCGGGGAGATGCGCGAGGTGCTTGCGAAACATCGCGATTCGCAGCGCATCGAATTGGAGCGCCGACCCGAGGGCTGAGCTTTTATTCGCCTGCTATTCGCCTTCGGTGCGGCGGAAGAATCCGCCCAGGCCGCGGCCGACGGTGGTGGTGATGCCGGCTCCGGGGATCAGGCGCCAGAGTTCGCCGTGACCTTCTTTGTCATGGGGCAGGTCGCGTAAGGCCGGCAGGAGTCGGATGGCCATGATCACCGCCGGCAGGCGGCAGAGCATGCTCACCAGGAACAAGGTATGGAAGACGCTGCCGGTGATGATCGGCAGCCATCCCGAGCCGAGCAGCAAAGTCCCCAGGCCGCTGCCGAGGACGATGCAGGTCATGACCACGCTCTGATGCCAGCCGATCAGTTGCGCGCGCTGCTGCGGATCACGATGGCATGAGAACAGCAGCGGGCCGACGGCGATCTCGGCCAGGCACCAGGCGACGCCACTGAGAATTTCGAAAAGCACGATCACCCATAGCGTACTGGTCGCGACCCAGCCGATGGGGATCAATACGATCATGACCACCGCCAGCCGGAGGATGGCGGCCGGCCCATGCAGATCGACGAGCTTGCCGGCGGCTGGATAGGTCACCAAGCGGGCGATGGTCGAGGTGTAGATGAGCAGGGTGAAGGTGAAGGGTTCTTCGGCGAGTCCGAGGCCGCCATGCTCCTTCGTCGCCAGCATGTACGAAGCGAAGAACGGTCCGGCGATCATCACCCCGAAGTGCAGCAGCGACCACACCAGGGTCCAGCGGCCGAGCGGCGACTGCGGCATGTTTTTGACGAAATGCCAGAAGCCGCCGTGCTCGGGTTGCAGGCGAGCCGAGGTCTGCTCAAGCAGGTCCGGACGCTTCGGGGGATCCGCTTGGCGCCAGAGCATGGCCATGCTTGCCACGCGACTGAGGACGGCCGCCGCCAAGACCACCTGCAGTCCCCAGGGGCCTTCGGTCAGCGGCAGAAAATGCAGGATGCCGGCATAGGCGCCGGCGCAGACTAGGCGGCTGGCGTGGAACACGCGCAGACGCCGCCCGGTATAACGCCCTTGCACCGAACGCGGGATCAGGCCTCCCATCCACGCCACCCATGACGGGCCGCCGATCGTACCCACCGCGCCGATGCTGACGATAAGCACCACCGCCAGGGGCACGGCCCAGGACGTACCCGGCGCATGGAGGGGCACCGACAGGGCCGCCAAGCCCAGGCATTGGATGGCGGCGGTGATCACGCTCGCGCGCTTGTTGCCGCCGAGGAGGTCGATGATGCGCCGGGCGATCGGCCCCATGCCGATGCCGATGACCTGGGGGATGATGGTGAGCAGGCCGATGGCCGCCGCTGCCGCGCCAAGGCGGGTCTGCAGTAACGGCACCAACCACGTCTCGGTGGCCGCGAACATCCCGCCGACGACCAATGCTTCGCGGACACCAAACTTGAGACCCTCGCGGAGCATACCCCGCGGACGACGCTCGATCGACATGGCGGAAGATTCTCGGCCAGCGGACCGTCAGGCCAAGCGCGTGCGTAGCCCCGCATAGCGAGTCATGCAATCGATTGTGCACAACTCGGTCGCTCGGTGGATCATCACATGCGCTGCAAGGCCTGACCGAGATCGGCGATCAGATCATCGGCGGATTCCAAACCCACGCTCAAGCGGATGAGGTTCTCGCGGATGCCCAGGGCGGTGCGCTCTTCTGGGGTCTTGTCGTAATAGCTCATCAGCGCCGGTTGCTCGATCAGTGATTCGGGACCACCGAGGCTGGGGGCGAGGAAGGGGATCTCGCAGGCATCGATCATCCGCGAGCAGTCTTCGAGCGTGCCCTTGAGCGTGAAGCTGATCAGCGAGCCGAAGCCCGCCATCTGCTTGACGGCGATGGCGTGCGCCGGGTGCGAGGCCAGGCCGGGGTACCACACGCGTTCGACCTTGGGGTGGCCTTCGAGGAACGTGGCGATGCGCAGGCCGCTCTCGTTCTGATGGCGCATGCGCACGGCGAAGGTCTTCAGTCCGCGGATCAGCATGTAGGCGGTGAACGGGCTGGCGAGGGCCCCGAACATGCCCTGATGCTCACGAATAGCCTGGATGGTGTCGGCTTTGCCGACGACCACCCCGGCCATCAGATCGTTGTGCCCGCCGAGGTACTTGGTCGCCGAATGGATGACCAGATCGATGCCGTATTTCAGCGGCTGGAGATTGAACGGCGTGGCCAGGGTGGCATCGATCATGGTCTTGATGCGGTGCTGCTTGGCGAGGGTCGCCAAGGCCGCGAGATCGATGCAGTTGAGGTAGGGATTGGTCGGGCTCTCGGTGATGATCAGGCGCGTCTTGGGAGTGATCGCGGCGGCGATGCCTTCGACCGAGGGCTCGCACGAGGTGTGCTCGATGCCGAACTTGGCGAGGAACTCGCGCACGAAGACCCGCGTCTTGCGGTAGCTGTCGGCGGTGATCACCAGGTGCATGCCGGGCTTCACCATCGCCAGCAGCGTGGTGACGATCGCCGACATGCCGGTGGAGGTCAGCAGCGCGGCTTCGCCACCATCGAGGGCGGCGAGCTTGGCTTCGGCGACTTCCTGCGTCGGATTGCCATAGCGACCGTACTCTTCGCCGCGTTCATGTTCGCCCCGGAAGTAGCGATGCAGTTCATCGGTATTGGCGAACGGGTAGGCGGTCGAGAGGATGATCGGTGTGACCAGCGAATCGTGGGCTTTTTCGCGGGGCTCACCGGCGTGGACGGACAGGGTATCGATCGAACGGGCCATCAGGACGTAAACCTACCGGGTGCGGGCGAAATCGGTGTGCGTGGCGACCGGCACGTAGTCGGTGCCATCCCACAGGAAAGTACGGGCTTCGATGATGCGACCCGGACGGCAGTCGATCACGGTCTGGAACAACTTGGGGTACACCGGCACGCCTTCGGGAGCGGCGTTGCGCTTGTCCTCGTTGCTCCAATACGCACCGCAGTCGATGTGGCTGTGCCAGATGCCCAGCCAGCGTTCGCCGGCGGCTTCGGCTTCGCGCACCAGGCGCGCGACCTTGGCCTCGTTCATGGCAAACGCATCGCGACTGGTACGCGGGTACTCGACGGGATCGAGGGTATGGAGCTTGTCGGCCATGTTCTCGACCGGCAGGGCGCGGGTCGCACCGTCGGGACTGGCAAACAGCAGACCGCAGCATTCGCCCGGATAGAGAGCGAATGCATGGTCTTGCATCGTGCGAATCGCATCGGGTGTCAGCGTCAGCATACGGGTCGCGAAGCGTAGACCTGCAAGGGGGGGTGCAAGGTGGGAACCCTGCCTGATGGCGCCGTTCGCAAACCGAGGATTTCTTCGCGCCTGAGCGGTATGGCGAGCTCGACCGTGGGTTTTATCGATTGTAACTACGTTATTAAAACAAGAGTCACGCGCAGTCGGTAACGAATGGGCAGCGACCAGCCGAGTCGGCTTGACCGACGAAACCAACAGCAGCCAGACCAGCAGCTACAAGAGCAGCGAGAACGAGAACGAGAACGAGAACGAGAAAGAGGGTGGGGTCATGAGCCGATATGCGCGCCTGCGAGTCGCTGATGCGACCTGCTCCTTCGCTGCCGCATCCGGGCGCCAGCAGCTGAGCGCGGGGAGTTCATCATGATGCCACCACCGCCCCATGAGGAAGGCTGGCGTGAACGGGCCGAGGCTCGCCTGCGCCAGCAGCGTGCCCAGCAGCCGTTGCCCTTGCCGACCACCGCCGCTGAGGTCCATGAGCTGCTGCTTCAGCAGGTGATCCTCGACCTGCAGCAAGAGGCCGCCGTCCAGGCCCAGGCTGAAACTGCGCTGAAGGCCCAAAACGCTGATCTGGCGATCCTCAGCCATGAGATCCGCACGCCCATGAATGGCATTCTCGGTCTCACCGAGTTGCTGCTTATGACCCCGCTTACCGAGGACCAGGAAGATCTCGCGCGCACAGTCTATCAAGCCGCCGAATCGCTGTTGACCCTGGTCAATCACCTTCTCGATGTCGCCAAGCTCGACCAAGGTAAAATGATCCTCGAAGCGATCGCCTTCGATCCGCGGACGGCGGTGTACGATGCCGTGCAGCTGCTGCGCCCGCGCCTTGGGCCCGCACCAGTGCAGCTGGACGTACATATCGCTCCCGCACTGCCGATAATGGTGCTTGGCGACCCCGGCCGGTGGCGGCAGATCATCGTCAATCTCTTGGCCAATGCCGTGAAGTTCACCGCCAAGGGACGGATCGTGGTCGAGCTTGATTGGGACCAGGCTGATCTGGAACCGGCCGGCCTAGTGCTGCGGGTCATCGATACCGGCCTCGGAATTCCGGCCCAACATCTGCCGCATCTCTTCACGCCCTTCGTCCAGGCCGAAGCCTCGATCTCGCGGCGGTTCGGCGGTAGCGGTCTGGGCCTGGCCATCACCCACGATCTCTGCCGGCTCATGGGCGGCAGCATCAGCGCCAGCAGCGTCGAGGGCCAAGGATCGACCTTCACCGTGCGCCTGCCCTTGGTGGTCGAGACACTGCCGCGTATCCCATTACGCGAGGCGCCCAGCGACTATTCCCCATGCGCAGTGGCGCCGAAAGCCGCGCTGAAGAAGACCGCGACCGTTCAGCGCGAAGCGGCGACGGCGCTGGCGATGACGCGGGCGATGTCGGTGTGGTGCCAGGTCTCGCGCTGATAGCGCCGAGGTCCGATCACCAGCGGACCGTCGAGGACGTCGTCCGGGGCCCGGCCATGACTGCCCTTGATCAGGCGA
This sequence comes from Planctomycetota bacterium, assembly GCA_044338255.1. Classification (GTDB taxonomy): domain Bacteria; phylum Planctomycetota; class UBA11346; order UBA11346; family UBA11346; genus CAIUVD01. The sequence goes on along the minus strand of JBIILZ010000026.1, from coordinate 4,489 downwards.
TCATCGAGTGGACAGGGGTTGAGCAGGTAACGCAGGCCGAGCTTCTTGCGCAGCAGGGCGAGGCCCGCGCGGCGCTTGCCACCTTGGGGATCAAAGAGTAATTCGCGCGGATCGTAGCCGGGTTTCTTATGGATCTCGACGGCCTGGGCGAAGTCCGGTTTGGCCGCGTCATCAAGCCAGTAATCGTAGGTGAACCAGCGCCGGGCGGCGCTCACCGCGATCAGCTCGCCGGCGCGGGGATGGTCGAGCCCCAGGGCGCGGCGCTCGTCGAGCGCATAGACGCGCTCGATGCCGTCGAGGCTTTCGAGCAGCGTGCGCACCGCCGGCAGGTCGGAGGGCTCGCGCACATAGACATGCGCAATTTGATGGTCACAGACCGTAAAGGCACGGCTCGCCCCGGGATCGAGCAGCTCGCCGGCAGCATTGCGGCTGACCGCCAGCCAGCCGGCCTGACGCAGAGCGCGATTGATGTAGACGCCGTGGGTGACGGCGGTGATGCCGTATTCGCTGACCACGAGCACTTCCGCTCCGTGGGCCTGGGCGGCGGCGATGACCTTGCCGGCTTCGTGATCGAGGGCGCGCAGGTTGCCGGCGAGGTGCTCGCCCTCCGGGCCGAAGCGCTGCAGGTCGTAATCGAGATGCGGCAGATAGCATAGGGCGAGCTGCGGCATGGTCGCCGCGAAGGCGCTGACGAAGCTTTCGGCAATCCACCGCGTCGAACGGATGTCGGCCAGCGGGCCCCAGAAGTTGAACAGCGGGAAATCCCCATGGCGTTCGATGAGTTCCTGCTTCAACCCAGCGGGATAAGTGTAGATGTCGGGGGATTTGCGGCCGTCATGGTGGTACACCGGGCGCGGGGTGACGCTGGCGCTGAACTCCGGTGCGTTCATCGCGTACCACCAGAAATGATTGAGGACGCGGGTCCCCGCCGGCCACGCCGCCGGGCGCTGCACCAGGCCGCGGCTCTGTCGCCACAGCCAGACTTCGCCGAGCTCGCGGAAATACCAGCCGTTGCCGACGATGCCGTGTTCCTGCGGGAGGGTCCCGGTGAGCATCGAGGTCTGCGCGCTGGTGGTCACCGCCGGCAGCACCGGCTGCAGTGGGGCGATGAAGCCAGCGCTCGCCAGGCGCGTGAGATGCGGGGTCTGCGGACCGAGGTGGCGGGGGGTTAAGCCGACGCAATTGAGGACGATCAGCGCCATGGGGGACCCCGCTCAACGGTAGGTGAATTCCCCGTGCGCGGTGCGCACCACGACTTCGCGATGGGGCCCGCCGCTGGCTTCGATGCGGCCGACGATCTGGGCTTCGATGCCGCAGTCGCCGGCGACGGCGATGGCGGCGGCGGCGTGGGCTGCCGGCATTACGGCTTCGAGGCGGTGGCCCATGTTGTAGACGGAATACATCTCTGCCCAGCTTTGCCCGGTATGCTCCTTGAGCGCGGCGAACAGCGGCGGGACGGCGAAGAGTTGGTCTTTGACGTAGCGGTTGCCGGCCTGTCCGAACTTGACGATCTTCGACTGCCCGCCGCCGGAGCAGTGGATCAGGCCGTGGAACGCTTCACGCGGAATGGCGGCGAAGAGCTGCTTCAACAACGGCAGATAGGTGCGTGTTGGCGAGAGGATGGCGCTGCCGACGGTGAAGCGCGCATCGCCCGGCAGGGGGTCGGTGGCGGCGAAGCGGCCGCAATAGACCAGCCGCGGATCGATCTCGGGGGCGTAGGTCTCGGGATACTTGCTACGGTAGTCGGCGCCGAGCAGTTCATGGCGGGCGCTGGTCAGTCCGTTCGAGCCCATGCCGGCATTGGGGGTGGTCTCCCAGGCGCATTGGCCGGTGGAGCTGAAACCGACGATGACATCGCCGGGAGCCATACGCGCGGCGTCGATGACCTCGTTGCGACGCAGGCGGGCGGTGATGGTGCTGTCGCAGATCACCGTGCGCACCAGATCGCCGACATCGGCGGTCTCGCCGCCGGTCATGACGCAGGGAATGCCCTGTTGGTTGAGGGTCGTGCACAGCCGCTGATAGCCTTCGACGACGGTCTTGATCACCGCCCCGGGAATGCGCTTGGCATTGCGGCCGATGGTGTTCGAAATCAGGAATGGGCCCATGGCCCCGACGCAGGCGCAATCGTCGAGGTTCATCACCAGGCTGTCCTGGGCGATGCCCGACCACACCCCGAGATCGCCGGTCTCGCGCCATAGCAGATAGGCCAGCGAGCTTTTGGTGCCGGCGCCATCGGCATGCATCACCAGGGCGTGCTCGTGCGAACCGGTGAGTTCATCGGCGACGATCTTGCAGAAGGCCCCGGGAAAGAGGCCGAGATCCTGTTTCTCGATGGCGGCATGGACTTCTCCTTTGCCGGCAGAGACCCCGCGGGCCTGGTAACGTTCATCATGGCGGAGGTCGGACATCGTGGGGTGATCCTCAGCCACCTCCGGCTGTCTCAAGCGCTGGTTGCAGCGTTATGCGTGGGATGCGACGTGCGCGATTGTTGGCTGATCCCGCCTTGCGTTCGCAGCCTGCGTAGGTGTGCTGTTGACCTACTCTCACCGTTGACGTCGAAATTCCCTATGCGCGGCATCCTCCGCATCCTGCTGTACATCTTCACGATCGTCCTCGGGTTGTTCCTCGCGGCCGTCGATCAACGTCCCGAGATCGTCGATCAGGTCGCGGGCCTGGCCAAGACCGTCGAGGGCCAATGGGTGGTGCGCGTGGCGGCGGTGATCCTGCTCTCCAGCCCGCTGATGATCCTCATGCGCTGGGTCCAGTCGATCCGTCGCAATCGCGAGATCAGCTATGAAACCGACAACGGCAAGATCAGCGTCAGCTTGGTGGCCATCGAGGAAGCCCTGACCCGCGCCATCGAGGGCGAGCCCGAGGTCAAGAAGGCCCATGTGCGGATCTTCGAAGATCAGGTCAAACGCGCGATCGTCATCGATGCCATCGTGACCATGTGGGAGGTGCCCAATGTCACCGATCGCAACCGGTTCTGCCAACGGCTCCTGCGCCGCCGCTTCGCGGAGCTGATGCCGGAGCAGAGTCAGGTCGACGTCAATCTCCACCTCCATCGCCTGACCGAGCGTCGCGTCGAGGCCAAACCTTCACCGAAGATCGTCGCCGCCGTGCGCCCCCCGCCGGCCGTTAACGAGTCGACCACCGGCTCCGGTTCGGGCACCAGCACGGTCAAGGAAGACCTGCGCAGCAGTGGCGTCAATCCGCTCGCCAATGCCTTGGCGCGCGAGCCCGATGAGTCCGAGCTCTATGTCGGTCCGACCTATCCGGTGGAAGCCGACGAAGAGGAGGACGAACCTCCTCGCGGTCGGCGGCGGTGAGACGTGTCCTCGGCGGCTTGGCGATCTGGGCGGGATTATCCGCAGCGCTGACCGCCGTCGACAGTGATCCGCTGCAGCCGGCACCGGCGCCCCTGGTCACGCCCGCTCCGTTCGATCCCTTGCGGGGGATCGATGCCGACGGGCGCATCCCCCAGGCCAAGCCCGCGGATCTGCCGGATCGTGATCGCTGGCGCTATATTCCCGAGGGCCGGATCATGCCCGGCAATCCCCTCGATCGCTTCCTGGTCTCGAGCTTCATCGCGCCGATCTTCTTCTATGAGGAAGCCATCGGCGCCGGCTTCGGAGTGGCACTGACCGATATCGATTTTCGGAATCAGCGCCGTCAGGAATTCCTCGGGCTTTTCGTGGCCTGGACGACCCAGGGTCAGGAACGGTACACGGCGGTCTGGCAGCGCTGGCTCGACAAGATCGAGGTCCCCGGAGGCGGCGTGGCCATCGCCGGACGCTCTTTCGTGCGCGTGGTCGGCGGCTATGAGCGCACCCGCACGCGGCGCTTCTTCGGCACCGGTCTCGAGACCAGCGCCGATGATGAGACCAGCTATACCGATGAGGTGAGCCACGCCCGCATCCTCAGCGAACGGGCCTTGCCTGGGGATTGGGTCCTCGCTGCCGGTCTCGGTGGCGAGCATCGCAATCTCGCCGATGGCTACATCGCCAACGTGCCCTCGACGCAGCAGGCTTTCCCCAGCCAATTCGCCGCCGGTGACAGCATCACCGCGCTGTGGGGTTCGGCTGGACTGCGCTATGACACCCGCGATAGCACCGAAAGTCCGTATCGCGGCTGGTCGTTGGGGATGTCCTGGGATAGCCCCTTGGTGAGTTCGGATAATCAGGTTGGTGGCATCATCTCCGTCCGTGGGACGCTGGCGATTCCGCTGCCGGGGCTGTTCCATGATGGCGGCATCGGCGATGAGGAGAATCCGCCGACTGATACCTTGGCCTTGGGGGCCTTCAGCTCGGGCACCTATGGAGAGTTGCCGTTCTGGGCTTTGCCCAGCCTCGGCGGCGCCAATACCTTGCGCGGTTGTAACTGCTCAGGCAGGTCAGTGGCCGAGTCGACTTTTTAGCTGGGTTCTGGCTCCCGAGTGGTTAGGATGCCGTCATGCCCGTGGTCACGGTTCAAGGTCGGCAGTTGG
>JBIILZ010000208.1:0-3256 GCA_044338255.1 Planctomycetota bacterium | reverse complement strand
TTCGACGTATCGAACGATGGAAAAAGAAGACTCGGGCTGGTCGATCAGCTTCGCGAAAACCACTGCATCCCTATGCTCGGAAAATCGTGAAAAAATGAGTGCTTAACGCAATGCCATTAGTCGTGAACCAGTCGTGGTGATCGGCGTCACTTCACATGCGAGGCTGGCGGTGCTCGACATCGGCATGCTACCCCTGCGGCCGTAAATTCCGTCTCCGATCCAAGGCCCAACGCACGCTCATCAAGGCCAGCGACACCAGCACCAGCACTGCCGCATAGGCATGCGCCTGGGCGTAGTCGAGGCGTTGCACGGCATCGTACAGCGCGATCGAGGCTACTCGCGTCGAGCCGGGGATACTCCCTCCGAGCATCAGCACCACTCCAAACTCGCCGATGGTGTGCGCGAACGCCAGGGTCGCGCCCACCGCCAGGCCACGTTTGGCGCTAGGAATCTCGATGCGCCAGAAGGTCTGCCAGCGTGGCGCACCGAGTACCCGCGCCGACTCGAGATGGGCTACGGGAATCTGCTGGAACGCGAGGTGGAAGGGCTGCACCGCGAACGGCAGGCAGAAGATCACCGAACCGATCACCAGGGCGGTAAAGTTGAAGGTCAGCTGAGTTCCGGTCAGCGCCAGCCACCACTGCCCCAAGCCGTTCGCCGGTGAAAGCAGCAGCAACAGATAGAAACCCAGCACGGTCGGCGGCAACACCAAAGGTACGGTGACCAGGATCTCAATCGCCCATGCCCAACGGGCCCGCGTCCGTGCCAGCCACCACGCCAGGGGCACACCGATCAGCAGCAGCAAGGTGGTGACCGTGCACGCCAAGACCAGGGTCAGCAGCAGGGCTTGGACGAAATCACTGGTCATGTGGCACGATGAAGCCGTAGCGTGCAAAGACCTTCCGCGCCGCCGGGGTGGCGAGGAAGGCCAGGTAAGCACGAGCGCTGGCATTGCCGACGCCTTTGTTGGTCAGCACCGCCGCCTGCAGCAGGGGCGGATAGTCCTCAGTGGGGATCTCCCACCAGCTGCCGCCGGCATTCGGCGCCAGCACCAGCGAGAGCGCGACAATGCCCACCTGGGCATTTCCAGACTGCACGAACTGCGCCGCCTGGGCGATATTGTCGCCATAGACCAGCTTCGCCTGCAGCCCGGCCTGCAATCCCGCCCACAGGCCGGCCCGTTCGAGCGCCGCCTGCGCCGCCCGGCCATACGGCGCGTGCGCGGGATTGGCGATGGCGAGTTTGCGTACGGCTGGCTCAGCCAAGAGGGCGTAACCGCGCTTGGCGTCCAAGCCCGGGGTCGTCGTCCACATCACGATCCGTCCGGTGCCATACGGAGTCAGGCTCTCCGCCTGGGCCAGTCCGGCGGCGATCAACGCCTGCGGATAGGCGACATCAGCGGACATGAACACGTCGAAGGGCGCCCCGGCGGCGATCTGGGCCCGGAAATTTCCCGAAGAACCCACCGTGCGCTGTAGTGCGACCTGCGGATATTCGACCTTGAAGACCGCATCCAGCGCGTCCAGACAGGCCACCAAATCCGCCGCCGCCGCGATCGATACCGAGGTCTCTGCTGCCACCGCCGAGGCGCTGCTCGGCGTCAAGAGCGTCAGGAGCGTCAAGAGCGTCAAAAGGAGGCACATGCCGACGCCGAGCCTCGTCCACCAGCGCCGTCCCATCACAGCTGCTCGGGCAAGGCATTGCCGCGCAAGTACTCCAGCGTCGCCATCGGGCGTTTGCCGGGCGCCTGCAGCTGATGCAGAATCACGGCATCCGCGCCGCAACCGATGAGCACCCGGGCGCCGTCATGAACGACCTTGCCGATCGGTATGGCGAGCGGCACCGGCTCGACGGCGAGGATCTTCAACTTGGCCTCGCCCATCGGCACCCAGCACCCTGGAGCGGGCGTATAAGCGCGCACCCAGCGATCGATGGCCACCGCGCCCTGGGCGAAGTCGAGCCGGCCATGTTCGGCGGTGAGCTTGTGGCAGGTGGTCACCAGGCTCGGATCCTGCTCGACGGCGGCGAGCTGCGGAGAGCCGTCGAGCTGCGGAGAGCCGTCGAGCTGCGGAGAGCCGTCGAGCTGTGGAGAGCCGTCGAGCTGCGAAAAGCCGTCGAGGAATCCCGCCAGCGCGCGGGCTGCCGAAGCCATCAGCAGGTCATGCAATTCCGGCAATGTAGCACGCGGCCCGATGGCGACTTCATCAGCCAGGAACATCGCCCCGGCATCCAAGGCCCGGACCATGCGCATCACCGTCACGCCGGTGCGCGTATCGCCGGCGCGCAGGGCCGCCTGCAAGGGACTGGCACCGCGCCAGCGCGGCAGCAGCGACGCGTGCAGATTGATGCAACCATGCCGCGGCCGGTCGAGCGCCGGCTGCCGCAGCAATTCGCCATAGGCCATGACCACCGCCAGATCGCAATCGAGGCGCGGATCCTGTTCGCAGCCCTTCAAGGTCTCCGGCTGCCATACCGGCAGGCCCAATGCGAGAGCGGCGGTCTTCACCGGCGGCGGACTCAGATGATGTCCGCGTCCCGCCGGGCGATCGGGCTGGGTGATAACGCAGGTGACGGTGGTGCGGGCGGCGAGCAACTGCAGGGCCGGAACGGCGATGTCAGGCGTGCCCATGAAAACGGTGCGCATGTGCGAAACAGTCTATCAGCCGTGGCCGCGACGGTAGTACTGGCGGCGCGGGGTGCGCTGCTGCCTATTTATCAACGACCGGACTGACCAACGACCGGGTTCACCGCGGGTGTACGCGGACTACTCGACGCAGATGGTGACGGCCACGGATTTGAAGGCCGGCGTACCAGAATCGGGATCGGTGGCGCGGGGCACGAGGATGTTGGCTTCGGGATAGTACATGGCGACAATGCCAGCGCGGATGCGACCTTCGACAAGGCGCAGGTTGCGCATCGTCCCGGTCGGAGAGCGCACCGTCACGCGCTGGCCGACCTGCCACTTGCGGGCCCGGAGATCCTCGGCCGCAAGGAGCAAGGAGGAGGATATCGCGGGCGGTGGTGCCGCGATAGCGATCGTGATCTTCATACACACCGTATTACTTAGGAAGCCTCACTCTCAACAAACAGCGCACAGCGATTGCGGATCCAACGCAATCCGTGCTGCGCGGCAGCAACATCGCGTACCGCCCGATGGCCAACCGCTCGTCCGTGCATCTGCCGCCAGCCGGTCATGGTCGTGATCCACGCCTCGAGTTTCACCTCGAGCCGCGACAGGATTGCCGGCAGTCGTGGA
>JBIILZ010000025.1:0-38424 GCA_044338255.1 Planctomycetota bacterium | reverse complement strand
AGGAGACCCATCAGGGCCGGTCACTTTGGACCCGGCCAGAGTTTTGAGACTGGAAGCGGTCAGAGTTTTGAGACTGCACAGCGTCAAGGCTGCCCGTGCCGGGGGCACGGCGCTGCGCGGCCTTGACCCCTGCGCGCGGTCAGGCTGTGGCGCGGCGAAAGGACACCTCCTATGCCGCGTTACTCAAACCTCCTCGTCTGGAATCATGCCCGGAAACTGGTGCAGCACGTCACCGCTGCTACCCGCGGGGTGCGCGGTGAGGGCGACCTCATCTCGCAGATCCGCCGCGCTAGTATCAGCGTTGCCGCCAATATCGCCGAAGGTGCCGCACGTGGCAGCGATCGTGATTTCGTAAGGTTCCTCAAAATCGCCAACGGCTCCAATGCCGAGACCCAGGCTCTCACCCTCATCGCCGGCGATGCCGGCATCTTCGAAGCTCGACAGGTCGCTCAGATCGTCGGGACTTCCCAGGAAATCCAGTACATGCTGCGCGCGCTGATGCGCCGCTGCAGCGGGTGACCGCACACCAACCACTCCGGTGATGCCAGCAATCATGTCCTCCGGAGTCGAGCTTCGGGCTTCGAGCTTCGGGCTTCGGTGCTTCGAACACTGGTCACTGGCCCCTGGTCACTGGTCGCTGGTCACTGGTCGCTGGTCCCTGGCCCCTGGTCCCTGGCCCCTGGTCACTGGTCTCTGGTCCCTGGTCACTGGTCGCTGGTCGCTGGCCCCTGGTCCCTGGCCCCTGGTCCCTGGTCCCTGGTCCCTGGTCGCTGGTCCCGACCTTTACCGAATCATCCCATTACCGTCTCATCCGCAAAGATCGCTCCCGCTGCGATCGCTGCCGGTCTTCCATTGCCGCTTAGTCCTAGTCCGCCGAACGGCAGATCGCTGCGGGCGCCGGCGGTACTGCGGTTCCAGCCCACCAGTCCATAGGCGATCTGCGGGGCGAGCTTGCGGAAACGTTCTTGATCGATGGTCCAAATGGCCGCCGACAGCCGGTACGGATTCGCGCGCATACGGGCGATGGCCTCGGCTTCCTCGTCGTAGACATCGACGATCAGGTACGGGCCGAAGTGCTCTTCGCGATAGCGTGCGGAATCGCGCCCGGCTTCGAAGACTTGCAGCAGCAGCGGCTCGGCGAAGGCCCCCGTGCCCACGAGTTCGCCGGCAAGTAGGCGCCAGCCCGGATCCGGCGCGGCGAAAGTCGCCTGGAAGCGCTCGCGTTCGCCAACGCTGATCAAGGGGCCCATGGTCGACAAGGGCGTGCGTCCCGGTCGCCAGTTGGCGTGGGCCGCAATCAGGCGGTTGATGAGCTCTTCGGCGCGTGAGCGCGGCACGTGCACGATGCGCGTCGCCGTGCAGCGTTGGCCGGCCATGCGCCAGGCGCCATCGGCGAGCGCCGGCACCGCCAGCGTCAGGTCGGCATCAGCGCAGAGCAGCGCCTGATTGACGCCACCGAGTTCGAGCGCCAGGACCACCTCCGGCCGTTTCGCGAGCTGCTGCGCCAGGGCCAGGCCCATGCGCCGTGAGCCGACGGCGGCAACGGTGGCGATCAGCGGGCTGCGCAACAGGGTGCGCACTGCCAGCGGGCCACCGATCACGACCTGGGCCTCGTTACCGAGGCCGGCCTCGTGCAGGCGATGGCGATACCACTCCGCGAGCGCCGGACAGCGTTCGCTGGGCTTGGCGATCACCGGACAGCCCATGGCCAGGGCCGGGACCACCAGGCCATGGAGCAGATGCAGCGGAAAATTGAAGGGGCCGAGGCACAGCGCCGGTCCGCGCGGACGCCAGGCGATCTGCGGTTCGCGGAAATTGCGCGGCAGGCTGCGGATATCGGCGGCGAGGGGCGTGCGTCCCAGACCGGGGCCGGTGGTGAGGGCGATCTTCCGCGGCAGCAGATCGACTTCCGCTTCGGCATCGACGCGCACTTTGCCGGCCTCACGGATGAGCAGATCGATGGCCGTAGCGCGGTGGGCGGTGATCGCTACCGCCAGGCGTTCGAGACGCTCGCGGGTCTCGGCCGGTGTCGGGCGGATTCCTGCCCACGCCTGCGCGGTGCGCGCTAGCACCTGGGCCAGTCGGCCATCGGTCGGCCCCCGCCAGACGCAGGTTCCATCCCATGGGCTGAGACTGGCCAGGGCGCTCATACGGCGGGCATCTTCGCCGACATCAAATAGGTGCGCATGGCCGCCAGGGCACGAGCCAGCTCACGGCTGCCGGTGATGTTGCCGGTGGCGGTGAGCAGGGCTTCGTCATGGGTGGCACGGGCCAGCGCGGTGAGGAATTTCACCAATCCGGAGGCCCCATGCTGCGGATCTTCGACGAAGCTCATCATGCGGAAGATGCGGAAGCGCGCGTCGGGCGGCTTGCGCAATAGCAGCAGCGGAAAGAGCGGGGCGTCGCGGACGTGCAGCAATTCCTTGGAGAAGGTCTTGGCGACCGCTTCCAGCGAACCGAGGCGCGCCTGATCACCAGAGCCTTCGAGCTCTGGCCATTCAGCGATCCGCCCCAGGCAATCGCCGATGCGATTGAGACCTTCGGCGATGCCGCTGAGCTGTTCAAGCTGGGCGCGATGATCGCTGAGCCATTGGCGGGCCTGGGCATCGAGGATCCGCTGCGATTTGAGGAACTGCTTGAAGCGCTGGAATTCCCGCCAATCGCCGAGCAGGAACAGATCACGGGCGATGAGGACCTCGACGTGCGGGGCCTGGGGATCGTGGGGATTGGGGCGCAGGCTGTGAGCCAGCCACGCCAGCACCCGCTCGCCGGCATGGATCGTCGACTTGATCGAGACCTGGTTGTCGAAGACGTACTTGCGTTCGAGGTAGACCGGCTCGGCGATCTCCTTGGTCTGCATCACGAACAGCGGCTCCTGCAGCACCGGATGATGACGATTCTCGATCGTCGAGGTGAGCGTCAGCATCTGATCTGCGAAGCCCAGGTTGTTGATCAGGCTCTCGTCGAGTGTGGCACCTTTGGACATGAGCGTAGTATACCCCCGAATGTCCGTCTATGCCAGGCAACGACGGAAGAGATCGATCATCAAGGTCTGCGTAAGCGCGGTACGCACCGGATCATAGCGGTTGCCTTCGTCGCGGATGAAGGCGTGCTGGGCGTTGAATTCATGCCATTCGTAGGTGCGTTCAGCGGCTTCCAGGGCGGCCTGCACCTGCCGCCGACCAGCGAGGGAGATGTGCGGATCCTGACGGCCGAAGATCATCAGCAGCTCGCCCTGGATCTCGGCGCAACGCTCCAGCGAATCATCGGCGAGGCCGGCGCCGAGAGACTTCTTGTGCAGGTCGGTGGGGTAGAGGCAGGCGGCGGCGGCGATCGCCGGCTGGAGGGCGCAGCGAAAGGCGAGATGTCCACCCAGGCACATGCCAGCGGCACCCAATCGGCCGCTGCACTGCGCATCGGCCTGCAGCCAGGCGATCACCGCCTGGGCATCGGCGTCGTAGGCGGCTAGGGATTTCGCGGTCTTATGGGCATTGCCACGGGCGCTGCCGTCCGGGGTATACGGCAGGACGGTACCGGCCGGTTCGAGTTCGTGGTAGACTTCCGGGGCCGCCACGAGGTAGCCCTGTCCGGCCAGCCACGCTGCCGTGCGCCGCACCGGGCCGGTGAGCTGGAAGATCTCACTGTAGAGGATGATCCCCGGCACCGTGCGCCCGGCGGGCAGCGCCGGACGGAAGACATGCACGCGCATGGGGCCAGTAGGGGTGGCGAGATCGACGGCAGCTGGATCGGTCAATAACATACCAAGCGTAATACCACGATCTGACGCCGACCAATTGCAAACCGAGCCCCAAGGTCCACGTTCGATCCATGCTTCCAGACCCCGGTACCGAGACCAACGCCACCGCTGACCAAGTGATTTCCCGCCGAGGTCTGTTATTGGCAGGCGCCGCCTTGGTGCTCGCCGGTTGCACACCGCGCTCCAAGGATCCGTTGGCCAGCGTCCCCATGCGTCCCAGTGACCAGCCGGATCGCGGCCCGGTCGGGCGCGTGAATACCAGCCCCAACCAGCCGAACGCACCGATCAAGTCGCCGACGACCGTGGCCGGTAATGGCTACACCCTGGTCAAGCGCTCGGCGTGGACCAGCCAGGGCATCAAGGGCAACAACAACCCCATGGGCACGGTGACGCGCATCACCATCCATCACACCGGTGAACACGGCAACTGGGCTGATATTTCCGACACCGAGATCGTGAAGCGCATTGATCGCTACCACACCAACGAAAAGAAGTGGGCCGCCATCGGTTATCATTACCTGGTGGGCAAGGACGGGCGCATCTATGAGGGTCGTCCGGTGGCTTATCAGGGCGCCCATGTTTCAACCCAGAATGAGAACAATCTGGGCATCTCGGTAATCGGGGATTTCACCGATCGACTGCCCACTGATCGCCAGCTCAGCGCCCTGCGTTCGTTCCTCGATGATCAGCGTCGGCTCTATGGCGTCGGCAAAGGCCGCGTCTACGGCCATCGCGATCTGCACCCCAGCCTGTGCCCCGGTGAGGCGCTCTATGGCTGGGTCAGACGCTATAAGACGTCCTTGGCCTGAGGCGGGCGCTGGTCGACGTAAAGCGCCGGCTGCGCCGGGCGGCGAGCTGCCCAGATGGCGATACCGATACCGATCACGAGCACCGGGATCGACAGTGCCTGGCCCTTGTTCATCCAGCCGAAATACGGGGGATGGCCGAAGTCGGGTTCGCGGAAGAATTCACCGATGAAGCGCACCACGGCGTACAAGCCCAGAAGCACGCCGCTGGTAAGGCCGGGCTTCCGATGGCGCGCGTGCACGGGGATAATGATCGCCAACAGCAAGGCACCTTCGAGCAGCGCTTCGTACAACTGGCTGGGATGGCGCGGCAGATGGTCGCCGGACAGAGGAAAGATCACCGCCCAGGGCACATCCGTGGGTTTGCCCCACAGCTCGCCATTCACGAAATTGGCCAAGCGCCCGAGCATCACGCCCATCGGCGCCACCGCCGCAACCATATCGAACAGCAGAGCCACCGCGACCTGGCGCTTCCGGGCATAGAGCCAGGATCCCGCCATCAGGCCGAGGATGCCGCCGTGACTGGCCATGCCGCCTTCCCACAAGCGAAAGAGATAGAGCGGATCGGCGACGACGTGCGGCCAGGCATAGAACAGGCAGTAGCCGAGGCGTCCGCCGATGATCATGCCCAGGCCGCCATACAGCGCGAAATCCTGGCCCTCGGTGGCATTCAACGGGCAGCGCTGCCGGCGATGCCAGCGAATCACCATCCACACGCCCCACACGACTCCCCCGAGATACGCCAAGCCGTACCAGCGGATGGACAGGCTGCCCCAGAGATGGAGGGCGACGGGGTCGAGATTATGCACCCAATGATCAGCCATGATGAGTCAGCATCCGCCCAGGAAGGGTGAACAAAGAGATGAGCAAAAAGATGATCAACAGCTCAACCGAACAATTTATTGGGCACGGTGCGCCAGAACGTCGTCCGCCGGCGGATGATGTTGCCGATGGTGGTGACGCTATCCTTGCGATCACCGGCCTCGAGCAGACCGAGCAGGCTTTCCGCGAGTTCATCATACGTGTCGAGGCGACGCGCCGGATCGCGGGCGAGCATCGAGGCCAGCAGATCCGACAGCCGGCGATCGATGCTCGGCAGCAATTCATGCGCGCGCGGGGCGTCCATTTCCAGACGCAGGCACATCAGGCGGATGGGGTCCTCGTCGATGAACGGAGGACGCCCGGTGAGGACGTGAAAGAACGTTGCGCCCAGGGCATAGATGTCGCTGCGCCGATCGACGCCGGCATGTCCGCCGCGGACCTGCTCGGGGGCAATGTAGCTCGGCGTACCCACGACCACGTCCGCGGGCACGCCGGTGACGCGGGCACGCGATTTGGCCAGACCGAAATCAGCCAGCTTCACCTGCAGGGCGTTGGTCAGGAGAATGTTCTCGGGCTTCAGGTCGCAGTGCACCAGACCCATGGTGGCATCCGCATAGGCGAGGGCCTCGGTGACCTGCAGGAACAACGGCAGCGCCTCGTTGGCATCCAATCGGCTGCGTTCATTCAGCAGCAACGACAGCGATGGGCCGTTAATGTATTCGACGATCAGATGCGGATGACGCGCGGCATCATCGAAATCATAGAGGCGGACGATATTGGGGTGATTGAGCCGCGCCAAGACCTGGGCCTCGTTGACGGTCAGGGCGAGGTGATGCGAACGGCCACCCTCTTGCAGCAGGACCTTGACCACGACCTCGACATCGAGGGCCTGATGATGGGCGAGAAAGACCACTGAACTCGCGCCATGGCCGATCTCCTTGAGCAGTCGGCAGCGACCGATGACCTCACCGACCTGCGGAGGATTGAAGGCCTCGATTCGATCGGTGGGCGGCACAGTCGATGCCACGCTCGCAGAGTCTTCACCGGAATCAAACTCCGGGGCGGGAGGAGCCTCGGTGCGAACGTGCTGGACCTCGGCGAGGACCTTGGCGATCGAATCGAGGAGAAACGTCGTATCATGGGTGATATTGCGCGGCGGCTGCTCGATGATGGCTTCGAGGATGAAGCTGCCGGCGCCCATCAGCATCGCCCGGGTCAAAGCCGTGGCCCCGAGCAGGTCGCCATAGAAAGCAGCGCGGATGTTGCCTTGGCGGATATGGATCTGGGCTTTCGCCACCGCCCCGTCGACGAGGCCTTCACAACGCACCAAGCCCGAGGCCTGGGTGCGCTGCAAGAGGCGCAGCACCGGCAGGAGGTCACCGGCAGCCAACGCGCCGGAAAAGCTCGTCGGCTGGGCGATGCGCCCGATCGCCGAGACCTCACCGGCGCCCAGGCTGGTGACCGGCGCGGCATTCATCGACGATGGGGTTTCTTGCATGGGGAGTAAATCAAGAACGCATCACACCCAGGCGATGACCGATTTCCAGCGCTAACCAGCTCGCGTTCTTAGCCGCTCAGCAACGCAGCTTGGCGACCATCTGACGCAGGTCACTACCGACCCGGGCAAGCTCCTGCGCGGCGACCGCGACACTGCGCGAGCCCTTGGTCGTAGCCTCGGCGGCGCTCGCCACGGTGCCGATCGAGACCGCGATCTCCGAGCCGCCGCGCGCCGCATCCTGGACCGTGCGCGTAATCTCGGCGGTGGTCGCCGACTGCTCTTCGACGGCACTGGCGATGGTCTGCGTCGCATGATTGATCTTTTCGATGATCGCCGTGATCGCGCTGATCGAGGCACTGCTGGCCTTAGACTCGGTCTGGATCGCGGTGATGCGCTTAGCGATATCCTCGGTGGCAGCGGCGGTCTGCCGGGCGAGGGTCTTGACCTCGTTGGCGACCACGGCGAAGCCCTTGCCGGCTTCCCCGGCCGAGGCGGCTTCGATGGTGGCATTGAGCGCCAGCAAGTTGGTCTGTTCGGCGATGGCGGTGATGGTCTTGACGACCTCGCCGATCTCATCGGAACTCACCGCCAGCCGGCCGATGGTCGCACGCACCTCGTTGGCGGCCCGTACCGCATCGCCGGCCACGCGCGCGGCCTCTCCGGTCTGGCTGGCGATTTCATGGATCGAGGCCGACAGCTCAGTGGTCGCTGAGGCGACGGTGGCAATGTTGGACGAGACCTGTTCGGCGGCATTGGACACCGTGCCAGCCTGAGCGGCGGTGGTTTCGGCATTACCGGTCAAGGTGCTGCTGGTGCCCTGCAGGCTCAGCGAAGAGGTCTCCAGCTCGCCGGCGCGGGCGGTGACGCCCAGCAATAAGCCGCTCACGGTCACGCGCATGGTCTGCAAGGCCTTCGACATGTCGCCCAGTTCATCACGGCTGGCGATCTCGGGGGCGGATGTCCAATCGCCCGCCGCCATGCGTTCGAGGGTGGTACGCATAAGCACCACCGGACGGGACAGCCGACCGCTGACGATAAGGCCGAAGGCCAGCAGGGCCACGATCGCAATGATCGTGACGGCGAGCAAGGACTGCAGATTCTCCTGCTGATAGACCTCGCGTTGCCCACCGAGGTTCTTGATCGCCTCAATGCAGGCATCGGTCACCGCTCCGAGGTCGGTTTCGGCATTTTCGAAGGCCTTCTGATAGTCGGGGATCAGAGCCAGGGCCTTGGCCCGATCGGTCTTGGCGGTGACGAAAATCTGTTCGGCGGATTTGATGTAGGCATCGATCTTCGGCGTCGCGCTTTCGAGGAGGGTGCGGATCTCGGGGGACAGGTCGAGCTTGGTGTTTTTCTCGACCACGCCCCTGAAGATGGAGGCATGGGTCTCGAAATTGCTGGTGGCTTGCTCCAGGTTTTCGGGGGTATCCGAAATCTGCATCGACAGTACGTCGCCACGGATCGCATCGTGCATCATGTCGCCTTCCTCATGATTGATGAGGGCGGCATTGGCGGTGAGCAGATGATCGAGCAAGCGTCCCAGGCGTACCTGCTGCCAAAACGACATGCCGGCAAAGCCGACGAGGATGAGAAATGCCAGGACCACCAGCCCTAGGACCTGAAAACGAATAGTTAGACGCATGGTCAGCGAGCTTACCATATGAAATCGTACTGCGTCAAATGGCAAACCCGCGACGCGGTCGCGGGTTTATGTGAAGGCCGCACGCCGTACGCCGTACGCCGTAGGCGGGCCGCACCTGCGATTTTGGCTCACGTACGCAAGCTGAGCGAGTGTCCATCGTGGCCGGCGGGGACGCTGCTCACCTGGGCATGCTCATCCGGGATCTGCTGCCAAGCCTCGCGCAGGGTGGCGATGATCGGCAGGAGCTGGCCGATGAGCATGGCATCCTTACGCAGGTTCGACTCGACCGTCTTGATGATCAGAAACAGATAAAGCTCCTTGAGCTGGCCGGCGAGCTCACCGCCCTGATCGAAATTGAGCGTCGCCATCAGCTCGCTGAAGATCGCCTTGGCCTTCTGACAGTTGGCGTGGGCCATCTCATATTGTTTGTTGTGCATCGCCGCCTGGGCCTGGATCAGGAAGCGTTCGGCCCCCTGATACAAGCGCACGATGAGGTCGCGCTGCGGGATGGTTTGCAGTTCAGCACTGCGATAGGCGGCGTAGGCATTGGCGGCACCCATGGCGCGCTCCTTGTGCTGGTGATCGTAATCCATCATCGGTTCTGCGCGGAAGGGCTTGAGCAGCGGCTTTATGCCGTTGATTTCTCGAGACCTTTGATCTGACTGGTAATGTACTGGCCCATCGAGTTCGAGGCTTGGATGGATTTTTCCATGGCCAGGAACTGGGTCTGGTAGCGCTTCCTGCGGATGGCGAGACGGGCATCGTTGGCATCGATGGACTTGGTCAGGGAGGTCACGTTGCCATCGAGGGCCGACTGGACATTGGCGAGCGTGCCGGTGCCGCCATCGGTCATCTGCTTGACGCGTTCGCTGGCGATCTGGGCGATGCCCTTGCTGACGGTGACCGTCGCCCCGCTCACCAGCGAGCTCGAGGTGACACTCAGGCGCAGTCCTTCGGCCGAGGTCCCGACCGTGCCGGTGAGGGTCTGACCGGTGCCGACGGCGTTGACGCCGTTGATGGTCCCGACCACATCCTGGCCATAGGCGAGGGCCGAGCTCAGCTTCAGCACCGAGTTGGCAGAGTTGACGTCGGACGAGGAATCGGTGACCTGCACCGTCGAAGAAACGCCGTAACCGACGCCGGTCAAAGACAGTCGCGTACCGTCGAAGCCCACCGTCACGCGATCCGAGCCGACCGTGATCTTCTGATCGAGCACCGTCTGCAGATGCTTGGCCAGATTCGCGCCGCTGTACGAACCATTGGCGAGGGTGACCTGATAAGCCCGGCCATTCATCTTGAGGTTCAGGGTGTGATTGCTGTCGGTGAGCGTGAGTACCGGCATGTTGATATCGACCGGCGCCGTCACCAGGGCTGCGCCGGTAACCTGGGCCTGCTCGGCGATCTGGGTGGTGGCGACCACGAACGGCGAGGTAGTTACCGTCTTCGGCGTCAGGCTTCCAAATTGGACATTCGAATTCGAGCTGACGCCGCTGTTAGCGAAGACCTTGGCCACGCCGCTGGGGTTGGTGCTCAGCTTGCTCTGGAAGACGCCCTCATCGAGAGTCAGCTTGCCGGTGCTACGATCGATGGTCATGCCCAACGAGGTCAGCGTCGACATCGAAGACGTGCCGCCGGAGGCTGACGAGAGCAGGGCTTGGGTGATCGTGGCGACGCCGTTACGCACGGTACCGTCGGAAAACAACGATCCGGCGGCCTTCGTGGTCCCGTTATAGGACGCATTGTCGGCCATGAACTGGACGATGTTGTTGTAGCTGGCGACAAAGGTCTTGGCCGCACTCAGGGCCCCTGCGCCATCGACGCCGACGGTTACCGTCGAGGTCCCCGGCGCCAGCGCCTTGAGCTCGACGCCCTGGATCACATTCGAAAAGGTATTCGAAGCCTGGGTGACGGTGAATGCCCCCGAGCCGATCTTCAGCTGCGCGTCGACTGCCGCCTGCAGCACCAGCATCGCCTGCGGATCGGGGACTCCGGGCGAGGTCTCGCTGCCGGGTGCGGTGAAGAGGGAGCCCAGCGCACCGCCGCCGGTCACCGATACGGCATTGGCAACGCCGGTATCGGCGCTCGTCATCAGCAGACGATAGCCGGTGCCGTCATTAAGCACCGAGGCGCTGACGCCGGCACCGGCGGCGTTGATCGCCTGGGCGATACCATTGAGCGAGGAATTGGCGGCATCGATGGTCAGCGTCGTGACCGTACCGCTGCCAAGCTGCAGATTCACCGTCCCGGCGCCGATGGTCGTCGTTGCCGACGATTGCGCACCGGTCGCCAATTGCTTGGCCTTGGCCACGTTCACGACTTCAAACTGATAGGTTCCGGCGGCGGCGGCGGAGGTTGCCGTGGAGGTCAACGCCGTGACATTCGAGGACACCGCCTGGCGCGAGGTGTACAACGAGGGCGCATTCAACGCCGCCAGATCGAGCTGATGCGAGAGCAGACGGGTGTTGAGCAGACGCACTGCTTCCAGACGCGTCTGAAAAGTCACGCGGCGCGTCTCCATGAGCGCCGTCGAAGCCCGATCGGCCTTGATGAAGGCATCGATGATGCCTGCCGAGTCGATGCCCGAGGCTAGGCCCGAGACCGACGCCGAGCCACCGGTTGCGCTGGAGACTGCCATGGGGACCTCCGATCAGGCCTTCTGGTTGATGAATGCGCCGACGAGAGCATCGATCCGCTTGCGCAGGTCGAGCACCTCTTGCGAGGGGATCTGGCGGATGACCTGGCCCTGGTCGCCGACGATCTTCACCAGCAGGGTCTTGCCGGTATCGTCGACACTGAAGGCCAGCTGGCGACCGCTGGCAACCTCGATCACCTGCTTGATGTGGGCGATCGCCGCGTGCAGCTCATCGGAGGAGGGCGCATCATCGGAGGCCACCAGCGACTCGTCGGCGCCGGCGACTTCTCGCTGGCGGGCGGCTGCCACTTGCAGGTGCTGGTCTTGGCGAGTCTGGGCGGGACGTGTGGTGTCGGCGACCTGCGTCGCCATGAGGGCATCGATTCCAGTCATGATAGACCTCATCATCCGAAAAAGGCAGATGTTATAAGAGAACTCTTGCCCGTCAGTGTCGGTCATGGCGATGGCGACTTGAGCTTCATTTCGCGACCTCACCGACGACCTCATACTTTCGTTGCAAATGTTCCAGCGCCATGCGGACGCATCGCCCGCAGCGAATCGTAGACGCAGAAAACATGCCAAAAGATAGCAAAGAAAAGCTCAAGTCATGGCGACCAGCGCCGAAGCTGAGTCCAGAGGGGAACGGTACGTCGCCGAACTCCTATCCCATGCGGCACGGATGCTGCATCCACGGCTCTCCCCCACGGAGGAATCATGAGCCTACGTATCAATCACAACATCGCCGCAGTCAACGGCCATCGCAATATGGTCAAGAACGACGCGATGGTCTCCAAATCCCTCGAACGCCTCTCCAGCGGCCTACGTGTCAATAAGGCGGCCGATGATGCTGCCGGCCTGGTCATCTCCGAGCAGATGCGCGCCCAGCTCTCCGGTCTCAACCAGGCCGTCGCCAACAGCGAACAGGCGGTGACCCTGGTGCAGACGGCTGAAGGCGCGTTGGATGAAACCAACAGCCTGTTGAACAAAGCCCGCAGTCTCGCCCTGCACGCCGCCAACGAAGGTCTCAATGACCAAAATGCGGTGATCGCCGACCAAGGCGAACTCGACAACATCATCGATTCGGTGACGCGTATCTCGTCCACCACCCAGTTCGGCACCAAGAAGCTGCTCGATGGCTCGCTGGGCTCGGCTTCTTCGAAGTTGAGCGGCCTGCAATCAGTTAAGCTCGGTGGTGACTATGCCTCCAAGCTTGCCGGCGGTACGGTGGTCAAAGGCTTCAATACCCTGCAGGTCACGGCCCAGGCGACCCAGGCTTCGGCGGTGGTGACTATGGCGGGCGCCGCCGATATCTTTTCGGGCGGAACTCTGGCGGCCGCTACCGGCACGGATGTGGTGCAAAGGGCTTTCTCCATCTCGATCAACGGCTCACAGCTAACGATCGCTTCGGGCAGCACCAAGAATCAGCTCGTTCAGCAGATCAATGCCGTCGGTGCCAAGGTCGGCTTCACCGCCACCCTGACCGGCTCGGCCACCGGTGGAACCTTGGGCGATATTGTGCTCCAGTCCAAGGACTACGGCAGCCAGACCACCTTCAACGTGCAGTTCGTCTCGGGTGCCACCGGGGCTTCGACGGTAACGGCAGCCCAGACCGCCGGGGTCGACATGGCCGCCACCTTGTACCTGTATTCGGGTGGCAATGGTGTCGGTGGTACCGCCACCACCGGTTCGACGCAGACGCTGGCCCTTGCCGCTTCAGGCAACGGCCTGCGCTTGGTCGATGGCAAGGGTGCCGTACTGACCTTCAACGCCGCCGTCGGCATCGTTACCGGTGCTGCCGGCTCAGGTGGCGTCTACTACGGTGCAGTCGACAGTACCAAAGGCGGGGCGACCTTCCAGATCGGTGCTAATGTCCAACAAACCGCGACCGTCGCCCTCGGCAGCTCGAGTGCCAATGACATCGGCACCGCCGCCTCGGGCACGTACTCGAGCCTTGCCCAGCTCAAGGGCTCGTCACTGGTCAGTGGCAATGCCCAGGAAGCCTTGAAGGTCATCGACAAGGCCATCGACGACATCACCACTGCTCGTGGTGCTCTGGGTGCTTTTCAGGCCAATACCCTGGAGACCTCGATCAATAGCCTGCGCGTGACCCAGGAAAACCTGACGGCCGCGGAGTCCACCATCCGTGACGTCGATTTCGCCGCGGAATCATCGCAGTTCACTAAGAACAACATCCTGGTGCAGGCGAGCACGGCGATGTTGGCGCAGGCCAACCAGCTGCCCCAGAACGTGCTCAAGCTCCTCGGCTAAGCACGCTCGACCGATGAGGGCTTCCGCAACGCGGAGCCGTGACGACCCCCAGTGGATTATCCCCTGGGGGTCGTTTTTTTACCAGTAATCCCGCCCCTAGGGGGTCGTTGCTGACCACCCACTAGCGCATGGGGTGGCTGGGATTGGCATGCAGAATGCGTTGGTGTCATCCGTCAACACGCGGCTCCGGCTCGGAACCACGCCGCTATTCCGGAGGACGACATGAGCTTACGCATCAATAACAATATCTCCGCGCTCAACGGCCATCGCAATATGGTCAAGAACGACGCGGCGGTTTCCAAATCTCTCGAACGGCTCTCCAGCGGCATGCGCATCAATCGCGCCGCCGATGATGCCGCCGGGCTGATCATCTCCGAACAGATGCGCGCCCAGCTCACTGGCTTGCAGCAAGCCCTCGCCAACAGCGAACAGGCGGTGACCCTGGTGCAGACGGCGGAAGGTGCGCTCGATGAAGTCAGCAACCTGCTGAACAAGGCCCGCAGCCTAGCGATCCATGCCGCCAATGAAGGCCTCAACGATCAGAACGCGTTGGCCGCCGATCAGACGGAACTCGACAACGTCATCGACTCGGTCAACCGCATCGCTGCCAACACCCAGTTCGGAACCAAGAAGCTGCTCGACGGCTCGCTAGGTTCGGGGACCTCGAACAACCCCGGGATCAGCTCGGTGAAGCTCGGTGGCGACTATACCGCGAAACTCGCTGCCGGTACCGCCGTCAAAGGCTACCATACCTTACAGATCACTACCGTCGCCACCCAGTCCTCGATCGATCTGACCATGGCCGGGTCCAGCGACGTGTGGTCGGGTGGCTCGCTCGCTGCCGCCAGCGGTGCCGACGTGGCCCAGAAGGCCTTCACGCTCTCGATCAACGGCGCCAAGGTCGCGATCACCTCGGGGACGACCAAGAGCCAGTTCATTCAGCAGATCAACGCCGTGGGTGCGACGGTGGGTTTCACCGCCTTCAACACCGGTGCCGAAGCCGCGAGCGGCCTGGGCAACATTACGCTCAAGATGGGCGCCTACGGCAGTCTCGCGACCTTCGACATCCAGTTCGTCGGTGGTGCTACCGGAGCCTCGACGGTGGGCACCGCCAACAGCGCCGTCGGCATCAATGCTGCCGCCACCTTGTTCGTCTACTCCGGCAACAGCGGTCCCGGTGGCGCGGCGAGCTCGGGCGCGACCCAACAGATCACCTTTACCTCGTCGGGTAACGGCCTGCGCCTGGTCTCGGCCGGCGGCTCGTCGATCGTCCTCGCCGCCCCGCTGGGCATCAGCTCCGGTTCCGGTGGCAACAGCGGTTTCTACTTCGGTGCCATCGACGGCACCACCGGCGGGGCGACCTTCCAGATCGGTGCCAACGTCAACCAGACGGCGACCGTCGAATTGGGTGGCGTCACCGCCAGCCAGATCGGATCGGGCGGTAGCGGCACCTACGCCAATCTCTCCCAGCTGCGCGGCTCGGCGCTCATCTCCGGCCAGGCGCAAGAGGCCTTGAAGGTCATCGACAAGGCCATCGACGATGTCACCACCACGCGCGGTAATCTCGGTGCCTTCCAGTCGGCGACGCTCGAAACCACGCTCAACAGCCTGCGCGTGACCGAGGAGAATCTGACCACCGCCGAAAGTACCATCCGCGACGTCGATTTCGCTGAGGAATCCGCACGCTTCACCAAGAACAACATCCTCGTGCAGTCCTCGACAGCGATGTTGGCGCAGGCCAACCAGCTGCCGCAGAATGTCCTCAAGCTGCTGCAGTAAGGACTCGCTGCCGTAAGAGCTGGCGGCTGACGCCGCCTGATGGTACACTGATCGCCCAGGGAGCGCTGTGATGTCTAGCACCGGTTATCAAACGCGACGAGCCGAAATGCTGGCCCGCGTTCCGTTTCTCGAACCGCTGCTGCCGATACACCCTGGTCCGACGCCGATCATTTCCGCACTAACCCCCCGAGGGCGTGCCGAACTGATGGGCCAGCCGGCCAACAATCATGCCGCCCTGGTGCTCGTCCTGGGATGGGGCGACGGCTCATTGCCGAAGGCTCTGCTCACCGACCCGCTCTCCCGGCAAAAGCAGATCCATGTACTGATCTTCCCCGGCGAGGAAGACGCCCTCGCACGTTCGCTCATCGGTGACGATGGCCAGCGTCTGGCGTTAGAGGGCGGCATCCGCTTCTCGCATGTCCACGACCGCGCCTCGGTGCGCGTCGCCCTGGCGCAGAGCTTTTCGCGCCACGACGAGCTCCCGGTACTGGCTGGCCTCGACATCATCGCCGATCATCCGCTGACCGCGCCGGCAATGGCCCTGCGCCAGCAATTGGCCAACGACGTCTACACCCTGCTCGCCGACCGCCCGCAGGCCTATGGCAACGACATCCTCGATTCGTTCACCGGCCTGACCAACTCCGCAAAGAACGCCGCCACCCTGCTGCCGGCGCCGACCATCGGCGACATGCTCGGCCATTTCGGCGACACCCCGATCATCTCCATCGCCGCCGGTCCCAGCCTGCGCCGCCATCTGCCGCGACTTCGCGAGCTCCAGCATCGCTGCATCCTGGTCGCCTGCGATGCGGTCCTCCATGGCCTGCTCGATGCCGGCATCGATCCGCACTTCGTGACCCCCCTGGAGCGCGTCGACCTGATCATCCCCATGCTCGCCCGCGCCGGCGAAAGCCGCAGCATCTACGCCGGCCTGCCGGTGTGCCCCGCGGAAGCCGTCGCTAACTTCGGTCCGCAGCGCGCCATCGGCATGTACTGCGGTGATCGCCTGTACAACTGGCTCGATCCCAACGTGACCACGCGCATCTCTACCGGCCTTTCCACCGGCACCCTGTCGGTCACGGTTGCCTCGGCGCTGGGCTCCGGACCGGTGTACCTCGTCGGCCACGATCTCTCGCGCGACGAGCAGGGCACGCACTGGGAAGGCGCGGATTACGCCGGCAAGGATTGGCAGCGCGTGCATAACTCGGTGACCCAGGACAAGCCCTTCGGCTCGGGCTATGAGGAGCGCATGATCCGCGGCAATGACGGCGGCTGGGTCAAGTCGATCGCCTGGTGGGATCGCTTCCGCGATGATATCTCAGTCGAGGGTCACAATCTCGCCCTCGCCGGACGCACCCTCTACAACGTCAATGCCCACGAGCGCATCTGCGCCCTGATCGATCACACCGAGGCCGCGCCCCTACCCGATCCGCAAGCGCTGCCCTTGCTACCGCCGCTGCGCCTGCCGGCACGCGACGATCGCCGGCTCATCGATTGGCGCCGACGAGTACAGAAGCTGCCCGAAGACGGCCTGGCCTTCGCCGCCCATTTCAAGACCCTCCGCGACGATCTCGCGACCGCCCGCAGCCAGCCGCCGGCGAGCTGGGATCTGGCCTCCTTCGCGCGGCGCATCGATCTCGATTCCGGGGTCTCGGAAGGTAACCGCATGGCGTTCAGCTACGTGCTGCGCTCGGCCCTGCACAACTGCAACGCCGAGATGCATCTGCGGCGGCGCACCGCCTCGCCGGGACGCTCGGGATGGAACACCCTGGCAACCATGGGCGATCTCTGCGATGCCCTGCTGCTGGCCATGGGCACCCTGCAGCAGGGCCTTGAGGAGATCGCTCATGAGCAGCGCTGAACCAGCCACGGCGCCGGCACCAGCCGGGCCGAACGTCGCCAGCGAGGGCCTGCGCCGCCTGCGCACGTGGATCAACGCCCAAGGCTTAAACTCGCAGGATCCCGGCCAGGCGATTCGCGATGAGTTCCAGCGCACGGCCCTGTCGGCGACGGTGCGACGGATGTTCTTCTTCGGTGTCGAGTCCTCGCTCGCCCGCTACAGCGCCCGTGAGCTGCTGCAATTCCAGCTGATCATCTCTGGCGAGTTCGCGATCTATTTCGCGCGCATCACCTGGAGTCGCGCCGTCGTCGAGGATGACGGCCCGGTGCTGCAGGCCCTCGCCGATAGCGGCATGGTCGATGAACAGGTGGCGTGGACAACGCAGTTGCCGGTCACCGCCGAGGGCCTCGCAGGCGAAGAGCTGCACGTCTGGCGGTTGCTGCAATGCCGCCGCGATCCGCTGTTGTTCGCGGTCGACTGGCTGTGGGCGATCAGCGACGAGTTGCCCCGCCTCGGGGCGGCGATGGTCCTAGCGGTGCTGCCGCAGCGCCCCGATTGCGCGCTCAGCATCAGCCAATGGCTGCAACACCACCCGGCGGTGCTCGCCAGCGTCGAGACCGATGAGCTGATGAGTGCCCTGGTCCGCGTCAGCGCCGAGCATCCCCAGACCACCCTCGCACCATTCGCCGGCTGGTACGCCGACCGCACGGTGATGGCGGCGGCAGAGTGGCATCTCGAACATGGCGAAGCCAACGCCGCCATCGATCTCTGCCGCAGCATCCGTCCCTACGGCCCGTGCTTCGAGCAGGCCCATCTCGTCGCCGGCATCGCCGCCTGCGAACTCGGCGACGCCAACCGCGCCCAGGACATCTGGCGCAGCATGGAGGCCGGCGTCCGCGCCGATGCCCTGCACCTACGCCTGGCCAGCCTGCGTCCGGCGCTGCTCAGCGACGAGGATGCCGAGCTGTTGGTACGGCGGATCCCCGCCGATCGCCCGCAGTCCTTCTTCGCCGCCATCAAGCTACTCATCGAACGCGGCAGCTTGGCGACCGCGCGAGCCATCGGCGCGCAGCGTGGCAGCGAATTCCCGCAACCAGAAATCCAGGCGCTGATAGCGGTGCTCGGTGGCAGATCATGAACGCCAACCAAGCCACGACCTTCGCCGCCGGAGAAGGCGATGCCTGGTATACGCGCAATCGCAGCCATCTCGCGGCCTACGACCTCGCCCAGGACCCGGTGGCGCGGGCTCTCGTCGCCGCCGGATTGCAGCCGCGCACGATCCTCGATCTCGGCTGCTCGTCGGGAACGCGGCTGGCCGCCCTCTGCCGCCACTACGGCGCCGCCGGCACCGGCGTCGAACCTTCGGCGGCGGCGATCAGCGAGGCCCGCACCCGCGATCCCCAGCTGACCTGGCACGTCGGGACCCTCGATGCGCATCCGCCGCTAGCGGGGACTTTCGACGTCGTCATCGTCAGCTTCGTCCTGCACTGGGTTGATCGCCGGCGACTGCTCAGCAGCCTCGCCGCCGTCGATGCCTGCGTCGCCGAAGGCGGCTGCCTGGTGATCTCGGACTTCCTCCCCGAGCATCCCCTGCGCCGCGAATACCACCATCTCGCCGGCCAGGGCGTATTCACCTACAAGAACGATTATCCGGCGATGTTCCTGAGTACCGGCCTCTATCGGCCGTTGCTGCGCCAGACGCTGGATTATCCGGGCTTCACGCCGGCCGTGCCAGGCACGGCCGATCGCGCCCAGGTGGCGGTGCTCGAACGCCTGCCGGCGAGCGCCATCGCAATAGGTTGATCTACTGTTCGCTGAACAAGTCCCAGGCCAGCGGCGTGCCGCGCGCGATCGCCTGGGCGGCGACGCGGCCCAGCACCTGCGGCAGCTCGCGCGGTGGCAGGCCATTGCCGGGACGGACGCAGCGTACATCCGCTGATGTGAGGTACTGGCCGGCGGCGATGTCGCGGCCGGCGAACAGGGATTTGCGAAATACCACGCTGCCGGCATCGGCTTGCCCGGGGCCAAAGGCCGGAGTCGCCGCCAAGGCCGCTTCGGCATCGCGCAGCGCCCGCACCTGGGCCGCGAATTCCTGGGGTTCCAGGCTGAAACCGCTATCCGGACCACCGTCAGCGCGGCGCAGGCAGAGATGCTTTTCCCACAACCGCGCACCGAGAGCGACGGCGGCGATGATCGCCGTGCCATCGAGGCTGTGATCGGACAAGCCCACGGTGCAGCCATAGCGCGCGGCAAGGTGAGGGATGTTCTGCAGGCGGAAATCACCCGGCGCGCAGGGATAGGCTGAGACGCAGGTCAGCAGCGCCAACTGCGGACAGCCTCCATCACGCAAGGTCGCCACCGCCTCATCGATCTCGGCGGCGCTGGCCAGGCCGGTGGACATGATCACCGGTTTGCGCGTCGCCGCCACGCGCTGCAGCAGCGGGATGTCGACGACCTCGAACGAGGCGACCTTGTACCACGGCACCTCCAAGGCCTCGAGGAAATCCACCGCCGTCGGATCGAACGGGGTCGAGAAGCAGCGCAATCCGAGACGTCGAGCTTCGGCGAACAGATCCTCATGCCAGGCCCACGGCGTGGCGGCTTCGCCATAGAGGTCGTACAGGCGCCGGCCATCCCACGGCCCGCCTTGAATAGTGAACCACTCGCCGGGAGCATCCATAGTGATGGTGTCGGCGGTGTAGGTCTGCAGCTTCACCGCGTCGGCGCCGGCCTCCTTGGCGGCGTGGATCAACTCCAGCGCCCGGGCTTTGCTCCCGTTGTGATTGCCCGAAAGTTCGGCGATCACGATCAGCGGTTCGCCGGCGGCGGGAAAGCGGTTCATAGGGATTCCTCGATGATCAGGCGCAAGCGGAGGTGGCGGCCATCGACCACGTACGGCGCACCGGGATGGCCGGCGAACGAGCGCGCGCGCAAGAGATCGATGAGTTGCCGGCCGCTGTAGGTCGCCTGGGGGTCGATGCGCAGCAGCGCGTCGAGATCGCGCACACGATGAGTCACCGCCCCGACGAGTTCCGGCTGCGGCTGGGCGATCAACGATCCCGCCAGCCACTGCGGCAGGGCTTCTGCCAACACCGTCGCCGCCGCCTGCATCAGACGCGTGTACAAGGACTGTGCGTCATCAGCGGCCGCCACCGCTACCGCCTGC
Organism: Planctomycetota bacterium; assembly: GCA_044338255.1. GTDB lineage: Bacteria > Planctomycetota > UBA11346 > UBA11346 > UBA11346 > CAIUVD01. The sequence goes on along the minus strand of JBIILZ010000025.1, from coordinate 18,217 downwards.
TGAGCGAGGATCGGCCCGCTGTCGATACCGGCGTCAATCAGATGCAGGGTCACGCCCGCCGGTTCGCCGCTGGCCAGGGCCCAAGCATTGGGATGCGCACCGCGGCCATAGGGCAGGTACGAGGGATGAAGGTTGGCAATGCCGTGCGGGAAGAGGTCGATCAACGGCTGGCGGAGGATCTCGCCGTAGAGCACCGAGACTCCGTGCGTCGGCTGACACCCCGCCACGGCGCCGACCTCCGCCTGATGCCAGACGGGAATGCCCGACGGCAACGCCGCCTTGAGTTCCTCGCCGGCCCGCTGCCGCCCGGGCGCGTGCAGCACCACGCCGACCAGCTGCGGGGCCAACAAGCGCAGCGCCTGGGCCCCCAGACTGCCATTGACGAAAGCGATTACGCGCGGCACGGCAGAGTTTCCATAAGCTGTACGATGCGCGCGGCACCGTGTCCGTCCACCACGACCGGGGCTGGCGGGCGGGCGGCGCGCACGGCGACGGCGACCTCGCTGATGGTGGTTGGCGTCAGCACCGTCGCGAGCTGCTGCGCCCGCAGACCGGCGACGATCGTCGCCTGATTGTCGACGGTGTGGATGGCGACCAGCGGCGTGCCGACGCAAAGAGCCTCCCACACCGCTGAGCCGGCACCAAAAACTGCCGCCCGGCAGGTGGACAAGGCCTCGGCCAGCTCCTCGGCGGTGGCCGTCGCGCGCACCGCGACTCCGGCGCGTGCGACAACATCACGGCTGATGGCCAGCACCGGCAGCTCGGCCGCCGCGAGCTGCTCGACGATGGTCGTCGACAAGCTCAGATGGTCGGTGCCGCCGAGCATCACCAGCACCGCGCCGGTGGCCGACGTGGCCTGCCAGCGCCGCGCCCGAAAAGGCGCGCGCAGCAAGGCATACTGCGGGCCGACGCGGCCGTGCGCGCCATAGGCATCCGCGGCCACGCCGAGGTTCTGATTGAGCACGATCGCCGCCCGCCGCAGATCGCGTCCGGGAACATCGTCGATAACGACTACCGGCGTATCCCTGAGCAGATCATCGCCGGTGATGGCATAATGATCGACCACCACCACGTCGCCATGGCAGCGTGCGAGCGCCTCCCGAGGCGTGAGTGCGGCGGGCAGCAGTACCTGCGGAAATCCGGCCCACGCCCAGGCGTGGGTCGAGCCGGGCAGGTCGCGACAGCACAGGGACACGGCATGGCCGGCAGCGAGCAGGGCCTCGGCCAAAGCCCGCGTGCGCACCTGATGTCCGGCGCCCAACTGCTGATCGCCATCGGCGAAGATGACGACGTTCATCGTGACCAAGTCCGCGGATCAGTGAGCGCACGATCAGCCGGCTCATAGCTGGCCAGCTCGGCGCTGATGGCCTCTGGCAAAGGTCCGGCGTCGGCGGCGGTCAGCGCCTCGGCAAGCTGCTGCGGACGATCGACTCCGATCAGCACATGGCCGACATCGGGATCATCGAGCAGGGCGCGAAGCGCCAATTGCGGCAGGGGAATTTGCAGGCGTTCGGCGAGCTCCGCGCACTGCCTGCGGGCGTGCTGCAGACCCGCCAGACCGGCCGGCAGCTGCGCACCCTTCGGAGTCAGCACGCCCTGCAGGAACACACTGCGTACGGCGATGGTCACGCCACGCGCGCGTGCCGGGCCGGCGATCGCGCGCAGCACGCTGCGGTTGAGGATATTGGCCTCGACCTGCACTAGACCGAACCAACCGCTGGTGACCGCCGCCAGCGCGTCATCGATGCCATAGGTGCTGCATGCCGGCCGACCGCAGCGCGGATCAGCGGCGAACTCCGGCCAGATCTCGGCGAAGCTGCTTTCCTCCGCGGCTGAGCGCGTCCAGTTGTGCCAATGGAAGACTTCGACCTGCGCTCGGCCGAGGCGCTGCAACGAGCCCGCCAAGGACGTCTGCAAGGCCGAAGCCAGCTCGCCGGGATGCAGACGGCGATCGAACTTGGTCCACACCGCGCCCTCGACGGGCAGCGCCCGGCCGAGGCGCGCTTCGGCTTCGCCATAGGCCGGCGCGGTATCGAAGCACGGGATCCCCGCCGACCAGGCGCGCCGCAGCAAGCTGATGGCGGTGGCCTCATCGGGGGCGGCGTTGCTGCCATCGGCGGCAGCCAAGCCATAGGCGAGGCCGAGGGCGGCAGTGCCGACTACCAAGCGCCCGCGGCGCTCAGCCACGGCGGAAGATGATCTCATTGACCTGGCCCTGCAGGAAGGCATCGACGGCATGGAGGTCGAGCGCCGTGCGCAGCACGCGCATCGCGCCGCGGTAGGCCTCGAGGGTGCGCTCGATGTCGGCCTCGGTGTGCGCGAGCGAGAGGAACTGGCTGCCGCTGAAGAGCACGCCGCGCCGCAGCATTTCTTGCTGAAAAAGTGACTTCAGCTGGAGTCCGCTCCAGCGTGGCGTATCGGCGAAGGTAACGATGGTCCACGGCGGCATCCCCTGGCAGTCGCTGATGCTGCCGAGCGCGAACTCCGCCGCCAGCGCCCGGTAGCCAGTCTGCAGTCGCGTCCCCAGCCGCCACACATGCGACCAATAGCCATCATGCTCCATGACATCGAGGGTCGTCATCGCCGCCGCCAGGCCCATGGTCTCGCCGCCGAAGGTGAATGAGAAGAAGATCTCCTCGAACGGCTCCATGAACTCGCGCTTGCCGGCGACCACCGCCATGGGCACGCCGTTGGCCATGCCCTTGCCCATCGCCGTGAGGTCGGGGACGACCTTGAAATACTCCTGGGCGCCGCCGCGGGCGTAACGGAAACCGGTGATGACCTCGTCGAAGATCAGCACTGCTCCATAGCGCGTGGCGAGCTCGCGCACGCCTTCGAGGTAACCGGGTTTCGGCGGCGTAAGATTCACCGGCTCCATGATCACCGCTGCATGCGGCTTGCTCGCCAGGAGCTTCTCGAGGGCGGCGAGATCATTGTACGGGAAGGCCGAGGTCAGGGCCATGACCTCCGCCGGCACGCCCTTGGCGCGCACGCCATAGCTGGCCTCGATCGCCCAATCCTGCCAGCCATGGTAGCCGTGGCGGGCGATCCAGGTGCGCCCGGTCTTGGCCCGCGCCGCACGCACGCAGGCGGCGGTGGCGTCGCTGCCGTTTTTGCCGAAACGGATCATGCCGTCGCCGGCGGCACAGGGGATGATCGCGCGCAGACGCTCGGCGAGCACCACTTCCAGCGGATGCATCAGCGAATGGGTGTTGCCATCGGTGAGGGCCCTGACCACCGCCGCGATCACTGCCGGGTGGCCATGGCCGAGGGTCACCGGCCCGAGGCCCATGGGATAGTCGATGAACTCGTTGCCATCGACGTCCCACACGTGCGCGCCCTGGCCGCGCGCGATATACTTGGGAGCGAAGCCACGTACCCACTGCGTAGGGCCTTTGGACAAAGTCTGCGTGCCCGCCGGCACCAGCCCCTGGCTGCGCGTCCACAGCGCCTCGCTGGCGGTCGTGCGCGGACGCTCGGCGGCGTCGAGGGCCGCGCGATAGGTGCGGATGGCGCCGGCATTGGGGCGCTCGCCAGCGCGGCTGCGCTGCTGCAGATCGGGGCGCCGGCGCACCGCTGCCAGCAGAGCCTCGATGCGGGCCTGCGGGCCGCCAGCCTCGCTCAGCAGCTCGGCGATCAGCGCGAGGTGTTCAGGGCGATCGACGGACCAATGATAATCGCTGAAATCGCCGGCCGCGCAGTGGTGGTTGGTGGCGGTCCAGCGCTCCGGACGGGTGCGGATGAAAGGTGTGACGTGTTCACGTTCGTGCCCGGGCGCGGCTTCGAGGCAGGCCGCCCGCAGCGCCGCCAACGAGGTCACTTCGCAATCCAGGCCATCGGGAAAAGTCGGGGGCGCGATGTTCGATGCGTAACCGCAACCAGTGGTCAGGAAGCGCTCGACCACGGCATCGATGAGCTCCGGATCGACCAGCGGACAATCGCCGGTGATGCGCACCACGACTTCGGCATCGTGGGCTTCGGCGGCGGCGGTGAAGCGCGCCAGGACGTCATCGCGCGAACCCCGGTACACGGCGAAGCCGGCATTGATGACGGCTGCGGCCAAGCCGTCGTCATCGATCTGGTCACTGGTCGCGACCACCACCTGGGCCACGCGCGCGGCCTGCGCCACGCGGCGGCAGACGTGGATGATCAAGGGCGTCCCGTGCAGGTCGGCGAGCATCTTTCCGGGAAAACGCTGCGACGACATGCGCGCTTGGACAACCGCGATGGTGCGCATGACCGCGACCTTTCGTACTGGGCCGGGAAGCCGGCGGTGTGGACGCTGGGATAGGCGCTGGGATGGGCGCTGGGATGGGCGCTGGGATGGGCGCTGCGGACGACTCAGTGCTCGATCGTGAGCGTCTTGAGGATGGCCTGCAAGCCAGCGACATCGAGCCAGCGCTCATTGGTATCCGAGGCATAGACGAAGGCCTCGCGCAACGGCTTGCCGCCAATCTGCTGCAGGCGCTCATAAGAAGCCATCATCTGGTTGAACACCGCCTGCGGGGCGATGGCGTAGTGATCTTCGAACTCGACGGTGTTGCGCGAGTCGTCCTCGCCGATCATCAGCTCGTGGAGCTTTTCGCCGGGCCGGATGCCGGTGACCTTCATGCTCACGTTGGGAGCGATGGCGGTGACCAGATCAGTGATCTTCATCGACGGAATCTTGGGCACGAAGACTTCGCCGCCGAGCATACGGTTGAAATTGTCGACCACGAACTGCGCCGCCTGTTCGAGGGTGATCCAGAAGCGCGTCATGCGCGGATCGGTGACGGTGACCTCGGTGGCGCCATCAGCGACCATCTTGCGCCACTTGGGCACGATCGAGCCGCGCGAGCCGAGCACGTTGCCGTAACGCACCACCGAGAACTTGGGCATGCCCTTAGCCCCGACATAGGCGTTGGCGGCGACAAAGAGCTTGTCGCTGCAGAGCTTGGTCGCGCCGTAGAGGTTGATGGGGTTGGCGGCCTTGTCCGTGGACAAGGCGATGACTTTCTCGACACCGCGATCGATCGCCGCATCGATGACATTCATCGCGCCGTGGACATTGGTCTTGATGAATTCGGTAGGATTGTATTCCGCCGCCGGCACCTGTTTGAGGGCCGCCGCATGCACTACGTAGTCGACCTCGCGGAAGGCCCGTTCAAGACGATCCTTGTCGCGCACATCCCCAAGAAAATAGCGGATATCCGCGTGATCGAAGACCGGATCGGACTGCCGCATCTCCCACTGCTTAAGCTCGTCGCGCGAGAAAACGATGACCTTGCGCGGTCGATGTTCGGTCAGCGCTTTGCGGATGAACTGCTTACCGAACGAGCCGGTACCACCAGTTACGAGAATGACTTTGTCGTGCAGCGAAAGGTTTTCGTTCATGTCGGTATCTCCAGCATCGTCAGTTACTGACGGTACTTAAGAGACGACTACGCACGGGCCGTGCCGGAAGGGGAGATGCAACGTCTGAAGCGAAAAGTGGGGTGGCGGCCAGGGGCCAGGGGCCAGGGACCAGAGACCAGGGGCCGAGGGCCGAGGGCCGGGGGCCAGCGGATGACATCAATACCGAGGATGCCGATGGCACATGTTGCGTCCGATAATCCGGAGTCGAGCTGCTTCGGGGCTTCGAGCCTCTGACTGTACTTTTATCCCTTCAACCCCCTCAACCATGCAATCACCCAGCCCTGCTGCTCCGCCGTCAGATCCGGATAGCACGGCAGCGAGAGGATGCCCGGATACACCCGGTCGGCTCCGTTCAGGTCGCTGGCGCGGACGGCCTTGGCGAGGATCGGTTGGTGATGCAAGGGAATGTAATGGACCATCAGCGACATGCCGGCAGCGCGCGCTTCGCCGAGGATCTGCGCCCGCGTGCGGCCAGTGACCGACCATTGCACCTGCGCGGAACAGATGTGCCAGAACGGTTGCTGTTCGGGGGCCGCGATCGGGGCCACCGCCCATTCCGGCAGTTCCTGGCGATAGCGTTCGACCTGCGCCGCGCGCGCGAGCTTGAAGCGCGCCAGCTTGCGGCACTGGCTGGCACCGAGGGCCGCCTGGATGTCGGAGAGGCGCTCATTGGTCGCCGGCTGATGGAATTCGTGGTACCAGAAACCGGCGGCTTCGGTGGCCGCGAGATCGCCGTGGAAACCATCACGATGGATGCCGTGGTGCCGCAGGCTGCGCAAGGTCGCGGCGGTGGCGTCATCGTTGACGCAGATCGCGCCGCCCTCGCCGGTGGTGATGTTCTTCACCGGATGGAACGACAAGGCCGTGCCCAGGCTGTGCTGGCCATCGCCGCAGCGCCAGCTCGGAGCCTCGGCTGCGCCACCCCAGCTTGAGCCGCCCCAGCTTGAGCCGCCCCAAGTCGAACCGAAGGCATGCGCCCCGTCATCGACGACGCGGATGCCCTTGCGGGCGGCGACGGCGGCGATGCCTGCCATGTCGCAGAGGCGCCCGGCGAAGTGCACCGGGACCACGAAATCGAGGTGCTCCCGACAGGCATCGAGAATCGCCGGAGTGAGATTGAGGGTCGCGGGGTCAACATCGAGGAGCACCACTTCCGCGCCCAGCAGCATCGCTTGGCTGGCGGTGGCGACGAAGGTCAGCGCCGGCACGCCGACGCGTTTGCCGGGGCCGATACCCACCGACTGGTAGAGCAGCTTGAGGGCGCTGGTGCCGTTGGAGACCGCGATCGCGTGCTTGGCGCCGGTGACCTGACGGATCTCGGCCTCGAAGGCGTCCACCGCCGGGCCGCAGGTCAGGTAATCGCTTTTGAGGGCCGCAACCACGGCTGCAATGTCGTGGTCATCGATGCTTTGGCGTCCGTAACCGATCATGGACATCAGTGTGGCGCCGATGAGGCGTGGACAATACCGGCCCCAACCATCCTTGGCACGGCGCATGCGTTGCTAAGCCCAGGGGAACCGCCATGACTCTCGGCGTCAACTACAACACTACGGCGGTTCTCACCCACCAGACCTTGAAGGTGGCCGATCGCAATCTGTCGAACGTCATTGAGCGCCTGTCGACCGGTATCCGCCTCATTCGCACCAGCGATGACCCTGCGAGCATGGTCCTCGCCAACAAGCTGCGCTACCAGTTGAGCGGCCTGCAGCAGGCCAGCGCCAACAGCGAGGCCGGGGTCACCATGCTGCAGACCGCCGAGGGCGCGCTCGACGAGACCTCGAGCCTGCTCAATCGCATGCGCCAGCTGGCGCTGGCGGCCAACAATAGCGGAGCCAATGATTCCAATCAGCTCTCGGCCCTGCAGAACGAACTCGACGAAGCCATTGCCTCGGTCAATCGCATCGCCACCGATACGCGCTTCGGTTCACTGACCCTGCTCAACGGCCAGCTGGGTGGCAACCAGCTGTCGACCTCGTCGCGGCCCTATGTCAGCGCCATCGATTTCGATGCCGGGCAGCTACCCGGCGGGATCAAGAAGGGTAGCCAGATCGGCATCACCATGCCGCCGGCCGGGCTGACCTTGGACAAGGCCAAGACCTCGGTGGTGCTCTCGACGGCTTCGGGGGTGGCAACACCTCCGGCCCTGACCACACCGATCGCCGGCCTATGGCAAGATGACGCCGCCTTTGGCGCCCCGGTACAATTGAACACCGTGCCTGGCACCCTCACCCTCACCGGCGCTAGCGGCACGCAGAACATCGCCCTCACCGCCAGCACCACGGTGGGCGATGTCCTCGCGCAGATCAATGCTGGCGGCGCGACCTATGGCATGCAGGCGGCCTTCGACAGTACCACCGGCGCATTCACCATCGAGAGCACGCGTTTCGGTGCCGGCAATTTTTCCGTCACCGGTACCGGCATGAACGGCAACACCAGCCTGTTCAACAGCGACATCACCGCTCCGGTGAATGCCTTCGCCACCGACGGCACGAACCACCAGCTGCAGATCAGCTACGTTGATCTCAACAATACGGCGCGCTTCGTGACCCTCGATCAGGAGGTCACCAGCGGCAACGGCCTGACTTTCAGCAATATCGCCGGCGGTCCGGAAGCCGCGCCCCCGTACACCGCCTATGACGTGAAGGCCTTCAGCGTCACCTTCAAGGATCTCTCCGACAAGATCGTTGGTGCGACCGCGAACATTCCCTTCGATACCACCTACGGCGCGACCCGTGAGAGCACCACGATGATCCACACCGGCGCGCTTGCTAATCAGCAGGTGGCGGTGGATCTCCCCGACATGCGCGCCAGCGCCCTGGGCAACACCGCCAACCTCGCCTCGATGGGCCTGTCGACGCTGCAATCGCTGAGCACCCGCCAGGCCTTCATCACCGATCGCGCCGGCGAGGCCCTGCAGGTCATCGACGCCGCGATCACCGAAGTCACGCGCGCGCGCGGCGCGCTCGGCTCGATCCAGAGCAACGCCATCGAGACCACGCTCAACTCCTTGAGCAACACGATCGAAAATCTGACCAGCAGCCAAAGCCAGCTGCGCGACACCGATTTCGCCCTCGAGAGCGCCAATTTCGCCAAGCAGAACATTCTCTATCAAGCCGCCACGGCGATGCTCGGCCAAGCCAATCAGGTGCCGCAGACGGTGCTCAAGCTGCTGCAACAGTAAGGGCTGAAAAGCTCACCCCGCGATGGCAGGCATGAGATCCTGCATCAAGAGCCGCGGATGACGCGCCAGGAGCCGGAACAGTGCCTTAGCGGGGCCATCAGGTTGGCGACGTTCCTGCTCCCAGTTCTGCAGGGTATCGACGCTGATCCCCAAGGCGGCTGCAAAGTTCGCTTGGCTGACGCCGCTGAAGGCGCTGCGAAAGGCCGCCAGATCGCCGGGCCGGTAGTCGCCCTTGACGATGCGCTGGCGCACCGCTTCACGGATGCGGAAGGCGGGCATGCCGGTCGCCTCATCGGCGTCTGGACTGATGTCCTGGTCGCTCTTCTTCCGCAAGCGCGCAACCATCGCGGCGTCGGGGAGGTGGGTGCGAATATCGTCCTGGGTCATGTTGATCTTGGTCATAGGTCACCGTTCTGGTAGAGCGCCCGATCCCTAGAATCGGCTAAGCGGGCACTGATGATGCGAACCACGTCATCGCCGTCTCGATCAGTCCAGGTTACGCGCACGATGAGCAGCAGACCGCCCACCATACCAATGGTCGTCCATCGATCCTCTCCTTCACGACTGTGGCCTTGGTCATAATCGGTGAGGGCATGCGGATCCGCAAACACATGAGCGGCCGTAGCGAAGTCGATGTCATGCCGGGCACGATTGATCGCCTCGTTTTCGGAATCTCAGACGAAGCGAATGAATGGAATTATACGTCAATGGCGTACTCATTCAAGGACGGCCTGACAAGACCGAGTCAGCCGACCGAATCTATTCCCGACAGGCTCCTACGTTGCCATGGCCAGAATGGTGAGGTAATGGGAGTGCCTCGTCCGACTTCAATAGCGGTGGCTGGCAACAAAACCCTTTAGATCCTCTGCTCGGGCAGCGAGGTTCGCCGCCGTCTCTGCCACTTGCCGTGAGGCCTGAGCGGCTTCGATCGCGACCTTCATCATTTGCTCAGTCAACTCGGCCGCGGATTCGGTACCGGTCACCGCGGTGGTCAGGTTCTGGGCCACCGCCTGCGTGGCATCAGCCTGGGTTCCCGTCGCCAGGGCAATCGAATCCTGGCCCGCGCTGATGCTGGTGATCAGGCCGCCGACACGAGCGATGGCCTCGCCGGCGTCACGGCTCTCCTGCTGGATGACGTCGATTTTTTGTTTGATCTCGACGGCGGCATTTGCCGTCTTGACCGCCAAGGCTTTGACCTCGTTCGCGACCACGGTGAAACCGCGCCCCGCGGGTCCCGCGCTGGCGGCTTCGATGGCGGCATTGAGCGACAAGAGCTGGGTCTGCCTCGTGATCTGGGTGATGACCTCCAAGATATCGCCAATCTCTTTGGTTGACGAACGCAAGCGCTGCATGGCCTGCTCGGAACCATTGACCACGACTACGGACTCTTTGGCCAGATCTGCAGCCTGCCTCGAGGATTCAGCTACCGCCTGCACCGCCTGTGAAAAACCCTGGGCATTGTTGGCTGCTGATTCCACGTCAATACGCACCTTGCCGACATTTACTCCCAGGTCGCTGGCACAACTGGAGTTCGTCGTCGCAATTTCGGATAGCCGAGCACTGGACTGCTGAAGCGTCTCGGTGCCCTGGCTGACGCCCTGGGCCAATCCGGCCATTTGAGACATGAGCCCCTGCAATCGGGTCAGGGTACTGTCGACCGTTGCGCTCATCGATGCCATCTCATCACGACCTTGGAGACCGACCCGACTGGTCAGATCGCCACCTTCCATATCCTTCCGGACGCGATCGAGCGCCAGGCTCCCCTGGTGCAGGCGACAAGTCATTGAGCGTGCCATCCATAACCCGGACGCCAGGGACAGGACAGCAATACCTCCGGCCATCAACAAGGTGGTCTTCAAGGTTTCTCGACTGCGCATGACCAGCGCGTTTTGGTCGCCCACGAATGCGGCTCTGAGATGGGTCCGCAGCACCACGATGTCGTCGAGCTGGGACTGCGCCACGCGTGTAAAGGCCGCGCTATCGTCGGCGGCGGCGAGATGCTCGCGAATGAGTTCGTAGGCGGGCCCATAGGCGGCAACCAACGCATCGAATGCGGCGCGCTGACTCGGGCTGAGATTGGCTTTGGCGATGACCGCCACGCCTTCGTTGAATTTGGCGTTACCCGCGAACTTCACATCCCGACCACTGTCGGTCGACATGGTGGTAATGACCCCGCGGGTCAGGAGATTGAATCCTTTTGCATCGACGATCTGCAGATCGAGACATGCGCGAAACGCTTTTGATAGGCCATCCTTGGCGGGGCCGAGCCTTGCCGACAAGGCGAGATGATCGCCAGCGAGTTGACCCGCGACGTGAGCGGCCTCGTCGAGCTTGGTCATTCCGGCTTCCAGACTCGTGACGATCTGCTGGAGGGTGCGACCATCTTCGACAGTGAGTGCCAGCACGGCTTGGAATTTCGAATCCTTGAGCGTTTGCAGCAGCTCACTCAAAGTAGTTAGCTCGGCATTCAATTTTTCCCCTTCGGCAGCGAGATCACCCTCACTCTTCACGTCGAAGAGCGCCGCCACACGCAGCCGTAGCTCCAACGTCCGGCGATGGGCTGAGGCGCCGGCTTCATCAAGGACAGCGGTCGTTTCCTGCTGTTGGCGAATCTGCTGGCTGATGCGCTGGAGATTGAAACCCGCCACGGACACGACTGCGGCAAGCCCCATCAGTGCGATGGCTATGAGGATCAGAATCTTGGCCCGCATAGCGATCTCGATTCACTTCGAGATCGACTTGGCGGTTACTTCCGCCTGTTCAATGCCTTCTTCCATCTCGCCTTTAGCTACAGCCAGATGTTCCTTATTACTATCGGCGGTCCAAGCTCGGGCAGCCGCCACGACCATCAAGGGGTGGATAATCGTATGCAGCGGGTCCGTAAAGTGCTCGTTGTCTTCGTTGGATAAGTCAAGGCCACCGGCGTCCTCGGGCTTGGTTTTAAAGTGATTCAGATCATGGAATTCGTCTTCGATCACCTTGAAATCAAGTGCCGCCATGGGACCGAGACCTTTGACCTCGCCAGCGGCATCCAGCGCGACCGCTTGGCTGATCACATAGTTGATGAGCTTGGCACCTGCGGGATTTTTGATGGCGTAGGCGCGGCCCAGGGCCACCGCTTGGCGCTCTTGTTCGAGCACTTTCTCGGAAACGAATGCCAAGTCGAGGCTACCGCCATTAATTTTGTCGACCACTGCTCGACCGGCAGTTTGGTACGCTTTAGCTGCGGCGTCGACATCCATGCCCAATCCTTGGCCATGAATTCCAACCAGCAGAATGAAGGATGCGACGGGGAGCAGTAAGCAGCGCATGAGTTCATTTCCTACCATTTCCTTACCACACGAATTCACCATTACGCAAGACCCACTTTGCGCAGACTGAACCCCGCTGCCAACCTGCTATTACAATAGCTGCCTGCGCCGTCGGGCAGAGATGCGCCGATTTTGAACTTGTACCGACTTTCAACTACGGCGCAAACATCTCGCAGCCTTCTGAGCCCCTCTGCGTTCACCGGATCAAGTCCCGAAACCGCCCTCCAACGGCTGTAGGAGTAGGCCGAAATCCCCCCAAAAAAAACACCCGGGCACAAGCCCGGGTGTCGTCGTCTCTCTCTCTCTCTCTCTCTCTCTTTTTCTCTTTCTCCCCCCTTAAAACCAACCCTCGCTGAAACGGCGAGAGTCGTGCATATGCAAGGCGCCGAAGGCCGACGCATGGCCAGCCATGCGCGAAATCAGGCCCCTGAATCCAAAAAAAACACCCGGGCACAAGCCCGTGTGTCGTCGTCTCTCTCTCCCTTAAAACCAACCCTCGCTGAAACGGCGAGAGTCGTGCATATGCAAGGCGCCGAAGGCCGACGCATGGCCAGCCATGCTAGGTTTTCGGCAACGCCGCAGATGCGCGGCTATCGCCGTTTCAGCCTTTGGCGGCGCTTTCGGTTTTGGCGAGAACGAGGTCGAGCAAGGTCTCGACGGCCTTGGCTTCGCGGATCTCCATCGCCACCTGCTGGGCACGGCCGGATTCGCGCAGCTGCTTGGCGATCTCCTCAGGACGGCGACCGGTCTGCTGGGCGGCCATCTGGATCTGGTCGGAGAGATCTTCGTTGGTGACTTCGACGCCGAGCTTGGTGGCCAGGGCATCGAGAATCAGGAAACGGGTCAGGCCCTTGGTGGCTTCGGCGACGGCTTCGGCCTTGGCGGCGGCCAGCTCATCGCCCTTCTTGCCCTGGCCTTCGGCGCGCTTGGTGGCGGCCTCCTCGGCGTCCTTGACGGTCGCGGCGAGCAGTTCTTCAGGCAGCTCGACGCTGACCTTGCTCAGCAGCTGTTCGGTGAGCTCGGCGATCTGCTTGCCGCGGGCCTCGTTCTCCTTGCCGGCCTGCATGCGGACGGTGAGCAGCATCTTGAGCTTTTCCAACGATTCGGCGCCGATGCGCTTGGCGAACTCGTCGTCGAGGGTGGCGGCGCGCAGGCGCTGGGCGACCTGGATGGTCACCGCCACGGTGGCTTCCTTTTCGGCGTATTCGGCGGGCGTGAACGACTTCGGCAGGGTCGCCGTGAACGTCACCAGGTCGCCGGTCTTCTTGCCCTTGAGGGCTTCGACGACTTCCGCGGGAGCCTTACCGAAGAACGGATAGCCGCCGACGAGATGGTTGAAGTCGTGGAGCTTGCGGGCTTCGACGCCGTCAACGGTGACGCTGCCCGAGACGGTGATGCTGTCGTCTTCGTGGATGGTCTCGCCTTCGGCCAGGGGCGACAGGGTGCCGGCACGCTTGGCGAGGGCGGTGAGCTGCTCGTTGATGTCGCTGTCGCCGATGGCGACGGTGGCATTGGTGACGGTCAGGCTGTTGGCCTCAGGCAGGGCGATGGTCGGCTTGACTTCGAAGCTGACCACGACCTGGAAGCCGCTGTCGCGTGAGATCGATTCGGATTTCACCGGGCCGATCGGCGCGAGATTTTTTTCCTTCAACGCCTGCGAGAAGGCTTCGTCGCCGAGGCGTTCTTCGGTATGGGCGGTGGCCGCCGCGCCATAGCGCTTTTCAAGGATGCCGCTGGCGCCCTTGCCGGGGCGGAAGCCGTTGAGCTTGACCTCGCCAGCAAGCTGCTTGAGCACTTGTGCGCGACGACTCTGGACCTCGTCCTTGGAGTAGGAGATGGTGAGCTGCTTGCGGAGCTTGCCGGCGTCGACGACTGAGACCTGCATGATGATACTAACCTTGGAGTTAGACCGCGCGGACACGCCGGCGGCGGAAGGGGCAGAAAGCATGGCGAAGGTGCCGAGCCGGGCAAAGGGTTCTTCGCCGCTCAGGGCCGCCGGCAGCCGGCAGCCGGCAGCCGGCTGCCGGCTGCCGGCTGCCGGCAATCCCCGCGTAATCCATTGGCATATGGCGGCGGGGCCAATTCGAAGGTATGCTGTAAATGAACTATGGACGATCAACGCCTTGTCCAACTTGCTCTCGACCAAGGGCATATCACGCCCGCGCAGGTGGAGGACGCGCAACGTGAGCAACGCGCGCTGGCTGATCGCGGGCTGGAAAACTCCGTATGGTATCTGCTGCAAGACCTCGGGCATCTAACCGAGAAGAAGGCCAACGAGCTGCGCAAGAGAACCTCCAGTAGCAGTTTGCGCGCGCTCGAAGTAGCCGGTTATCTGCTCCAGGGGCGGCTCGGAGCGGGCGGCATGGGCGATGTCTTCCGCGGCCGCAACGCCGCCGGTGCCGAGGTCGCGGTCAAACTGCTATCCCCAAAGTTCCAAAACAACGAAGAGTACCTGCGGCGCTTCGATCGCGAGGCGCGCACCAGCATGCGCCTGCATCATCCGCACATCGCGCGCAGTCTCGGCGCAGGGGTGGTCCACGGCACACGCTACCTGCTGATGGAGATCGTCGAGGGACCGAGCCTCAAGAGCCGCATCCAGGAGCTCGGTCCGATCAACGAACGCGAAGCCCTCTGCCTCCTTGAGCAGATGGCCGCCGCCCTCGGGCATTCCTGGAATGAAGGCGTCCTGCACCGCGATGTGAAGCCCGCGAACATCATCATCGCTGCGGCTCGCCCAGGCATCAACGAGTCCTTCTGCGCCAAGCTCATCGACTTCGGTCTGGCCAAGGCCTGGCAGGATGCCGAACACAGCGGCGAGGAGAGCCGTGGCGGCCTGACCGGCGCCGGCCTGGCTCTGGGCACGCCGCATTACATGAGCCCGGAACAGGCCAGCGGCCAATCCGATCTCGATCAGCGCTGCGACATCTATGGCCTCGGCGCCAGCCTCTATCACGCCCTGATGGGGCACACCATGTACTCCGGCAAGAGTTCGGCCGTGATCATGTACAAGCAGGTCACCGAGCAGATCGATCTTTCAGAACTGCGCAAAAAAGGCGCACGCAAGCAGCTCGTCGAACTGCTCGAGAAGATGCTCGCCAAGGATCGCAACAAGCGTATCGCCGCCTGGCCCGAGGTCCTGGCCGCCACCGCCCGCGTCAAAGCCCTGCTCCACGCCGGCCTAGGCACTGCGCCCGTGGCCATCGCCGATAAAGGTACCGGCGCCATCCGTAAAGGCACCGACCCCGTCCGTCCCGGTGCCGGCAGCATTTACAAGGAAGGACCTCAGCAGCCCGTGACTAGTCCGCTGCGCATGTCGGCGGAGATCGCCGGCGCACTGCACGCGCAGCAGCTAGCGCAGGCGGCACCGCAACCCAATCCCCCTGAATTGAACGGCTATCGTCAGACCCGCTCATGGACGCCGTACGTGTGGGCGGGCGTGGCGGTGATCACCGTCGCCCTCGGCTGCGCCGCGTGGCGGCTGTTCGCGCCCGGCAATGGGCCGCAGGTCGCCCACCCCGCGATCCTCGCCGCCGTCCTGCGCGGCAATGCCGTTGGCGCCGGCGAGATCCACCTCGAACCGGGGGCATACGACAGCCTCCGCCTGGGGGCCGCCGCCGCCCATCTCGAACTGCACGCCGATCGCCCGGGAGTGACGCTCGCCGGCCTCACCGGCGAGGCCGGGCTCAAGGCGCTCCTCAGCCACATCGACATCCGCGGACCGCTGGTGCTCGGACCCGGAGCCCAGCTCACCCTCCACGGCGGCAGCGCCGGCAACATCCTCGTCGACGGTGGCCGTCTGCAGGTCGAAGGCACGCTCATCAATGGCCAGGTCTATGTCGGCCATCAGGGCAGCTTCACCATGCTCGGTGGCAGCCTTGCCGCCGGCCTGCGCAGCGAAGACAGCTTCATCGATCTACGCGATGGCCAACTCGCCGACGGCGCCCGCGTGATCCGCGGCGAACTGCGTATTTCCAATTTCACCCTCGCCGGCAAAGGCGAGATCCCGGCCTTGTCCCTCGATCACTGCGCGTCCGCCGATCTGCGTCATGTCACCCTCGGCGGGGCGGCGGTCGGCCTAGCCGGAGAGGCCAGCAGCATCACGGTGCTGGATGGCGCACTGATCACCGCCAGCCGCGTCGGCATCGTCTGGAACGGAACGACTGCCCCGGCGTGGAACTGGCGCGGCCTTCAGATCCAGGCACCGACCGCCAGCAGCGGCCTGCCGACGTCGCTGCTCAGCGATCCGTTGCCCGGCACTCCCACCCTCACCCCCACGCCCACGCCCGGCCATTGACCGGGTCACGCCCAAAGACGGACTTGCGCCACGCGCGAATCTGAGGGTAGACTAATTCCAGATAGGAACCCTGAGGCCCCCATGTCAAAAAATGTCCTCGTTGTCGACGACTCAGCCATGATGCGCAAGATCGTCATCAAGAACCTCAAAGACTGCGGCTTCGACGTCACCGTCATCGAAGCCGGCGACGGCGCCGAGGGTCTCGAGAAGTTCAAGGCCGGCGGCATCGTCTGCGTGCTCAGCGACTGGAACATGCCAAACATGGACGGCCTGACGATGGTCAAAGAGATCCGCAAACTCGACCCGCAGAAAACCGTGCCGATCATCATGATCACCACCGAGGGTTCTGCCGACAAGGTCAAGGACGCGGTGCTCGCCGGGGCCAACAACTACCTCGCCAAGCCCTTCACGCCCGAACGCTTCAAAGAAAAATTGCAGAAGATTCTCGGCTAGTCCCCTAGCAGATCGCGGCCGGCTAAAACGAATCTTGCAACCCGAAACGCTCACCGCGAAGCTGCGTCGATGGAAACCCTGCTGGTTGTTGATGATGAACCTGCAATCCGGAGCGCGATCGGACGTGCCTTCCCGGACCTCACGGTCCTGCAGGCGGAAAGCATCGAACAAGCCCTGGTGCTGATGCGCGACGGCTACCCGGACCTGGCGATCCTCGATCAGAAGCTTCCCGATGGCTCCGGCCTGGACCTGGTCACGCAACTGCGCGCCATCGATCCCGACATCCCGGTGGTGCTGCTCACCGGCCACGGCTCGGTGGACCTGGCGGTGGAGGCCCTCAAGCAGGGCGTCACCGATTTCATCGAAAAACCCTTCAAACTCGAACGCCTGCGCACCACCGTCAGCCTGCTCCTGGAAAAGCAGCAGCTCGGTCGCCAGGTAGCGCGCCTATCCGGTAAGAGCCAGGGCCGCCAATCGATGGTCGCCAGCAGCGGAGCGATGAAGCGCGTCCTAGGCATGATCAAACGCGTCGCCGGAGTACCCTCGACAACGGTCCTGATCCAAGGCGAGAGCGGCGTCGGCAAGGAGCTCGTCGCCCGCGCCATCCACGAACGCTCGGCCCGCGCCGGCAAGCAGTTCATCGCCATCAACTGCGCCGCTCTTTCGGAGAACCTCCTCGAAGCCGAACTCTTCGGCTACGAACGCGGGGCCTTCACCGGCGCCGATTCCAAGGGCAAGGCCGGGCTCTTCGAGGTCGCGGATGGCGGTACTATCTTCCTCGATGAAGTCGGGGAGATGCCGCTAACGCTGCAGACCAAACTCCTGCGCGCGCTCCAAGAACGACGCTTCCGCCGCGTCGGTGGCCTCGTCGATGTCGAAGTCGATGTGCGCGTGGTCGCGGCCACCAATCGCGACCTGCGCTCGGAAGTGATCGCCGGGCGCTTCCGCCAAGATCTCTATTTCCGCCTGCGCGTGGTGCCGATCCCGGTACCGCCGCTGCGCGAGCGGCCGGAGGACATCCTGCCCGTCGCCGACCATCTGATGAAACGCCTGACCGTCGAGCTCGGCCGCCCGGAGCTGACCTTGTCGGAAGAGGCGCGCACGGCGATGCGCGCCTATGCCTGGCCGGGCAATGTCCGCGAGCTCGCCAACGCCATCGAACGGGCGGTGATCGGCGCCGAAGGCGACACCATCCGCGAGGGTGACCTGGTCATGGATGAGGAACTCTTCATCCCCGTCCACGATCAGGCCAGCGGCCTGCGTCAAGCCCTGTCCGCGCCCACCGTCGAGGCCCCACCGGCGGCAGCGCGCAGCCTCGAACTGCCCAAGGGCACCTTGCTGATCCCTCCCGGTGAACGCGATCTCGCGCGCATCGAAGCCCAGATCATCCGCGCCGTGCTCAACGAGACCGGCAACCAGAAATCGAAGGCCGCCGAGCACCTCGGCATCAACCGCACCACGCTCTACAATAAACTCAAAGAGCTGGGCATCGGCGCTTAGGAGTCTGTCGGAGATAGATTCGGTCGGCTCGATTCTGGGGGCGCGGGCGACTCGCCCTCGTTCGATGACGTGAAATCGCGGGCG
>JBIILZ010000112.1:0-12120 GCA_044338255.1 Planctomycetota bacterium | reverse complement strand
AGGCTTCAGGTGCCGCTGCGCCCAACCACTAACGCCCGTCCAAACTCGTTGCGTATCCGCCGCCGTTACACGCGTGCGCGCACGCTGGAAACCCGAAGGATCAGGCGTCGACGACCAATCAAATCGATGAACAGAATACAGACACACAACCTTTTAAAAATGGTTGTGTGTCTGTATTCTATTATTAAGTAGGCGACACTGATCTTCCGCCCGAAAAGTTGACACCGATTTAAGGCGGTCACCGCTTGCGGCAGGACCCCACCAGGCGCTTCAATATCTGCTCCATGGCGAGTGAGGAAGACTCTCTAGCCTCGACAATGCCTTGCAGAAACGGGGCCAATACTCCCGCCTCTGCCGCATCGGCGATCCGCTTGACCACCGTGGTGACGGCACTGCTGCGGACCTTCCCGCCCCAGGCGAGAGCATTCAGGAACAGCATGCCGAAGATGGCGAGGTCGATCTTCCGGATGTCGGCGTGGTCGGGGTGCGAGCGGATTTTTTGCAGCAAAATGGCAAGATCCGCTCGGCATTCAGGCTCATCGTCCAGCCAACGCACGGTGCTGTGCCGGCTGCGCAATGCCCGGTAGGCGAGATCGACCCAGTCCTGCCCCTGCGTCCCTGGATCCTGCCAGGATAAAATCTCCTCGTAGGCGAGCAGGACTTCCGAGAACAACCCGTCGAGGGTGCGGATGTCCGGATGGCGCGCCTTCCACTGCGCGTCGCACTCGGCGTAGACCTGCACCGTGGTTGGATCCTGATAGTCATCCGGCAGCCCCAGCAGCCGGCGAGCCAAGGCGAGGTAGACGCCGGAGTGGGTCGAAAGCCCCGGAAGTTTCTTGGCTGGAGACCGGCCCTCTTCGACGAACGGCCAGAAATTCGAGGGGTGCAGGGCTGCGCGCTTGCCGCGGTACGCGGGCTCGGCGATGAAGCGCATCGCCAACAGCACCAGTTCCGGGAAGATGATCATCGGCTTGCGCGCCTTGGAGCTGCGGAGCCAGATGGCGGGGCGGCCCTTCGCTTGGACGGCGTTGCCGGGTACGCAGTACGTTTTGATCTCGTCGACCGTCAAGACGGTCTTGCCGTCCCAGCCGACGAACGAGCCCAGGACGCGGACCTGTTTTAGCACGGTTGGGATATCAGCGGGGATGGAGCTCTTCATCCTGTGAACGCCTGGAGCTGGTTGCGGAAGTGACGGATCAGTTCCGCCGTGTTCTTCTGCACCGTGAGTTTGGTGCCCAAGGCCTGGGCCAGCGGCCCCAGAATGGTGAGGGCCTCGGTTCGGCGGACGCACACCTGGTTTGGTACGCCCCCTTGTTCGCTGATCCGCAGCAGCAACTGGGCCAGTTCTGTCCAGACGGTGGCAAAGCGGCTGACTTCGGCGGCCAGGATCATCCCCGTGCTCATGTCGAAGGCGAGCAGGTGCATGGCGAAGTAAGGGCGACCGGCGGCGTCAGGGCCATCGATCACCGCATCGCCCGGGAACCAATCGATGAACACTGGATTGCCCGCGGCGCGGCGCCGGGCGCGGATGCGTCCGACGCTCACTTCGTCGACCGGGATGACCGGCAGGGGCAGCGGAGGGACCACCGCAATGGCCTGCCGGACGATCGTCGTTTTGCCATCATTTTCGGGCAGTGCGACCCAGGCCCGGTCCTGGTCGTCCGCCATGTCCCAGCCGGGGTTCTTGGTCGCATTGATGAACATGCAGAACAGACCGTCGAGCACGGTTATCGTGCGCCGGAGCGTCGCCACGTCGCGGGGCGGCATCGGGAAGAAGCCGGGGTCATGGATGATCAGTTCAGGCCAAGCATTCGCTCCACGATATCGCCGATCACAAGCCTTAAGAATCACGGCCATGTCTTTCGTGATGCCGTTCCGGTCGTTGAACGTCAGCACGTGGGCGGTCTGCTGGAGGATCGCATCGAACTCGTCAGGGCCGTGTTCGATCATGTGTTGGAGGCTGCGCAGACCTGCCTCGCCGCGATAGATGGCGACCCCGAAGGTCTGGCCGCCCTGGCCCATGATGCTGCACCAGTCGATCTCGCCGCTCACCTGATCACGGACGCCGAGCAGGCTGGTGCCATTGATCCACTGCCACGGGGCCAGCTCGCGGAGGGTTTCGGCGCGGGTCAGAATCTCAGCCCAGAGGGTCAAGGCTTCTGGGCTGAGGGCGTGGGCGAGCGCGGACTTCGGGGCACGGGGCATGGCGATCCCATTTCTGGAGGGGTCGGCAGGCTATATGGCCGTGATCTGCAGCCCAGTGGTTGATCTGGCGCAGGCTTTTCGGCCTCCGGCGTCGAGAGGGGCAGGCCGGATTGAACATCTCGCCCGGCTCGCGGAAGGCCGGCTCGCGGTAGGGATAGCCCTCATAACCCGGCCCGTTCTCCAACCCGGAGAATTACGATCGGCATGGCCGAGGGCCTTCTGAAGCGCGGCGCGGTCCAGGTCGCCGGTAAGGGCGGCCAGCAAGCGCGCGACTTGGGGGGTGACTTGCGGGGTGACTTGGGGGGGTGGCGTCAAGGGCGGCCAGAGCGTCGTGGATGACCTGGAGCATGAAGGCCATGAACGGGGTCGAGGAACCGGCCTGGTTGGACTCGTTGAGGGCGGCGTAGTAGCCGGCCTGCTGATCGCGGATCAGGCTCTCCACCGGGACCAGGGCGAAGAGCGGCTTCCAACGGCTCAGGATGAGGGTCTGCCACAGGCGGCCCATACGCCCATTCCCGTCCACGAAGGGGTGGATGAACTCGAACTCGTAGTGGAAGACGCAGGCGGCGATCAGCGGGTGGTCGCCGGTGGTCTTCAACCAGGCAAGCAGGTCGTTCATCAGGGCCCGCACCTGGCCGGCCGGCGGGGCGACATGCACGACCTCTTCGCTGCGCTGGATGCCGGCCGCGGTGGTCCGGAAGTGGTCGGGGCGATCAACCAGGCCAGCCATGAGCACGCCGTGGGCGGCAAGTAGGTCCTCCCGCTTGGTCGGATCCCAGGCGTCGAGCTGGTCGTAGGCCGCCACGGCACCGCGCACCTCCTGGACCTCACGGGCGCTGCCGAGCACGCGCTTGCCGGCGACCACGGCGGTCACCTGCTCCAACGTCATGGTGTTGCCCTCGATGGCCAGGCTGCCCTGGATGGTGCGCAGCCGGTTGGTGCGGCGCAGCAAGAGCTGGCGCTCGGGCGGCAACGAGGCTTCCAAACGGCCGACTTGTTCACCAACGGTGGCGACCAGGGCAAGGATCGCGGGGGGTAGCTATGAATGGCGGACGGTCGCTCATGTCGGCGCTGTCCTGGCGTACGGGCCGGCGGCACATGAGCGGATCGTATGCTCAGGTCGGCTCATCGCGCTTCTTCCCTTCCAGCCGTTTGATCTCGCGGTCGAAGTCCGAGATGTAGTCCTGATCCTGACGCTGGCGGAATATCTCGTATTCGGCCTCAGCTTTCAGCTTGGCCTCCAGCATACTGACCTTGCCCTTGTCAGCCAAGATTGGGTAGTTGGCCAATTCAAGGTAGCGGGCCAGGAACGAGGCCCACTCGCCCATGGTGGTGACCAGGCCTCGCTGGGCACGGCTCTCGGCCAGATCCAGGTACGCCGACACGAGCCGATTCAGTTCCGCCACATGGGCGGCGTTCAGATAATTCTTGGCCACGACGACATCCGACTTCAGGACCTTGCCATGCGGCGCCTGCTTCCAGGTGGTCAGGCCCATCGCAGGCTTGGCGGCATCAGCCGAGTCGTGGATCAGCTCGGCGGCCGTCTTGCCGGTGATCGCCCAGTGCAGCGTATTCTGGACGGCGGCGAAGAACTCCCGCGTCTGCGGAGCCTCGGGGGTGTAGTCGGAGGCCAGGGCGTAGAGGTCGGTGATCTTCTGGTAGAATCGCCGCTCGCTGGCGCGGATCTCGCGGATGCGCTCCAGCAGATCGTCGAAGTAGTCCTTGCCGAACAGCTTCTTTCCTTCTTTCAACCGCTCATCATCCAGCACAAACCCCTTGATGATGAACTCGCGCAGGGTCTTGGTCGCCCAGATGCGGAATTGGGTCGCCTGGTGGCTGTTCACCCGGTAGCCCACGGCGATGATGGCGTCAAGGTTGTAAGCAAGCGTCTGATACCGCTTTCCGTCAGTCGCAGGTATTTCCATTTTGGAAACAACTGCAGCCTCGGTCAGCTCGCCTGTGGCAAAGATCCCTTTGAGGTGCTTGCTGACGGCCGGCACCTTGACTCCAAAGAGCTCCGCCAGGGCCTTCTGGGTCAACCAGACGGTCTCGTTGCGGATCATCACCTCGACCCGGACGGCGCCGCTCGGGGTGGTGTAGAGGATGATTGGGGCGGGATCAGGCATGGAGCTGCGAGGTGACGATCGAAGGTGGGGTAGCGCTCATGCCGGACTCGTGCCAGGGCCGGTGAGAATCTCCCAATGGCCGGCCTTGGTCGATCCTACATGGCGGATGACCCCGCTTTCGCGGAGCTTGGTGAGGTGGTATTTCACTCCGTCCTCGGTGAGTCCCACGAGCGTTGCCAATTCGGCCCGCGTCACCGTTGGTCTGGACCGCATGTGGGCGAGGATCCGTTCTTGGGTAGTTTCTTGGGTAGTTTCTTGGGTGGTCCCGGGTTGGGAAACGACAGGATCAACAGGGTGGGTGATCCCGCTCGCCTCTGGTGCCACGTCCTTCAGCCACGCCGGCTCAGGGAAGGTCAGCGTCAGGCCACCCTGGTCGATCTGAAACAAGGGCTTGGGGCAGCCTGCGGCGGCACAGGCGCTGAAGATTTTCTCGATGCCGCGGCCCCAGGATTCGATCATGCCAGCGCGGAAAAATGCAGCGGCGATCAGCGGATTGAATGGTCTGGAGGCGTGGGCGCCCAGCAGCGTGTCGGCTGTCCAGCCCTCGGGCAGATGGCCATCATTCCACATACGGACCTGGTGGTCATAGACGCGGATCTGAATCGGGATGCCGCAACTGTAGTCCTTGTGGATTACGGCGTTCAGCAGGGCTTCGCGCAGGGCCTCGCGCGGAACGACGAAGCGTTCGATCCGCTGAATGCCCTGGTAGCTGATGTAGGCCTTGAGGTACTTGGTGGTCAACAGTTCCATGGCCCGATCGACCTGCTGGATCAGCGGGCCGCGTACCTCGTCCTGATAGCGCAGGTCGGCGTCGTTGATGAAGAACCCTAGCTTGATGGATGCGCCCAAGGCGAAGCGCTCGGGATCCTTGGCGAACAACAGCGCGGCAGCGCGCTTGAGGTACGCACCCTCCGTCAGGTTGAGGTTGCCGAGGAGCACCTGCCGGTCGGCGGCGGTCACGCCCGTGTCGATGCGACCGGCCGCCTGGCCGCGCTGCACCAGATCCTCGAGGGACGCAGCTTGGCAATCCGCTAGGGCAAAGCCCGGCTCGGGCACGCCATCCCAGTGCAGGCCGCGCTTCTTGAGCAGAAACTGCTCCAGCGCCGGCCCCTTCAATTCCTGCTTGGTGCTGCCGCTGCGGTAGTGGTACTGCCCCTTATAGCTGATGGGGCTGGGATACGGCTCGACCCGAATACGGATCAGATCGCGGCCAACTTCCTGGATCAGGTGCACGTCGGCGATGATCCCCAGGACATCACGGATCTTGTTGGGCAGCTCCTCCATGAGCGACTTGGCGTCGGCAACGCCTACCGGCGTGCCGTCGTCGGCACGGCCGATCTCCAGCACTCCCCCCTCCGCGTTGGCGAATCCGCAGATCCACTTTAGGAACTCATCTCGCCAGGTCTGCTTCCATTCGATGTGTTGGGATTCAGGCATGGGCGTCACCAATGGCCAGTCGGCCCTGGAGGGTGCGCAGCCGGTTGGTGCGGCGCAGCAGGATTTGGCGCTCGGGCGGCAATGAGGCTTCCAGCCGGCCGACCTGCTCGCCGATGGCAACGACCAGGGCCAGGATGGCGGGCGTGACGGTGAAGGGTGGTAACGTCATTCTGGCCAGCTACACGTTCCCGTCGATGGCACGCAGGATCTTCAGTTTCAGAACTTCGTCATCCTCGTTCCCGTCGAGAAATGCCGTGATGATCTCACCCAGCAACCCCTTGGTGATGGCACCGCTGGCAACGTGGTAGCTGATGTTTTCCATCGCGATCAGGAATCGCCCGGTGCAGTTCATGTATCCGTTGAAGAGCCGCATCTGCGCGCACAAGGTGATGGCGATCCGCTTGTTGCCGTCCTCAAAGCAATGGAATTTGCAGGCACCGAAGAAGAGATGGGTCAGCTTCTCGGGGAAGGTGGGGTAGTAGTCATCGTTCTGGATGTGCTCCAGGACGCTGGCGAGCTTCCCGGTGTCCAACTGGCCATGGGTGCCGCCGCCACTCGCCTCGATGGTCTTCGCATGGACGGCGATCGCCTGATCCAGGGTCAGGTAGATGGTCGCCATCAGCCACGATCCTTCAGGCGTTTCATTACGTCTTGAGCCTCCTCTAGACGTTCAGCGAGTTCCTTGCTGCGTTCACCCAGGAAGCGCTCGTAGTCCTCCCGTTGGATGGGGGCGACATACTCCTTGAGCTGCAGGTGCAGGGCATCACGGAAGGCGAGATCGCGGCTGGCCATTTTCATGCGCGCCTTGTCCAGCAGCGGACGCCAATGCGGCTGATCGACGAAGCGGGCGAAGATCTGATCCACCTCAAAGGTCGTCAGCTTACGTCCGAGCTCCTGGGCCTGCTTGGTGATGCCGTCGGCGATCCCGGTTTCAAACGAGGCGACCAGATCCAGAACCTCGGCGTACATCGTGTCGCGAACCTTGTCGCGTTTTTCGAGTTTGAGGATCTTGCGGTACTCCTGGGCCTTCTCGCGGAAGATGCTGACATAGATCTTGTCGGTGAAGACCACGTACTTGAAATTGCCCATCGCCACCTGGTCGCGCAAGGCATCGGTGAACTGCTTGCGGTAGTTTTCTTCGGCAAAGGCCGACTGCAGGAAGTCCTCGTCCCGTTGGTTGATGTACTTGGTGCCGCCGCCGGTGCGCTGGTTGATGGTGTCGATGACGATGTCGAGGATGGCCTGACGCAATTGGCGGGCGCGGTCGCTCTCGACCAGCAGCATGGACAGGTTCAGGAAGGCCCGGATGTCGAAGACCCCCAGCTGGGGGGCCTTCCGGATGTCGACGAAAGCGGTTTCGTCGACATCCCGGGCGTCCAAGGCTAACTTGAGTTCCTTCAATCGCTTACCGACTACGACCTCATAGCCGTTCTGGTGCAGTTCGGCCTCGTGGCGGGCTAGGTAGTTGTCGATGGTGCGCTCGTCGACGCCGAAAAACCCGGCTACCTGGGCCTTGAGCACCACCGACCGCCCCTCGAAGGGGATGCCCCGGATGCCGACGGCCTTCTCGATCTCGGCCACCGCATAGGGGTTGTTGAGGATGTTCTGGCGATCAACCGGGGAATTGGTGAGGTCGTTCGGCATGGCATGCTTTCAGCCCACGGTGAGGCAGGCAGGATTCATCGCGGACATGGAGCGTCATCTCACCGTCACCTGGCCGTTCATGAGCATGGGCAGCAGCCAGTCACGGAGGGTGGTGAGTTCTCGGATCTGGCGTTGGCTTTGAGCAATTGACTCGTGGAGCGGCGTCAGGATTTTGGAAGCTGCATCGCGTTGCTCAAGCGCGGGGATAAGCATTGGGAAGCTGGGGAGGTCGTTTAGTGAAATCCGCTCCACAGTGGCTCCCTGAATGACGTTGGCTCTGATGATACCCTGGAAGGCTTGGGACAAGTAACAGTGAAGGAGGAAGACGGGGGAAACTTGGTCCTGTTTCGGCCTGAGGAGGCCCATGCGTCGGCCCAGGCAGGCTCGGATCTCCGCTGGCATCAATGCCGCCTCGCCCAGACGCGTCTCGTAGGAAAACAACACGTCACCGGCGGTGGGGGTCACGCGTCTGGTCCATTTCACGAATTCGCTCTCGCTGAGGTGGGCGGATTTTGTCAGGTCAAGCTGACCGTTTTCCAAGCTGGAGATGCTCAGATAATAAGGGCCGCTTTCGGTTTTCGTGGGCGTCGCGTGCGGTCCATCGAAGATGTCGCAAAGGTCCCCCAAGGTACCCACCCGCCAATCCTCCGGGACCTCTCGTTTCAACTCTTGGCTCCAGATCATCCTGCCGCCGGAGGCGCGGTAGGGGCGGCCTTGGAGGTGGGGCTTGCCCAGTCAGGCGGTTCCGCCGATCAGAATGAAGGCATCTGGATGCGCGGCGAACGCCGAGCGGAAGCGTTCGAGTCCTCTCACCATGGCTGCTTTTCCAGAAGCTTGGTGCAGGCCATCCGCGTGCGGTCATCCTCGTCATGCCGGAGTGACAGGACGAGCGAGAGCGGATCCACCAGCCCATCGCGTGCGAATAGCGCCGGGTCGTAGGCCCACACCTGAATTTTGAGGGCCTGAGGATCGCCAGCCATGGCTTCGTCGAGATCGGCAGTCGCGGTGATGGCCTTCCACTGCTCCTGGGTCATGGCCACCGTGCGCGGACCGGGGTCCGAGAGCATGGTCTGCTGCGCCAGTGCCGTCAGTCCGGCTGTTGTGCCTTTCAAGGTCTGGGCTGGCTGGGCGATCAGATGGGTGCGCAGGATGGGGCTGCGCAGCTTCGGGTGCGCCTGCTCCCACAGCTCGCGCCGGGTGTGGCGGATCGTCAAGGTGCGGCGCCGACCTGTGGTTGTCGTCTGCACCAGTTCCGCGGCTTCGAGTTCATCGAAGGCGCGCACCAGGGTCATGGCGCCGTAGCCGAAGCGTTGCGCCAGGCGGGTCGGCAGCCACTCGTCCGGCTTGTCGGGCATGCGGTCGAGAAGGATGGCCAGCAGCAGTACCTGGGCGCCTGGGCTCAGCAGGTCCTGGTGGCGGACCTGCCGAGCGAAGTGCTCGCGCAGATCGATGCCCAGCGGCGGCAGATAGACCTGCTTCCCGGGAACGATGAACGGCACGCGTTGCTGGATGAGCCGCAGGCGATGGAGGGCGGAGGTCTGCGCGCAGACGTAGACCACCGGGCCGCTGAAGCGCTGCTGGAGCACCCCGAGCTGCGTGGCGATCTGCGCCGGCGTCGTATCGCCCGGGTCGTCATCGACGGCGAACAGCGCCTCCTGCCCGAGCAGGGACCCCGTCCAGCAGGTGAAGCGTGTCCTCCGACAATTAGCTTGGCCGCTTAGCGACAATTAGCTTGGCCGGTCGTGCGGTTGCCAAATGCGCCCCCAACAGCGTAGCTGTGCTGGGGGTCGTACATGTCTGGCAAGCACATCACCAACCGCCAAGTCGCGCGGTATATGAACACACGAGATCTCGGAAATAAGCAGACGCAGTCGGCCGACAGAGCCAATATTAGTACGCGGACAGCCCGGCGGCTGGATAAGGACGGGCGGGCGGCCACGGCGCCGCGTACGTATCGGACGCGGGTCGATTCGTTCT
Organism: Planctomycetota bacterium; assembly: GCA_044338255.1. Lineage (GTDB taxonomy): Bacteria > Planctomycetota > UBA11346 > UBA11346 > UBA11346 > CAIUVD01. Next base: position 2,731 of record JBIILZ010000112.1, on the reverse strand, counting down.
CGCACGTGTGGTCGACCGAGATCGAGCCATTGCTGCAGCGTGACGCGAAACTGCGGGCAGTGACGCTGTTCGCGGATCTGCAGCGGCGCCATCCGGGGCGGTTTCAGGATGGCCAGGTGCGAACGTTAGAACGGCAGATCCGCCAGTGGCGGGCGATCGAGGGGCCGTCCCGGCCGGTGATTTTCCCGCAAGACCATCCGCCTGGCTGGCAGGCAGGCAGGCACTGGTGGATTTCACCGACTGCGCTGAACTGGCGATTACCATCGCCGACGAGTCGCTGCCGCATCGTCTGGGGCATGTGTGTTTGCCGTATAGTAGGTGGCAATTCGCGCAGGTGATCCTCGGGGGTGAGAGCTTCCCGGCCTTGGCCGAGACCCTGCGCCTGGCGCTGGCGGTGCTGGGCGGCGTGCCGCAGACGTTGCGCACCGACAGCCTGTCGGCGGCGTACAAGAACCTCAAACAGCACGACGATCTGACCACCCGTTTCGATGCCCTGTGTCGGCATTATGGCTGCCGGCCGACGCGTAACACCTTGGGCGTGGCGCACGAGAACGGTGCCGTTGAATCGCCCAATGGGCATCTCAAGGATCGCCTGGATCAGGCGCTGCGATTGCGTGGCAGTCGTGATTTTGGGAGCCTGGAGGACTACCGCCGGTTCGTGACCGAAATCGTGGCGGCGGCCAATGAGCCGCGTGCGGCGGCCATCGCCGTTGAGCAGGCGGCCCTATCGGCGCTGCCGTTGTTCCCGGGGGTCACCTGGAATGAGGCGCTGGGCACGGTTTCCCGGCTCAGCTTGATCCAAGTGCTGGAGCGGTCGTACATGGTGCCGTCGCGGCTTATCGGCCAGCGTTTGGTGGTGCGGATCTACGATGACCGCCTTGAGTTCTTTGCCGGTGGCCACGTGGCGTATCGCTGTCTGCGCCGGCACGGGAGCCGGCGATCTCCGCAGGTGAACTACCACCTGTGTGTCGATTCCCTGATTCGCAAGCCGGGGGCATTTGCCCGCCTCGCTTACCGCGATGAGCTCCATCCCAGCTCGGTCTATGCGCAAACGTGGCTGCGCCTGCGCGAGCGCGTCAACGAGACCGCTGCCTGTCGCACCTACGTGCGCTTGCTGCATCTGGCTCATCAGCACGTCTGCGAAACGGCTCTCGGACAACGGCTGGCCGAGATCCTGGCCGGCGATGGCCTGCCCGATGCCGAGGCCCTGCGCATCACCTTCGCCGCCCCCGTGCCGACGGCCATTCCGCTCCTGCAATTCCGCACCGCTGACCCGGCCGGTTACGACGTTCTTCGCTGCCTGCCTGACCCACCCCCGACCCAGATCGCCCGCGCATGACCGACCTTGATTCGCTTTCCACCACCCAAGCCCTGCAGGCCTTGCGCCTGCCGTCTATGACCCGTTCCTGGCACGATCTCGCCGCCGAGGCCACCGAACACGCCTGGTCACACGAACGCTTTCTCGGAGCTTTGTGCCGCCTTGAGCTCGACGAACGCAGCAATCGCCGCTTAGCTGCGGCCCTGCAGGCCGCCAAGCTGCCGCCAGGTAAACGTCTCGACAGCTTTGAATTCGGCCTTGTCCCGGGGCTTTCACGTCAGCGGGTCGAGGCACTGTGTGCCGGCGACTGGATCATGACCCATGGCAACTGCCTGCTCTTTGGCGGGAGCGGCACCGGCAAAAGTCACCTTGCCGCCGCCATTGCCTATGGACTGATCGAGGCGGGGCACACCGCCCTGTTCGTGCGCACCAACGACCTCGTCCAACGCCTCCAGGCGGCGCGCCGCGACCTCGCTCTGCCAGCGCTGCTGGCCAAGCTTGATCGCATCGACTGCCTGGTCCTCGACGACCTCGGTTATGTCCGCAAAGATCAGTCGGAAACCAGCATCCTTTTCGAACTGATCGCTGAGCGCTACGAGCACCGCAGCCTGATCATCACCTGCGACCGTCCTTTTGCCGACTGGACCTCGATCTTCGCTGACCAGACCATGACCGTCGCCGCCATCGACCGACTTGTTCACCACGCCACGATCCTCGAATTCGGCTCCGAGAGCTACCGTAAACGAGCGGCGATCGCGCGTTCGCGCTAGGCGTCTCCGCTTAAAATCGACGTGCAAGGGACCTGAGTTTTACAGGAAACCCGAAGAACAACGGATGCCCGCGTACCAACGTCAACCAGACCTGCTCCTGTCGCGCTTCGCTTGCCGACTCCTGTCGAGTCAGTTCCCCAGACGGGGAACTGACTCGACAGGAGTCTGAGTTTTTGCCGTCCGCACAACGTGAAAAACCGGCCAATCTAATTGTCGGAAACCGGCCAATCTAATTGTCGCTAGACAGAAGCGCTTCCTGAACAGCAGCGGCAAGGCCGATTGGCCGGCCCAGGATACGCAATCGACCCCGACGCCGAGGACCTCATGGAGGTGCTCGATGAACGGCGGTTGGTCTCGGAGCTTGGGGCTATGTCCCATCGAAACGAAATATACCGTTCATGATGGGATATTGCAATACGACGGTAGTTAGAGTTAGGTCGTCGGTAACCATTCGCCGCCCCCATTGTCTATCCGCCCCGTAGTTGGCTCCAGGGATCGCGGGTCATGGGCAGAACACAGATGTGTTTGAGGCTGACGGTCCTCTCGGTGTAGCGATCATAACGACCACGTCCTTGGGTCGTGCCGAGACTCAGCCAATTTGCAGCTCGATAGCAATGCCCGGAGTACTTCTCGGCATCGACAA
>JBIILZ010000207.1:0-3331 GCA_044338255.1 Planctomycetota bacterium | reverse complement strand
TCTCGTATAGGCAACACATGAACTAAAGAGCCTCGTTACTTCGCTCGTTCTACGAGTGGGGAAGTGCGTTTTTGAGGTTAAAGCGAAAGGGCTCGCGTATCGTCCCGGCAGCCGACCTCGTCCTCACCGGTCTGGTGCCGCCTGATACGCAGTCGGTGACGATTACCGCCAGGGCAGCTGGGGTGAGTATTCCGACCGAAGTCCCGGCCTTGGCCCCCAGCAGTTATTACCCCGGCAACGCCCAGAATCCGTTGGAGTTCACCGCCCGTGCCTTGCATCTTGATTCGCTGCCACCCGCGGTGACGCAGATCGATGTCACGGTGACGCTGGGCCTTGCTGATCGCGTCGCCGGTGAACGCATTCAGACGCGGAATGTACGGCTGACCATCGATCGGGCTCCACCAGTGGTCCAATTCGCCTTTCTCGCCAACGGTACCGGTGATGGTTCCGTGCTCGGTTTCCTTGGCCTTTATAATCGCCTGACGATTGGTTCGACCGCCTATACGCAACCTGGCTACGCCATTGCCGGTTCGATCACGGATGACCTCATCCTCGACCAGGACAGCTGCGAATTGCGTCTCGACAACCGACCGGTGGCACCTGACCAGCTCCTCATCACTCGCAACGCGGATGGGCGTTCACTGACGTTCGCCTTGAAGTCGGAAACCGTGCTCGACATTGCAGCGCGCTGGCAGGAATCGGGCGCGCTACGCAATGGCCTCCTGGACTTGTTCAGGCTGGTGTATGGCGTGCATCATCTGCAGGTGTCGGCTCGCGACCAATCGGGTAAGACCGGCGTCGTCGAACGTTATTTCACCTTCGCGCACGGCCAACCGGTGGCGATCACTACGACCCTGCATACCGATTTCTCAGGGACCATTCCCGAGCCATTGAAAAGCTCCCTGGTCAATCGCAACCCCGACCAACCGACGGGCCGCTATGCCTTGTCGATCGTGAAGAATGGTCGACTGAGCCCCGCTTTGTTTGACGAAGGAGTCAATAATGCGGACTATAAAAACCTGAATCTCGGCAGTCCTTGCGGCGGTACGACGGCACCCGCCCCGGACGCGAAAGGTCCGGTGGGATTGACCCTGGCCAATGGTCGCCCGAGTACCTGGCCAGAGGTCTCCTTTGAAGGTGGGGCAATTGAACAATGGTGGCGAATGCATGACGCGAAAGCGGCCTACGCGGCGCAGACCACCGAGCCTGCACCTGGATCGATCTCCGAATACACCGACACCGCGACGACCACGACTACCACCACAACGCAGTTGGTGTTCAATTTTCCCAAGGATTCGGCCCTGCCTCTCTCGGCGCTGATCGATACCGCCAAGGACGTCTTCCGTACCGATTATCCAGGTGGCGCCTCGGCGGGCACCGGCGGCTTGAGGATCAATAATCAGGTCTCGATCACCGTATCGAGCGTCACCGTTCCTAAGCCGCCAACGCCTCCGACCCCCCCATCGCCTCCAGGCGGCGGCGGTAGTGGTGGTGGTGGCGGTTCTGGTGGCGGCTTCGGCGGCGGCGGTGGATGGGCCGGCGGCGGCGGGTCGTCATCGGGCGGCGGTAGCACCGACCAGCCGCCGCAGCAGGACGACCGGTATGCGATATTGTCGCCGACCTCGGCTCGTTTGCAGCGTGGCTCGGCGCAGGCGTTCACCCTGTCGGTTGGTCGCACCTATACCGAAGACGGCCCGGAGCAGATCAACGGGGTCTCGGTTCCGCATCAGGCGACAGCCGGTTCCGAGTTTGCCGTCACTGGCGTCTTCCCCGCAGTTCCACAGGGTCCGAGTTCATCGACCTCGACCCTGACGGCAAAGATTCCCGCCATCTTCGGCGCGGTAAGCTGGGTGGTTCCGGATGAATCTGGACATCTCTTCTATCCATTGAAGTGGGTAAAGAATGCCCGCGTCTACGTCGACGGTTTCGCTCTCGGTGGACAACGTTCGCAGCTCAAGCGTTGGAATGCCGACGAACGCGAGCAGTATTTCGTTCCTGTTTCGGATCCTCGTCCGCGTTTCGGTCTCGACGAGCGCACACTCCGTGTCACCGCGGGTGCCACGCATGAGCCGTCCACGCTTTCAGTGGACATCTTGGTTGCCGATCCCTTGGTGCAGCTCAGCCCGACCCCGACCGCCCTGCCGATCACGGTAACGGTGAACGGCGTTGCCGCTGCCGGTCAATTGCTGCCGCCGGCGACTGGATCAACGCAAAGCGCCTTGCCGACGCACATCGTGCACTGCAGCGGTCTACCGTTAACCGTGGGTACCAATCGCTTCCCGGTGCTGGTGAAAACCGCCACCGGCCAAGTCACCTCGGGGTATATGCGGGTGGTCATCGGCGACAGCGATGGCAGGGCCGACACCACCGATGACTGGTTCCTGTCTGCCGCCAGTACCGATGAGGATTTCACCCAGTTCGAGTTGCCCGAGGGGCCATATGCGATTGAGGTCTTCGCTGAGTTCCCTGGCACCTCTGGGGCCATCACGCTCCAGGGCGCGGCTACCGCCAAGGCCGGAGCTGACGGCACCCGCACGAGCGGCTTGTTTACCTTGGATCGGGTTGCCCAGCTGACGCCGAATGATCCGAACAAGCGCTTCCAGCGCTCGCTGGTGGTCATGCCGGATCAGCTTCCCGAGGGTAAGCTCGCACTGCCGACGGGGAGCGAGCAGGAGGCCGCCAAGGCGCTGCCGATCGCCTTCGGTTTGCCAGGTGAAAACCTGCAGATGACCTACGCATCGCAAACGGGATGGCTGGCGGTCGAAGGCATCGCCTTCGTCCAGACGAACAAATCCACCAACCGGCTGCGTTCGCAGCGTACCGCCACCGCCACCGTGCCCGGCAACGAGCAAGACGGCCTGGTCGATCTGTCGGCATTCATGCGCGGCACGCGTAGCCTCCAGGGTGATTTCCATGTCAGCCTCCTCGACGAGACCGGCACCGCGGTGACCTTGGCCAATGGCAAGACCACCATCGATATTCCCAAAGGCACGAGCGAGGCCGCTTTCGACGGCACCGGCAAGAACGTGCATGCGGCGCCGATCCGTCTGGTGGATCGCACCAGCAGCGGCAAGCGTTCCGAGGTGGTCAACGGTGAATACCGTTTCCTGACCCACGAAGGCGATCGTCTGGTGGCATGGGTCGATGCCCCGGACGCGGGTGGCAGTTCCTCTCCTTCGCCCGTCGGCACCACGCGCCTGCGCGGCCGTGCCCTGGTGATCCCACCCCCGGCACCGCCGATCTACGAAGCGATCACCGGCATCACGCCCGAGATCGGTCGGCGGTTGCCGTTGCCGTGGTGCGATCTGGACCTGGCGGTGCCTGAGCACAG
>JBIILZ010000206.1:0-3369 GCA_044338255.1 Planctomycetota bacterium | reverse complement strand
AGATTCGGTCGGCTGACTCGGTCTCGTACGGCATCTCCGGCGTTGGCAAAACGGTCAGATAGCTCCCGCTATCCGCCCGCTTTGCCGCCTTGGATCTGCCGCACGATCCCTTCGCCATCCTCGGTCATCTATTCCCGACAGACTCCTAGCATGGTGGGCCATGCGTCGACATTCGGCGCCTTGCATATGCACCACACTCGTGGTTTTGAAACGTGGGGTTTTGGGCGCCGCCGCGCTTTGCGCGGCATTGCTGAGGTCTGGTTATTTAGTGGAGGTTCGTAATGGGCGGGGTCGTTGTTTGGCCAGTAACTCGAGCTCGGGTGCGGTGAATCCGGCGGTGGTGCGGCCGGGGTGGTCGAGGGCGAAGGGGCTTGGTAGCGAGGGGCCGAAGTGGCGTTCGACGACGTCGGCGAAATGGTCCTCTGAAGCGAGGCCGCGCTCTTCGCACCACCAGCGATGCCAGCGGGTGCCGATGCCGACGTGGCCGATCTCGTCGTGGTAGATGCGGCTGATCACGGCGTGGCTGGGCGGATCGATGGTGACCAGGCGCGGCAGCAGTTCCGCCGAGACATCCAGGCCGCGGGCTTCGAGGAATCTCGGTATGACCACCAGCTGCTCGCCGAGATCGGCGGCGGCTAGGGCTGATTCCCATAATTTGTGGTGCACCGCCGCCGAGCCCGGGGCGAAACCTTCGGCGCTCAGCAGCTTGTCGAGCAGGGTCGCGTGTGCGGCCTCTTCGCGGGCGATGCGCAGGAAGTTGGCATGCAGCGCCGCCGGCGCGCCCGGCGCCCGCAGGCACAGCAGCGCGGCGAGATCGATCGCGGTCAGCTCGATGTGCCAGATCGCATGCAGGAAACGCAGGCGCGTCTGGCGATGATCCAATCCATGCCGCCGCCGCGGACTGTCGCCTTCGCGCAGGCTCGCCTCGCGGCCGGGGCGCAGCGGCAGCTCCGGTATAGTCCAGGTGTGGCCGACGTCGGGTGGGGTGAGGTTCGCCAGTAGCGCGTCCTTGGCGCCGGCGGTGGGGGCCTCGATCACCGCCAGCAAGGCCGTCGGGTAGGCGGTCGCCAGATCGGCAGGGGGACCGGCAGTGGGACTGGCAGTGGGACCTCCAGCGGGACAAGCGTGAACGGACGACATGCCGGCAGTCTCAGTCCGGTGGGCGGGCGGCAATGGCATCGCTGACGGTGACGACAATATCGGGCCCATGATCGTGCCGCTCCCGCCTCCGCTCATCCTCGCCAGCACCTCGCGTTACCGCCGGCAGTTGCTCGATCGCCTGGGTCTGGCTTACACCGCCGTGCCGCCGACCTGCGATGAAGAGGCGCTGAAGGATCCAGCCCTGGCACCGTTGGCCCTCGCCGAGCACCTCGCCGAGGCCAAGTCCGTCAGCCTGGTCGCCCAGCACCCGACGGCGGTGATCATCGGTAGCGATCAGATCTGCGCCCTCGATGACGAGATCCTCCACAAGCCCGGCACCGCCGCGCGTGCCGTCGAGCAGCTCATGCGTTTGGCCGGGCGCGAGCATCGCCTGATTACCGCCATGGTCGTGGCCCAGGGCGCCCGGCGCTGGCGGCACACCGACGTCACCACCTTACGCATGCGCTCGTTGGAGCGTGAAGCTCTCGAACGGTATGTCGCCGCCGATCAACCCCTCGATTGCAGTGGGGCATACAAGCTTGAGCAGCGCGGGATCGCCTTGTTCGAGCGCATCGATTCCGCTGACCACACCGCCATCATCGGCCTGCCGTTGATCGCCCTGTGTTCCTTCTTGCGGACCAGCAACTACCCCGTCCCTTGATCGTTAGGCATTTCCTTTTAAAGGGAGTTTACCGACTCATGTCGGTAGGCCGGCAAGCTGTGCCGAGTGCGGTTGACCATCGCCGCCTGCAGACTATCATCCGCGCCCTTTTCCAATTTTAGTCCCGATCGAGGATCCCCATGTCAACCGCCACTCTTCCCCGCAGTGCCCAGGTCCTTACCGGTGCCGAGCGTCCGACCCTGGCCCAGATCCGCGTGCTGCACCTCATCGCCACGCAGGACGTCGAAGAGCGCGCCAAGCTCGCCGCGGCCTTCCAGGACGGTCTGCCGGGCGTTAAGGATAAGGCTCGCCTGGGCGTGCTGGCTTATGTCCTCGGTCGCTTCGCTGATGCCGAAGAGCACCTCGATCCCAAGGAAGCCTTCGGTCAGGCCGTCCTCGGTCTGGTCAATGTCGAGATCGAAGAATACAAGGATGCCATCAACCACTTGGCGACCGCCGCCAAGACCATGCCGGAAGCCAAGGCCGAGCTGGGCCGCGTGCAGATCATTGTCGGCGATCTTGAAGACGCCGAGAAGACCATCGCCGGCGTGCCCTACGCCGCCGATCGCGATTTCCTCTCGGGTGTCCTGCTCGAAGCCAAGGGCAACATCGAAGCCGCGATCAAGGCCTACGAAGCCGCCCTCGAGGGGAACCCCGAGCACGTTGAAGCCGCCTTCAAGATCGGCGTCCTGCTCGACCGGATTGGTGATGATGACCTCGCCGCCGAGCATTACCTGGTGTGCTGCGATGCGATCCCTCCGTTCCTCCCGGGCGTGACCAATCTCGGCATCCTCTATGAGGAGCGCGGCGAGGCCAATGCCGCCGTCGACTGCTTCCGTCAGGTGCTGGCTTACAATCCCCGTGATGCCAAGGCCCTCAGCCTGCTGCGCGATGCCAAGGCCAGCCGCGCCATGTACTACGACGAGCGCGAAGAGCGCGAACGTGAGCGCATGGAGAAGATCATGCGCACCAGCGTCAACGATTTCGAGCTGTCGGTGCGCTCGCGCAACTGCCTGGCGAAGATGTCGATCTTCACCTTGGGCGACCTGCTGCGCATCACCGAAGCCGAGATGCTCTCGTACAAGAACTTCGGCGAGACCTCGCTGAAGGAAGTGAAGGAGATGCTCGCGGCCCGCAATCTGCGCCTGGGGATGTACCGCGAGGTCGAGGAACGCTCGCTCTCGAAGGCCGATCAAAAGGTCCTTGGCGAGTCGATCGAACGCCTCGAGCTGTCGATCAAGGTCAGCCAGATGCTTGAGAATCTCGGCGTCAGCCGCATTGGCGATCTGGTGCAATACACCGATCTCGATCTCTACAAAGCTCCTGGTTCGGGCCAGAGCATCGTCCAGGAATTGTCGACTGGTCTGGGCGCATATGGAGTCGGTCTGCGGAAGCCGGACATCAAGCAATAAGCTCGCTTATTGACGATGCTGTTAGTGAAAGGCCCTGCTCGGTGAGCAGGGCCTTTTGCGTTGGACATAGCCGGCCGCCCCGGCCATACGGGCGCCCTGTACGCTCCACGTCTCTCGTACTGCCGACGCTGTCGAACAGCCAATGCTGCCGTGGCC
>JBIILZ010000111.1:0-12494 GCA_044338255.1 Planctomycetota bacterium | reverse complement strand
GCGGAAAGAGGGGTAGTCACCCGACCGCCCGCAGGGACGCGGTCGGGCTGTGGCGGCACGGGGCCACGCAGGTGGCCCCTCTTCGGCCGTCCTCGCGGTTCAAATCCCGCTCTCTCCGCCAAATAAAAATACCCCCGGCCGCAGGCTGGGGGTATTTTTTTGGTACGGGCTTGGTGGTGCGGCCGGGGGCATTTTTATTTGGCGGAAAGAGGGGTAGTCACCCGACCGCCCGCAGGGACGCGGTCGGGCTGTGGCGGCACGGGGCCACGCAGGTGGCCCCTCTTCGGCCGTCCTCGCGGTTCAAATCCCGCTCTGTCCGCCTTAGAATCTCGGAGTCCACGCAGGGCTGATCTTCCACCCGAAAAAAAGGCTGTTCGTGTACGATCTTTTCGGTCCGGTGCCGCAGATCACCGGTCGGCATTTCCTGGGCATGAATGTCAGCAGGATGCTGGCCGATCCCCGCGACGGCCGTGTGCGTTGGTGCGGAGCCAGCTGAGGCATTTTTTCAGGGTTGGTTGTGGTTGTTCAACGCCGTTCGGAGTAATTTTTACGGCTTCGGAGGAATGCTCAGTTCGGCGCCGGCTGCGATGTCCACGCCGGGGTTGGCGTCAGCGATCACGCGCCAGTGTTGGCTGGTGCCGTAGAAGGCCGTGCTGATGCCGGCGAGGGTGTCGCCGGCGACGACGGTATAGCGTGACGAGCCGGGGGCGGCGACGCCGGCGGCGAGCACGGTGGTGGTCAGGCCGATGTCCGCACGGTTGCGTACGCGGAATTCCACGATCTTGGTGGCGGCCTCGATGGCGCGGGCGCGGCCTTCATCGACCTGCGTGGCGTTGGCTGGGGGCACCAGGGTGAGGGTCATGGTAATGGTCTTCCAGCCCCACTCTTCGGCGCGTACGATCTGAAATTGTGGTAGTTCGGCAATCGCGACCGTGGCTTTCCAGTCTGGGCCGGCGGCTTCACGGCTGCGTTTCTGCAGGATGTAGGTGAGTTCTTCGCGGGCGATTTCGGCGGTATCGGCCACCATCCGTCCGTCATGGGTGACGATCAGGCCGTTGGAACTGGGGTTGGTGGCTTCGGTGCGCGAGCCGGCACAGCTACTCAAGAGGCCGGCGAGCACGGTGACGGTCATCAGGAATGGGGATTTCATCGACGGAACCTCTGGCGTGGATGCAAAAAAACAACCGTCCCTGGAATTCCAGGGACGGTATCGCGGCGACGTGTGTGGCGTCACTGAGATTTTTAGAACGTAACCTGCTGCTGGATGGTGAACACGCTGGCATCAGGGCTGTCGCCGTTGACGCTGGCGTTTTCTTCAGCATTCCACTTGGTGTAGGCGATCTGGGTCTTGTTGGCGTGGCCATTCCAGTAGAGGTTCACGCCGAGTTCGAACTGCGAGCCCGAAACCTGGCCAGCCTGCCATTCGCCCTGCTTGTACAGGTGTGCGGCAACGCCGCCTTCGTCGAGATTCTTGTTCAGATTGACGACGCCGTAGCCGATGGCGGGCTCGACGATCAGGCCCGATTCCAGGGGCAGAGCATAGCCGAAGCGTATGTCGTAGGCATAGCCGTCGACATTGCCGGCGGCGGTGCTGTTGGCGGGCGTGCCACCATCAACCGACTGCTTGGTCTGGATCAGGCGGTAGTCAGCGATGGCCGAGATCGAATTGAAGTGGAACAGGGCATCCGGACCGTACATGGTGGTGGTCTGGCGGACCGAGCGCGTGGCGGTGGTGTCGACCTGATCCTTCTGATCGCTCTGCACGTCGAGGCCGATGACGATATGGTGGCCTTCGGCGCCGGCGAACGATTCCGACTTCTTGGCGGGCATGAAATCGGCGCCAGGCGAGAATTCGATGCGTCCCGAGAAGAAGGTGCCCGGGCGGGTGTCGACCGAGGTCTTCGCGCCCTGCGGCGAGGGAGCATAGATGCCACCGGCGGAGCCGTTGTCGTCGCCCAGGCCGACGTTGCTGAAATTCGACCAGTTGCCACCGTTGGCGATATCGAAGCCGAACTTGAGGAGCTCGTGTTTGATGGTGTAGCCGACTTCCTGGCCGCGGAATTCGATCAGGTTGGCGACCGCACGATCATTGGGGAACATGTAGGTGCTGCTGGAGATCGAGCTCTCGCCGTTGAACGGCTTGTTGAGGCCGATCGCCACGCGGTGTTCGAGGGCATCGGTTTTGAAGGACTTGCCGATGTAGCCGTAATACAGGTTCACTGTCTGGGCGCTGCCAGCACCGGTGCCGGCGTCGGAGCGTTCACCAGCACGCACCAGGAACTCGGCGTCCCAACCGGTAGAGTTCTTGGCCGAGGCCCCGAAGCGGGCGCGGCGCAGGCTCAAACGCATGACGTCATTGAGGCCGTTGGCGCCGGTATAGATATTGTATTCGTCACCGTTGGTGCCGGAGCCATTGGCACCGAGCTGGGCGCGGGCCTGGATCTGGACCTTAGGCTTGATCGACAGATCGTCAGCGATGGATGCACCAAAGGCCGGGATAGTGCCCATCAGGGCAAGGGCAGTGAGGGTAGGGACAGTGTACTTCACGACGGATTCTCCGGTTGGTAGCAGTGGCTCGGTGGCCGTTGGGATGGCCAGGAGTCTTGCCCCGAAGATGAATGTTCGATGAAGTCTTAGTGAGTTTCGGCTTCGACCTACGGCCCAGGTGCGAGACTCGCGTCGGCGGTCGGGGAGCTGCTCGCGTGTGCCGGCATGGGAATGGTTTCCACCAGGCGATCAGCGACATAGCGCGCAAACGACGACGGACTGGACAGGGTCATGCGCCAGCCGGCGAGCGAGGCATTGCCGCTGCCGTTGCCGTGCTCGTGCCACCATTGCACATCATGCTGCACGTCGGCGCGCCCGGCATCGAGCTCGGCGGTGGCGCTCCACAGTACCGCGCCGTCGGTGACCGCGACCAGATGGGCGGTGGCTCCGATTGCCAGTGGATCGAAGCCCTTGAATTGATCGACCCGGCCGATGACCACGGCATCGACCTGCAGCGCGTCGCGCAGGCGCAGGAGGTCGGCGGCGGTGATCACCGAACGCTCGATGGCCGAGGCCGGCAGTAGCAGCCGAGCCTTCTCCAAGGGCACGCCGATGACCTCATGCTGACCGAGGGTGCGCAGGGCGGCGGGGAAGGCTTCATCGAGCGCATGTGCCGAGCGCCCGACGCCATCGGCGAGAACGAACGGCAGTACCGCGATACGCATCGGCTCATTGGCGCTGACGCTGGTCTGCGCTGAGATGCTCGCCGGCGGCGGTGGCCGCATGCAGCCGCTTAGCACTACGAGGAGGCTGAACACCGCGAGAGCGGTGGCAGAGAGGCGGCGCGGGTTCATGGTTTTCCTGGCGTGTCGTCGCGCACTTCACGGGTGGCTTGGCGGATGCGTGATTGCACTCCCGGAAGATCGCGGGCGTCATCGGGCGACAGGCGCAGGATCTCGCTGGCGAGCTGATACCAGTGGCGTTCGGCGCGTAGCCGCTGCAGCTCGCCGGCCGCGAGCTGGGCATTGAGGGCGTTGATCTGCTCTTGGCGCTCGGCGAGGGTCTGTTGCACGGTCACCAGGCTCTCGCTGCTTTGTGCCAGAAAATCGGCACGCTCGCGGGCTTGCTTGCTGCTGAGCAGGGCGGCGTCGCGTTGCTGGTTGAGATTGGCGATGGACTGGTTCTTGGCCGTCACATTCGCCGAGGCCGAGGCCAGCTCGGTTTCCAGGCGACGCAGTTTTTCTAGCAGCGATTCGCCGCTGTTGTCGCTGGCGACGCGCAGGGTCGTGCCCCGGGCATAGGCGCCACTGCCATTGCTGGTGACAGTCGCAGGCGAGGCGAGCTTCTTCTCGAGGTTGTTGATCTTCTGATCGAGATGCTCGATCATCAGCTGCAGCTTTGTGTCGGCGGCGGCTTTGGTGTCGGCGGCCTCTTTGGCCTCGGTAGCGGCGGCGGCACTGGTTTCGGCAGCGGTCGCCGCCGGCGTTGCCGAGGGTTCCGGTTCGAGCGGTTCGCGGCTTTCACAGCCGAGCTGGGCCAGCAGCAGGGCCGCCAGCAGCGCGCTCAGGAAGGTGGATGGGCGAGTGTGGGTCATGGTGCGAGCTCAACTTCCGCCAGCTCGGCGCGTACGCGTTCTTGCAGTTCGAGCAGCTCCGGATTGGCGGCGGGCAGTCGCAGAATGCGCGAGGCGAGCTCGAAATAGGCACGTTCGGCGTTGAGCCGGGCGCGCATCTCGGGATTCAGCGGCGGCACGGACTCGGCAGCTGCCGCCCCTGTTGCTGCCCCTGTTGCCACCATAGCAGCAACCGGCGCAGTAACGGAGGCGACCTCCCTGGGAGCGCCGGGCACCAGCCCGACTCGAGAAGATTTCACCGCAACTGGCCCGGTAACGGCGGCGGCCTCGACGTGGATCGAATGCTTTCCGCTGACATGGCTGTTCACGGCAAGGGTATCCGTCGCATGGCTGTCAGCGGCATGTTCCTCCGGGTGGTTGTCGCTGGCGAGGGCGGCGTGAGCCGGCGCCGTCGGTGCAGGTTCGACGGCTGCGACGTGCGCCTCGACGGCCGGTTGGTGAGCGGCGGCGTGCTGAGTCTCGGCGGCGTGCGCTTCGCTCGCGCCGGGGGGTGGCAGAAGTTCGGCAGGGAACAGCTGCGTCGCACGGTCGCCGGTGAGGACTGGCCGCGTGCGATCCGAGAGGCCGGTCACCAACGCGCTGAGAGAGGTCGGGCTTACGGTCGTGACCAGGGCCGTGGCGATGATGCGCTCGGCGGCCTTGATGCGGATGATGTCGCCCGCTTGCACGTCGGGCAGGGGGGTGAGCTGCAGATGGGTGTGTCCGTCGGCGGACTCGGTGGCGGTAACTTCGCCGACGAGGGGGTTGAGGGTTGGGGGCGCTTTTATTGAGGCCACTTTTGCCTGGTCCACTTTTGCCTCGTCCACTTTTGCTTCGTCCACTTTTGCCGCAGGCGCGGTTGCCGTCGGATTCGGTGCCTCAGGGCGGAAGGTGCAGCCGGCGGAAAGGCCCACCACGAGCAGCAGGGCTGTCGATTCCCCCCACATCAGCGAGGTGCGTTGCAACGTATTACGACGATCGTCAGCGGTATCGAGGCCCATGCGGGTACTCCTGGCGGATAAACGCACCGTCCATGCCGAGACCACGCCTACGTTCGAGCCAGCTGGCCGAGCCGGCTGCGCCAGAACTTGACAGAGACACTTTTACCCTAACGTGCCAGTCCTTTCCTTATCGTCCTCGTGACGGTGAGCCGCTGGTATCCGTCCTTCGGGATTGCGCCGGTCCAGCGGTACTTCAATTGCGTGACCCCGATCCCCGCTCGCCCGTGCAGAGGACGAGTAGGACGAAAGCAGGCCATCATGGCGATCACCACTCTCAAAGACCTCCTCGAAGCCGGCGTCCATTTTGGTACCAACGCTTCGCTGTGGCATCCCCGCAACGAGCCGAACATCTACGGCAAGCGCGGCGGCATCCACATCATCGACATCAAGGCCACCGCCAAGGGTCTGATCCAGGCGTACTACTACGCCGCCAAGCTCGCCAAGGCCAACAAGACCATCCTCTTCGTCGGCACCAAGCGCCAGGCCAAGGATGTCGTCCGTGAATCGGCCCGCGCCGTCGGCATGCCCTTCGTCGCTGAGCGCTGGCTCGGCGGCACCCTGACCAACTTCGAGACCGTGCGCTCCTCGATCCGCCGCCTCGATGGCATCGAATCGCAGATGGCCCGCCCGGAATACATGCGCGAATCGAAGAAGGTCCAGGCCCGCGACGCCCGCGAGCGCCGCCGCATCCTGCGCAATCTCGAAGGCGTCCGCGCCATGTCGAAGCTCCCGGAAGCGATCTTCGTGGTCGATCCAAAGCACGAGATCACCGCCATCAAGGAAGCCATGCGCATGGGCATTCAGGTCATCGGCTTGGTCGATTCGGATACCGATCCGGCCCTGGTCAACCTGCCGATCCCCGGCAATGACGACGGCATCCGCTCGATCCAGGTCGTCCTCAAGGTGCTGGTCGACGGCATCAACAAGGGCCGCAGCGAAGGCATCACCGTCTCGCCCAAAGCCGACGAAGCCGTCGCCTCGAAGTAAGCCGCTGGTGACCGCGTGCGAGCCTCGAAGGTTTCTTCGAGGCTCGTTTTTTTCCCAACCGTCTCCTTTTAGATATTGGAATCGATTATGGCTGCTATCAGTGCCAAGCTCGTCATGGAGCTGCGTGAGTCCACCAACCTGCCGATGATGAAGTGCAAGGAAGCCCTCGAGAAGAGCAACGGCGACAAGGCCGCGGCCATCGAGTTCCTGCGCAAGCAGGGCCTTGCCGCCGTGGGCAAGTTCGCCGGTCGCGAAACCCCCAACGGCTTCGTCGGCATGGCCATCAAGGACGGCGCCGGCGTGCTCGTGCTGCTCGGCTGTCAGACCGACTTCGTCGCCATCAGCGACGATTTCAAGGCCGCCGCCAACAAGATCGCCCAGGTCGCTCTCGACACCGGCGTCGAGACCGTCGAAGCCCTCAAGGTCAAGACCGTCGACGGCATCAGCGTCGACGATGTGGTCACCGAGCTGGTCAACAAGATCCGCGAGAACATCGTGTTGGTCCAGGTCGCGCGCCTCACCGGCACCGCGGTGGTCGGCTACAGCCACGGCGGTCGCATCGCCACCCTGGTCGCCGGCACCAACAATGCCGACAACAAGCTCAAGCAGGTCGCCCTGCACGTCGCCTCGTCGCCGATTGTGCCGGTGTCGTTGAGCCGCGATCAGGTCGATCCGGCGGTCGTCGCCAAGGAGCGCGAGATCCTCTCGGGCATGGCCGACGTGCTCGCCAAGCCTGAAGCCATGCGTCCGAAGATCGTCGACGGCAAGCTCGGCCGTTTCTACAAAGAGAACGTGCTGCTTGAGCAGGAAATGCTGCTCGACGCCGACAAGGGCGAGACCGTCGAGAAGTACGCACAGCGCGTCGGCATCACGCTGACCGGCTTCGTGCGCATCACCGTCTGATTCGCGATCATCAACGTCAGGCATAAAAGCCCCTGGATCATCCGGGGGCTTTTTTTATTGCTGATAGGTGATCAACGGCGACGGCGTCACGAAGTATGACAATGAACACACCAGCCCCGGGATTGCGATGATCACGGTGTATTTAGGATCGTGAACTCCGTGCGTTTCAGTCCTCTTTTATTGAGTTTGGCATCGATGGCCATGGCGATGGCGCAAGAGCCGTCATTGCCGATGCCGGCAACCATTCCGTCCGTGGTTCCGGCGGCGGCACCAGCGGCACCGCCAGCGGCAACTCCCGCAGCAACGGTGACGCCGCTGTCGCCGATTTTGGCGGCGAACGATTCCTCTGCCATCAGTCTTGCGGATGCGATCGCCCGCGCCCTGACCACCAACCGTTCCTTGCGCACGACGCGCAGTGCTCTCCTACAGGCCCGCCTGGGGCGCACTATCGCGGCGACGACGGTGTTCGCACCGGTGCTGAGCACCACCTACATCGCCACCAATCGCGAGGGCGATACCGGCGCCGGTCGGGTGGCCCTGACCAGCAAGGCCCTCGGTTTCGAGATCGAGCCCTACATGCGTTTCGGCTACGGCCAGGGACAGCGCGTCGATGGCAGCGATCAATACGGCACGGCCGCGGGCCTGCTGGTCAGCCGCAAGCTGTTCAACATCGCCGCCAATGTGGCGCAACGGCTGCCGATCACCCAGGCGGACATCGCCATCTACACCGCGGCGAACAATCTCGTGCTCGCTGGCCGGCAGCTTGAGCAGCGCGTTACCGACAGCTTTTTCGCGGTGCAGCGCGCCGCTACGCGGGTCGAGGTGCGCCAGCTCCGGCGCACCGACGCCCGCGAATTCCTGGCCACGGTGCAGGACCGCATCGCCCACGGTTTCGCTTCGCCGCTCGATGGACTCTATGCCGAGCTCGACCTCAACCAGGCCGAAGCCGATTTGCTCGCCGAACGCACCCAGCTCGAACAGGCTCGCGAAGCCTTCAACGATCTGCTCGATCGGCCGATCTCCTCGCCGCTGGTGATCATTCCCGAAGTCATCGATGCCGCGCGGGTGGCGGCGATCCCGGTTCGCGATGTCGAGGCTGATGTCCAGGCGACCTTGAGCAGCCACGAAACCCTCGGTGATGCCGCCAAGCAGGCGGAACTCCTGGCGATCAACCTGCGCATCCAGCGCGATCAGCTGCTGCCCCAGGTCACCGCCGGTCTCAGTGTCGAACGCGCCGCCGAGGGTGCGCGGACCTTCAACGGCAACGATGGCATCGACAACTCGGTGGCGCTGTCCCTGACCTATACCATGCCTCTTGATGGCTGGCGTGCCGAACGGGCGCGTTACCAGCAGCTGACCTTGCAGATCGCCGATCAGGAGCGCCAGGTGACGAGCCTCCGCGACGACCTTGAGCAGTCGCTGCGCAACACCGGCCGACGCATCGAACAGAACCGCCGCCTGCTGGGCCTGGCCGAGCAACGTCTGGACATCGAGCGCACCCGTCTGGATGCGACCTTGCGGCGATATGAGACCGGCGCCGTCGACAATCTCGAAGTCACGCGCGCCAAGCAGTCGCTCAATGACGCCGAGATCAGTCTGCTCGATGCGCGCATCGCCGTGGTCACCACCGATGCCGGCTATCGCGCGATCACGCCCATGACCCCGACGCCGGTACGCGCCGATGCGCCCGAGGCCGAGCCCGCACCAGCTCCCCGGCCGGCCGAAGCCGGCGTCCCCCGTGCGCCGTGACTCCGTGCGCCGTGACTCCGTGTGCTGTGACTCCGTGTACTGTGACCTCGTGCGCTGTGTCCCCGTGTGCAGGGCATAAGCAGGTGCGCTGGCGCTGGCTGTTGGGCGCGGCGCTGATGCTCAGCGGTTGCGGTGATCAGGTTGAGGTCGTCAGCGATCCCCAGCGTCTGATCACCGCCCAGGCCGTCGATGGCGAGCTGGCCCTGACGGTCGGGGGTTGGATCGACAACCGCGCCCCGGTGTCGTACGGGCCGCAGCTCAATTGGATGCCCTTCGCCGAGGTCGTCTCCGACGGCGCGCGGGTCGCCGATGGCGACATCCTGGTGCGTCACGACGTGACCATGATCAAGCAATGGATCACCACGCAGAAGGCCGAGCTGATGCAGCTCGATGCCGATATCTCTCGTCAGCGACTCGAACGTGAACGTGAACTCGCCGAGCTGCAGATCCAGGCCACCGAGGCCCGTGCCGAGGGCGATATCCGCAGCGCTCGTCTGGAGTCGAGCCATGCCGATGAACAGAGCGGTCGGCATCTCGCTGAGATGCAGGCGCAGGAGGCCGCCGCCGTCCTCGCGCGTGCCGAGCGCACCTTGACCGCGGTCGAGCAACTCGCCGCCCGCGGTCGGGTGCCGACGGTCGATGTCGTGAAGGCCCGCACCGCCCGCGATCAGGCGCGGTTCCAGGCCGCCGTCGCCGAGCGCGCCAGCCGCGAATGGGATGACGGGGCGAAAGCCATCGCCAGACAGCAGCTCGAACTGGACTGCGAGCGCTCGCGTCGCGAGCTCGATGTCGTCGGCGGCATCAATGCCCGCATCGCTATCCTGCGTCAGCTGGTCGACCGCGAATTGGAGATGGTCGGCGGTGACCAGCGCCGGGTGAGCAGTGAGCTCGCCGTCCGCCAGGCCTTCGTTGCTGATCCGGTGATGCGCTCGCATACCGTCGGCACCGTGCGCTTGCGCGACAGCAACGTCAGATCAGGCGCGAAATTGCCGTCGACGCCCTGTTTGTTCGTGCTTGAGGACCAGGCGATGATGGCCTATGTGCGCATCCCAGAAGCGCTGCGCGATCTGGTGACGATCTGGACTGCCGACCGTCCCGATTTCGGGCGCGCCGAACTGCGCGTACCGGCGGTGGGCGAGGCGAAGATCCCCGGACGCGTCCTCTCGATCGCCGCCGCTCCCGAAAAGAAGGACGGTATGCGGGCCTTTCTCGCCGTCATCCAATTGGATGTCGAGGCCGTGCAGCTCCAGCCGGGCATGCTCAAGCCGGGCATGCTCAAGCCGGGCATGGCAGTTTCCTGCGATCTGCTGCGTCCGGTACACGGCGCGGCCCTGCCGACGTGGGCCGTACATGTCACGGTCGATGTCCGCGAGCCGCAGATCCGCCACCCCGATGGCCGCCTGCAGGTCGTGCGCGGCGTGCAATCGGGCAACACCTTCGTGATCACCGATGGCCTCGCCGCCGGTGCGCAGGTGCTGGCCTTGGCTAATACCGAGCATGATCCGGCGACCACCAGACCCCGTCGGCTCACCGGCTTGATCGAACCCACTGAGGTCGTGCCGGTACGGCTTAAATCAGGCTTCTGGGACATCGTCGAGGTCGTGCCCGATGGCACTCGCGTCAGCGCCGGACAGCGCGTGGCGCGTCTGGCCAAGAGCGCCTGGTGGCTGGACCCGGAGAAGATGCGCTGGGAAGCAGAAGAGAACAAGCTGCGCGCCGAGGCCGAACGGGCGGCGGCGCGGTTGCGTGCCGATCAGGCCCTGGCCGAGGCCACCCGGATGTGGCGCAATGCCGATCTCGATCTGCGCGCCGCGCGCTTGGCGTGGTTGGCGAGCGGTCTCGATGACGCCACGAAAAAATTCGAAGCTGCCGAAGTCGAACGCGTCGAGGCCCTGGCGATGGCGGCGCAGGCCCAGGCCCAGGTGCAAGCCGCCGGTGATCCGCGAGTGGCGGTGAGCCTCTCGCGCAACGGCATCGCCGATGCGCAGCTGGCTGATGCCCGCGCCCGTCACGAGGCCCAGCGGACAACGCTCGCCGCCGCCGCCGCCCGGACTCCCGATGTCCTGAACCGTTTAGCGGCGGCATCGACCATGGTCGACGCGCTCGCCAAGGCCGACGATGCGCGCAGCGCCTGGTACGTGGCGCGCACCGTGCACGGCCAGAAATACGACTACGCCGAACGCGAGTACGCACGCAACGCGACCGAACGCGAACGCGACGAACGCGAGCTGTTCGATGACAACGTCTTTGCCCCGACCTCGGGCCGGCTGTTCCATCGCAACCCGGTGCCGTTCCGCACCGGCGATAGCATCACCTCCCAGGAACCGTTCCGCATCCTCCCCGATGTGCCCGCCGGCGAACCGTCACCGCGCAAGTTGAACGTCGAGGTGCCGGCGCATCTCGCCGGCACCTGGCATCTCGGAGACACGGTCCAGGTGACGGTCCCCGGGGTGGGCAGCTTCCCGGCCACGGTGCAGGTGGTCGGCACCTGGTACGGGACCTCCACCGCCGGACGTGAAGAAGCCGAGGCCGGCGGCTCCTCGACGGCCGTCGATGAGCAGGTCTTCAATCTCACGCTGCGCTTCCTGGTGCCATCCGCCCAGGCCGAGCACGTTTTGCCGGGAATGACCGCGTATGTCGAATAACCGCACGTGGCTCGTGCTGTTCCTAGCCGGTTGGGCGATAGTCTCGGCCGGCGCTGCCGACAGCTACGTGGTGCCGGCGCAATCGGCCCCGGTCGAAGCTGATTTTCCGGGCTTCATCGAAGCCGATCGCAGCGGTCTGCAGACGCTCCTCCCGCCCGCGGAAAAACTGGTTTTCACGTGGTGCGCTGAAAACGGCCGGGCGGTGGTGCCGGGCGATACCCTGATGATCTTCGATCCGGTGGTGATCGCACGCGATGTCGCGCAGAAGCAGGCCGACGCCGCCGGGGCCGAAGCCCAGTACCGCTTGTCGCTGCTGCGTCTCGATCGCGCTCAGGCCGAACTCGTAGATCAGGAGGGTCAGGCCCGTGCGCAATTGGCGGCGGTGCGGGCCCAGCTCGCGGCTCTCGGTGAAGATGCGGTCGGCAGCATCGCCCTGGCGCGGGCACAGGCCGACATGGCGGCGGCGGACACTGCCACTGCTGAACGTGCCGCGCATCGCTTACAGGTGCAGGCCGACGCCGGCGACGCCACCGCGCAGGCGGTCCTCGCTGCCGCGCAATCCCTGACCCAGGCGCGGCTTCACCAGGCGCGCGCAGAGGCCGCCTGGCATATCGAGGAGACTCGCGACCGCCGGATCCAGGCCGAACGACTGCGCCTGCAGGAAGTCACGATCATGGGCCAGCTCGGTTGGCAACGCCAGGCGGATGGCACTGATCATGCCGATCCGACTCTGGGCTTCGCTGGACGGATGGAGGAAAACAAGGTCCGTCGCAGCGCCCAGGAGGCCGCGCTGGCGGCGGACCGCGATCTACGCACTAAGGCCGCGCACGAGGCGCTGCGCGACAGCCACGACTACACGCCCTGGTCATGGCTTGCCATCCGTCCGATCGGCAGCGATCCGGCCACCGGCAGGAGATGGAATTTCGCTCCGGCTGGTACTGTTCCCGCTGCCACTGTTCCCGCTGCCACTGTTCCCGCTGCCACTGTTTCCGCTGCCACTGTTTCCGCTGCCACTGTTCCCGCTGCCACTGTTCCCGCTGCCACTGTTCCCGCTGCCACTGTTCCCGCTGCCACTGTTCCCGCTGCCACTGTTCCCGCTGCCACTGTTCC
>JBIILZ010000110.1:0-12552 GCA_044338255.1 Planctomycetota bacterium | reverse complement strand
GCCCGCATCCACGCCGGCGACACCGACTACGCCGCCATGACCCCAGCCAATTACACCAAGCTGTGCCCGGTCAGGGTTCCGCCGGGTGGGAATTCAGGTTAGAAATGGCGTTATCGGAGGGTTACGCATCACGCAGGAAGACCTTGAACTGGGTCGACACGTATTGGCTGCCATTTTTCGTGGCCATTTTTCGTGTAAGAGTCGCTGATGATCCGTGGGCGAGCGGTATCCTTGGGCAGTGTGTCCAGAGCGCGTTGAATGACGATCACGACATCGTTGGTTTCCATGCGGGTGCGGATCTCGTGGTGAATGATCGCACGAGAGAATCCATCGAGCACGCTGATCAAAAAGTACTGAGTTCCCAGGATATTCAGATATGCAATGTCCGTGTGCCATTGCTCGTGTGGGGTCTCGGGCTGGTCAAATCCCTTCTTGTGCGCACCCGTGGTCGGCGGCTTCCAGCGGCGGATCAGGCCGGCCTCTTTCAGAATCAGGTATACCGTGCTTGGGAGCACGGACGCCACACCGGCATCCGCGATCATGAAGGCCAGTCGCTTATAGCCTTCCTCCAGATGCTCGCGAGCAAAGGCGATGACCGCGGCCCGCTCCTCCGGCGTGATGTGATGCGCCTTCGGCGTCACCAACTCTGGGCGAGCCGCCTTGCCTCCGATGAGTGCCCAGTCAAAACAGGTTTAACGCGGCAGAGCCAATATCGTCAGCGACTCTTTCACGGCGAACGAAGCTCGCTCGTGAAGACGCTGGACGACCGACACCACCTCGACGCTCACCTGGGGCGACACCTGACGCACCGTCAGATCGCCCCACGCGTTTTTTTAACTGGAGCACCTCCATCGACAACTCGGCCGTCACCTCTTCTAGATGACGGATGCGATCATCCTTCGCTGCCAGCTGTTTGTCGCTGCGCTGACCCTCTCGTTCGCGCTTGTCCGACAGCACCTGGTCGGCACCTTCCAGCACCGCTCAGATCCAGCCATGCACCATGCTCGGAGCTGTCCCGTTTCATCGGCTAGGGTTGCCACAGGAATGCCGTCACGAAAATGACGGCGCACCAGCTTCGCCTTTTCGGCGGCTGACCAATGACGCTTGGTTTTGGACTCGGGAGCAGTTGACATGATCGGATCCGTATGAGATTTACTCATGGATGGAAGTCCGAAATCAGCTTACGCAGTTTAACAACAACATGCCAGCAAGCATGGCGATGATCACGATTACGACCAGCACCTCAGGCAGTGAGAAACCGCCGTTCTCCCTCTCACCTGCTCGACGTGGGCGCATGGCGACTCCCTTTAGGCCATGATCCCAACGTCAAACGGTGAGACAGAGTTCGCCTTCTGGTTGACGGTATACCAGCACGGGTGAACCACGACCACGGATCTGGCACGGATCTGGCACAGACAAAAAAAATCGGTAAGGACATCGCGAAAATCCGAAAAGGCCTGATAAATATTAGAAAATTTAAGGTAGCCGAGCGACCTCTCCATGTAAAGGAAGATTCAATGAGGATGAACCAACCATGAGCGTGCAAGGTCCCGGATCGATCTGCCAAGACTTGCTTGCCGGATTCCAAAAGCTGAATGCCTGCGCGTCGAGATCGATGGTGATCAGTCGGGATTCCCCGGCGTCGAGTTTGATCTTCTGGAAACCTTTGAGCTCCTTGGGCGGGCGCGGCAGACTCGGTTGTTGCGGGCTCACGTAGACCTGCACCACTTCGGAACCGGGACGCTTGCCGGTGTTGGTGAGCGTGAACGAGCAGCGCAGAGCATGCTCGCTGGTCTTGCTGATCGTCAGGTCGGCGTAGCTGAAGGTGGTGTATCCCAGGCCATGGCCGAAGGGGAAGCGCACCGGCAGCTTCTTCGCATCGTACCAGCGGTAGCCGACGAAGATGCCTTCGTCATAGCGCACATCCGCGACCATCAGGCGTTTGCTCTCCTTGTCGGCGAAGAAGTTCCCGCGCGCCATGCCGTTGATGTCGTCGGGCGACCAGGTGCGTTTGGGATCGGGGGTCATCTCCAGGACCTTGGCCGCCGGCGAATCCTCGAAGGTGCGCTCGATGGTGAAGGGCAGACGGCCGGCGGGATCTGCGTTGCCGGTGAGGATCTCGGCCAAGGCCGCGGCGCCGGTCTGACCGCCATACGAGACATGCAGGATAGCAGCGGCGTTTTCCGCCCAATCCATCGCCACCCCGGCGCCAGCGACCACGCACACCACAGTGTGTGGATTGCCCTTGGTACAGGCGCTGATGACCGCGTCATCGGGCATGGCGAAGGAGCGATCCTGGCCCTCACCCTCGGCCGAACCCTTCACGCCCTTGCGCGGTCGATCGAGGAAGCCCGGGAAGGCGAGGATGAGATCGGCGCTGGTGATCTGTTCCGCAGTCGGGATTTCGGCCATCACCACCGTAGCCAGGGGGAAGGTCTCTTTGCACATCTCGAGATAGGTTTTGCAATCGTAACCTGCGACATGACCGGAGCCATTTCCCGACAGCTCCTGGCGTTGGGCGTCGGCTCCGGTGACCAGGATGGTCTTGGCGGAGTAGCGTCCGGCCAAGGGCAGGATGCCGTTGTTCTGAAGCAGGACGATGCCCGCGAGGTTGGTCGCACGCGCGGTCGCCTCCCAGGTCGGCCGGTGTTGTTCGAGTTCGGGCTTGGCCCATTGGGTCGCGAAGAAGCCGGCCTTGATCCACGTCGCCAGTACACTCAGGCACATGCGGTCGATGTCCGGCGATCCGAGCAGGGCCTCGCGTGCGCGCACCAGCGCGCCGCCGAAGGGCATCTCGAGATCGGTGCCGGCGGTGGCGACCTTCTTGCCATCGTAGGCGGCGATCCAATCGGTCATGATCACGCCCTTGAAGCCTAGTTCCTCGCGCAGCAGGGTGGTGTTCACATACCGACTCTCGCTGGCCCATTCGCCATTGAGCTGGTTGTAGGCGGTCATCACCGCCAGCGATCCGGCGTCGATGCCGGCCTTGAAGGCGGGCAGGTAGATCTCATGCAGAGCGCGCTCGTCGATGAGCGAATTGGTTCCACGCCGGTGGTCTTCGATCTCATTGCCGATGAAATGCTTCAACGTGGACGCCGTACCCGTCGACTGCATGCCTTGGACATAGCCGGCGATCATGCGGCTAGCGAGATACGGGTCTTCTCCCACGTACTCGAAGTTGCGGCCACAGATCGAGGCGCGGCAGATGTTCATGCCCGGCCCGAGCAGGACCTTGATGCCGCCCGAGCGGCATTCCTCGCCGATAGCTTGGCCGTAGGCCTTGGCCAACTCGGGATCCCAAGTGGCGGCGAGCAGGCACAGCGCGGGATGGGCGATGGTCTTGGGCAGCCGGTCGCGCCGCGAACTTCCTGGGGCGCCGTTGTTGATGCCGCAGCTGGCATCGGCGAACTGGACATCCTGAATACCATAGCGTAGGAATGCCGACGTACCGCATGCGCCATCGCCGCAGACCAGGGCGAAACGTTCGGCCGGCGTCATCGCCTCGACCAGATGCTTAGCCTGCTCGCGCGCCTGTTCCCAGGTGGCTGCCTGCTTGGTGAACTGGCTGTATTTCTCCGCCTCTGCGGCGTACCTCTCTCGCCAGCCCTGGGCCTTTCCGCTCAGGGGGTCCGAGGTATTGAGGCTGCTTGGGTCGATAGATACATCGTCGATCCAGACATCCGTGAGGTAGCTCTCCGGCGCTTTGGTGATGCCCAGCGAGGAGATCAGGCCTGGCACGCCGTCGCGCAAGAAGGTGCCAGCCAGGGCGGTCGGAGGTTGCGCAGATCCCTCTTCCTGCAGATACGCCGCCGAGCGGTTGTCGGCAGCACCCGGCCGATTATCGATCAGCAGCCACAAGCGGTACCAGCGGTTGCGCTTTACCTCAATGCCGGGCTTCGGCCCCTTGCTGCGGAAATCCACCAGATTCGCCTGCTTGCCGCTGATGCGGACGCCGCCCATCGTGTTACCGGCGTTCTGGTTGGTGGGGCCGACGGAGATCCCCAAGGACACCGATTGGACGGGTTCGCTGCCATTGGTATTGCCGAGTTCGTCGGTCCCGTTTTCGACCTTGAAGCGCACGAAGACCGAGGCGCTTGCGCCGGGACTGATCGCGAGCGCAGTATTCTGCCAGAGAATGTCGTGTCCCTTCTTGGGCTTGCCGATGTGGCGGATCTTGAGCGCGCGATTACCGGGGTTGTCCCGATCGTCCGCGACCTCCACCGCGGTCGCCTCTGAGGAGGCGAGATGCCAACCATTACCCTGGCGCACGAAAGGGCCGGGCGGCAGGTCCTGAAAATCATCGACTCGCACCCATTCCGCGGCGGTGAGCTGGCTGGCCAAGCCCAGTATGGGCAGGCCGAGGAGACGGAGCAGGGATGCGGAGGTGGTCATGTTCAATCCTCAAGAGGTCGATGCGAAACAGAAAGTTTTAAGGAGTCTATATGGATACAGGTTTCTCTACGGTAACGTTGATGTTTACTCATTAGCGAGTTCGATTGGCCGGAATCGCTTAGTAAAATGCCCCAATCGTCTCGGAAGCCACCCGGCTCTAGTGCATTTCCATGGTATGATACCACAGATTTCAAAGCCCTGCATGGTAAGATCAGAACTCACGGCGAGGACGCGAGCAGCTGCACGAACTCGGCGGTGCGTCCGCTGTACATCGCCGTGAGGCAGTCGCTGCGGTACTCCTGCAGGCGCGCGGATTCCGCGGGGACCTGCGTTTCGCGTTCGCGCACGCGCTCGAACAGACGGCGGATGATGCCCTCCTTGAGCCAGTAGGCGTTCATGTGCCGCTGACGCAGCGAGGCGGCGGCGGCCAGACGATCGAGTTCGGGATCACTGAGGTCGCGTTGCCAGGCCGCGCGGTAGACGGTGAGGGCGTCCTCCCAGGCCTCGCCAGCGAGGCGCAGGTAGAGCTCGTGCATGCCCTTCCAGCCCAATGCCTGGGGATCGATGATGTCGGCCTTCTGGGGATCCTCGCCCGCACGGCGGGCTGCGAGCAGCGACACCGTGCGGTCGAAGGTGCGATCGCCCTTCGAGGACCACTCGATCTGATCGATGAAGCCGTCGTGGTCGCTGTCGGTGTATTTCACCACCTCGCCGACCTGTTTCGCCTGGGGTTTTCCGGATTGGGCCCCAGCCCCGCCGTGAAAGGCCGCGTCTTTGTCGACCAGCCACACGCCCGATTCAGCGCCGTAGAGATGGAGCTTATGGTCGAAACGTCCGATGTAGAGTTTTCCGCCGCCTGAGTTGTCGATATCGAATTCTCCGCGATCGCCGAGGGAGTCCGCCTGGGGATGGTAGCTGGGGCCGGGTACGGCGCTCTCGCCCATCGTAACGGAGCGGGCCGAGGCCGAGAAGATGTCGACGGGGCGGTTCTTGTTGTCGGTGGGGAAATACATCTCGACCCGCTCCCAGCGGTGGTCGTCACCGTCCTCGTCAAACACCAGGCTCATGCCCTTCCAACCGGTTTTGAAGAAGGTGTCGTATCCCTTCGTTCGGTCCATGTAGATCAGTTCGTTCAGCCGCCGCTACTCGTTGTGCTCGAAGCAAGGATCGAAGACCGGATTCCCGGCGAAATGCGGTAGCGGATGGCGCATCGTGCTCATATCGACCGCTGCTCCCAATCCGTAGAGGGTCAGGTCGTAGGAATTCTCGCGGCCTAATCCGGAATTGTTGTCGAGATCCCAGGAGATGTGGCACCGGTCCAGGGTGGTCGGTATCTCCACCTTCCCCTGCTTGGAGGGGATGGGAGCTGCCCAGCGGATGGTCATCTCGGAGACGCCATCGCCGTCCTCATCGTAGAAAGAGAATGGGCACTCCCAGGCCAGTCGTTGATCATTCATCAAGTTGGGAGCAAAGATGGACTTGACGAAATCGTTGTTGCCATGGTAGTTGGCCAGCCAGGCGCAGGCTCCGGTGAAATACCAGCAACTGTGATGGAAATCGGCATCCTTCCAATCGATCCCCCAGAAGACGCCGCGTCGGTCGTGGTTCAGCATTACTGCCCATTGCCCCTTATCGGCATAGGTCTTCTTTTGTTCGTTCCAGCCGCTGGGGGCCACGACCACGGCCTGCACATCGGGCACGCCATCGCCATCCGTGTCGCACCATTTTACGGTCAGATCGCCGTCTTCATCGTAGACGCCATCGCCATTGAGATCGACCTGGAGCACGCTGTTGACGAGATCGCCACGGGTATCCCCGGACTGCATGGTGCCACCCTCGTCCAGCCAGCGTACCCGTCGGCCGTTCCACCAGCGTTCCAGGACATTGGGCTTCGTGGTGTCGCCGATGCTCAGATGCAGGATTTCGTTGTCTGGCTTATCGCTGCGCAGGGCGGTCCGGTGCCAGTCTATTTCAACGGCGGGCAAGGTGGTGGCCAGGAGGATCAACAGGGGAAAACGCATGGGTTGCTCGCTCCAAGATTCAAGGTTTTGTCGCAGCCGACTGGATCCGGTACACCATACGCTCGCCGGTGACGGTGCCCAGGATCGGTTCGACAAAGCCATTGGGATGGTCGATACGTAGGCCGGAACGGGTCAGCGCGGTGCCTGCTGGTTCGAGAACCTCGAAGGCCATCCCGCCGCCGCTCTTATCGCTGCTGCCCGGGCGTTGCAGGGTAACGCGGCTACCGTCGACGGTGATGGCGGTCTCTGAGCGGCCATCGTGCAGGAGCGCCGGATAGGTGACCATCAGGCTGCCGGGCGAGGCCGACTGCCAGTGATCCGCAACCCGGACCTCGCCGGAGCCGATCCGGATCTCTTCGCTGACCACATCCTGGCCGAGCTTTCCGCTCACCTTGAAGGTCACCGTGTCAGCGGTCACCGAGCTGGTGACCAGGTGCATTCCGGGCGTCCGCAATCCAGCCAGCCGCACCGGCGTGCCCTTTTCCGGTGTCCATACTGCGCTCTGGTGCCTCGTCGATGACGCCGCTGGATGGGCCAAGCTGCGGGATGCAGTCCTGCAGATGCACGCGAACCAGACCCGTGGGATCATGGTGCTGATCACCATCGGTGAGGTACTGGACGTAAGCCCCGCCGGCGTTGGCGACGATGCTTTTGAGTTCCGGGGCGGACACCAGGATGCCGCCGAGATCCGCCGGGGCCGGACGCTCAATCACCGCATCATCTGCCGCCGACCAGGCCGAGGCGAGCATCGACATGGCCAGCATATTATACGTCCCGAAGTGGGAATAGCTCATGTAGCCATGGCGATCGGCGGGCGGATACCAGTTCTTCACCACCTGGCCGCTGCCATCGGGGGCGATCCAGCTGTCGATTGAACGCAGGGCGAGGAGGGCCCCACGCTTGAACATGCCGGCTTCGATCGGGTGACCGGCCTTGGCGTAGGCGGTGGCGTACATCTCGAAGATCGAGGCGTTTTCGGCCTCGACCCACAGGTGATGCGCACTGCGGCCACCGATGGGCATCTCGCCGGATGGTGCCTGCACCGCCAGCGCGCTCCAGGTGCCGCGCCACATGCCGTCGCGCCAGGTGTCGGCCAACGGTCCGCGGTAGCCGTCGAAGAGGATCCCGACCATGAAATAGCGGCCGAAACCGTCATAGGCGAAGGGACCGTGCCCCTCGACGTAATATCCAAGCGGCGTGATGTGCCAACGCTGGAGATCGAGGTTGTGGTCGATGTAGGCCTGGTGCTGCCAGCCGCAGGCGAAGCGGAGGTATTCACCCCACAGGTTGCACGCCGTCCAGTTACCCCACGAGCCGTTGGGTGCCGAGTAGGTTTTCACCGGGTCCAGGGCAGCGAGTCGTTTTTCCCACGCGGTGACCCGTTCCTTCGGTGCGATCTCTTTGAGCGCCAGATAAGCCCCCATCACCGCCCGGGCGTAGAAGTCGGAGGTGTTCACATCACTGCCAGGAGCAATGTTGCCGACCTTCTTAAGACAACGATCGAGCAGGTCGCTGCTGGTGACCTCAAGAGCGCGCATGGCGCTGTCGAGCATCTCCGGCGAGCGGTCGGCTCCGCTGGCCACCAGGGTGGCAGCGGCATGGGCGTAACAGGGCGTGGCGTAGTGGTATTCCGCCTTCCTCACCGGATCGATGATGCGGCCATCGGCGGCCTGGTGCTGGCGGAAGAATCCGACCTCACGGGCGATCACCCGCAGGTAGTCGCGACGGGTGAAGCCCGTGGGTTGGAAGTCGGCGGTGGCGGCGCGCTCGACCAGGGGGACAAGCTGGGCCGACAGCGGATGCGCCGACAAGTCGCAGGCGGGCACCAGCGATGAAACTGACGCAGGCAGCAGCCGTCCATCGTGATCAAGCAGCCGCTGCAGCCGGATCATGCCCGCCGCCGCGAGGAGCACTGCCCCGGAATCATCGGCACTCGGCGTCTGCGCGCCGCCCAGGCGGCCTGTGCCATCGATGCCGGCGGCGATCGCGCCCCAGGCCTTGGCGAGGGCCGGGCCGGTGGCTGTGGCGTCGAGGACGCCGAGGTCCACGCCCTGAGCGAGGGCGGATACCACTAGCGCGGAACCAGGGATGTCGCCGGAACCGCTGCCGAGATCCCAGGCCCACAGCCCGTCTGCCCGTTGCCGGGTGAGCAGGGCGGTGGACATGGCACGCAGGTGATCGGCGTACCAGGTCCACGTCGGCTCTTGCCGGGGCACGTCGACGAGAATCCGCGCCAGACCCGCAGCCGCCTCGCCCTGGTCAGTCAGCCGTGCCGGGTGTCCCACCAGGCCGGTGGCGGGATCGGCGATGGCGTCCCAAATCGCAACGAAGCGCTGATGGAGCAGGGCGAACCATTGCATCCGCTCTTTGTTCATGTTGCCGGCATTCTTCTTGATGGTTCCCACCATTCCAAACGCGGGAAGTGCACCCAGTACCTGGGCGGAGTTCCCAGCCTTGGCCAGCACCTCGTCACGCCAGGCATCCCAGGATGCCGGCACCACCGTGGTCAGGGTGTCGCGCTGGCCGGTGTGGAAACCGATCGCTACCTGCGCCGCCCGCAGCGCAGCCACCGGATCCGTCACCGTCGGCAGCGGATCAGTGCGATGATCGAGCCACTCATCGATGCGGTCGAGCCAGACCACCTCGGCAGTGGCACAGTAGACGGCCTGCCGCCCCTGGAACCAGCGGGCTTCCTCGGCGAAGCGGCGCTCGTGAGTCCCCCGATGAGTCTGCTGCCAAGCATCGACCCGGCGCAGGATGATCAGCGGATCGTTGCTCGTCTGCGCGCGGGTCGCGGGAGTGACGCTCGGGTCCGATGACTGGCCTTCGGCGGCGGGTAGCGGGTCTCCCATCACCACGGAGGCGAGGGTCAGCACCAAGGTCAGGCGCATGCGGAAGGTGAACTTCAGAGCTTCGTTCATGAGGGAACGATGACCGCGATCACCTGCGATTACCTGTCGCAAGGATTGCTACACAACGCCAGGCGATGCTGCCCGTAACGATCGGCGAGATGCTCATGTCCAGGCGGATCAATTCCCCTGCAACTGTTTGCGCAGCGCCGCCGCCGCTTGGCTATCCATGGCATCGGCTTTGAAGAGGCAATCCTCGGCGGCGCTCGGCCGACCTGCAGCTACGAAGTAGAGGGCAGCGATGAGATATGATTCGCTGTCGGGATGCTCGACGGTGCTTAACAGCATCTCCGCCTTCTGCAGGGGGGTGATGGCTCGCCAGGGCATGCCGGCAGACTGATTGTGGGACAGGATGGTCACACCCGTGAGCGTCGCTTCGCTCAGAATCATGTCCGAATCCTTCGAGAGCGAAACGCTCTTGCCGGCAGCGATCAAAGCCGCCACCTTCGCGACGAGGCGAGGATGCCACTCCTCCAGAAGCTTGGAATCGGCTTTCATCCCCACCGGGGTGGTCGCAGACGCAGTGATGGTATCATCCGCAGGTCGGGGCCTCCGGGGTTCGCGATTCACCATCTTGACCAAAGGCATCTGCAGGTTCCCGACCAGCAGGCTGAGGGGCACTAGTACGGTTTTTTCTTTTACTTTCCGGTTCGCTTTCAAAGTGGCGGGATAGGCGAGATCCACCGCGACTCCGTTAGCGAGGCATCTGGTCCCTCCGTCGAGGAAGACGATCAGGTGATGACAGCCGAACACTGCTTCGACGCGTGGAACACCGTCATAGCGGTAATACCATTCTCCAGTGGCTCCATTCCAGGGTTTCCCATCGTACCAGGGGTTATTCGCCGAGGAGGTGGCTCGACTCCCGGTGCTGAGGCGGATACGCATGGCATTTTCCCGCTTCTCCTGTTCATTCCACAGGGTGGCAACGCCTTTGCATTTCTCGACGACCTCCATGAGGTTAACGGCTGGATCCTCTTTGACCGGGCTGGGATAACCCCGCAATTCGCTGCTGAAGGTCTCAGTCCCGGACGGGATGACGAGTTTCATGCCCTCGGAATTCCACACCAGACCGACCTGGCGATCCTCCTTCGGCAGACCACGGAACTGGGCGCTGTAGAGCCGGGTCAATTCCAGGTAGCGGGTGCCTGTGGAAAAGGAGGGTTCGATGGTGCCGCCTTCCATCCACTCGTTGAAGGAGGTCACCATCACGAGGTCCGCACCGGGCTGCTTGAGTGCGGCTTTCCACATGCCTTCGTAGATGGCGCCTTCCCTGCGGTCGACCACCATGCCGGGGGAGTTGATCGTACGATTGTCCCACCCCGGCATGACCGTGAGGCAGCTGATCCGGCGACGGTCGTTGAGGACTTTCATCTCCCTCTCATAGAGATTCTCGCAGCGTTGCTGAACGGTCTCCGCTTCCGGGTTTCCGAGCATCATCGAGAGGACATGGTATGAGTGCATGCCGTCGAAGATCCGCATCCAGGCGTTGGCCCGGGCCTCTGCGACCTCGTTGCCCTTGTCGACCGCCGCGGTCGGGGATAGATCGCCGAGGATGATGAACTCCAGGCCCTCGGCCTTGAGCCGCAGCAGGGCCTCGGCCCAGAACGCCGGATTCGCCGGCGCGCCGAGGGTGCGTTTATAGGCGAAGATCACCGGTTTATCGCCGATGGTGTAGACCGCTCCGGGAACCTCCTGTGCTTGGCGAGCGAGGGTCCGCGCGACCTGCATGAAGTACTCGTACTTCTTCTCGCCGGCTGGCTCTGCGCTTGAAGAATTCTGGTTTTCCTGGATGAACTCGAGGTAAGGAGCCACCTGGATGCCGGCCCTGGCCGCCTCGTTGAGAAGGTTTATCGACAGTTGCTTGAAACAGGCCGAAAGGAGCACGTCAATACCGGCGGAGCGCGCCCATGCGCAATGTGCGGCAAGCACCGCGGGCTCGTCAGAACGGTAGTAGCCGAGCAGGGGGCGGTCCCAGACGCGGGTCCCCTTGCTGCCGGCCTCCTTGCTGCCGGCCTCCTTGCTGCCGGTCAGATCGGCCATTGTTTCCGGCGTCACCGATCCCCACTTACCATCATTCGCGTACCACCCGTAATAAGGAGTGAGCACCTTGCGTGGAACCTGCAACGGCGTCCGACGCTCGACGACGTCGGCCCAGGCATTGATGGCCGCCTCTCCGATGGGGAAGCGCTCCTCGGCGACGGCCAGGCAGGCGTGCAATTGCAGCACCAGCAGCACGCAGACGGGACTCAGGCGCAGGAGGATCAACAGACGGCTACATTGGAAGATCATGAAGGTAGATTCTGCTGAGAGGTTGATGCTCGTTCCTAGATCTGATTCTTGTCACGCAGAGTAAAATT
This sequence comes from Planctomycetota bacterium, assembly GCA_044338255.1. Classification (GTDB taxonomy): domain Bacteria; phylum Planctomycetota; class UBA11346; order UBA11346; family UBA11346; genus CAIUVD01. Next base: position 873 of record JBIILZ010000110.1, on the reverse strand, counting down.
CCCTGTCGCAATTATTGCGACAAACCTCTGTTTAGCTCGTCATTTTCTAGATTATTAGTAAATCGCTGAGCGATCGGGATGAGCGAGCGGGATTGGTAACCGACGGGCGGCAGGACTTTTATTGGCTCTACCGACCTTCCAGTGGGTATTCTCATTTTATCCTGATTCCATCACATCATGAACGATCCTAAAAGTTACACTTAGTTGCTTTGCTTGTCTGATCCCTGGTACATCAGTCGAATCGATGTGGATGTTGCTGGAGAAGCGGCTCATGTGTTCATAGATCATCGCCATGGTCAGTTGCCATGCCCGACATGCCGCAAGCTGTGCAATGTACGAGATCATACGGAAGAGCGGGAAAGGCGTCATCTTGGTCTTTGGCAATGTACGACATGGCTTCATGCCCGCCTGCCTCGAACCAACTGTTCAGAGCACGGGGTGTTGCGAGTACGTGTGCCCTGGTCAGAGCCTGGATCGCGATTTTCAATGATGTTCGAGGGCCGGGTCATTCTTGCCTTACTGGCTTGTAAAACGGTGAGCGGCGCAAATGACCTGGTGCGTATTACGTGGGATGAAGCTCATGGCATCATGACCCGTGCGGTGTCGCGTGGCCTGATGCGCCGCGAGGAAGTCGAGATGCCATACCTGGCAGCAGGCGAAAAGAGTTATGGCCGAGGCGGCAAGAAATTCGTTACCATTCTCATGGATCTCAAGCGCGGTGTTGTTCACGGGACGGCTCTTGGTCGATCAACCTCAAAAACGCAGTTGGCATCCACCGTATCGCCGTAAGTGTATGCCATGTCATCAGATCTACCCATTCTGCCGCCCCACCAATCTGGTGAGGCATTTTCCGCGTCAGATCTAACCCCGCCA
>JBIILZ010000205.1:0-3463 GCA_044338255.1 Planctomycetota bacterium | reverse complement strand
CTTCTCACTGGAACGAGCCCATGTGGCCTATTTCCACCCCAATAAGGGAACCCGATGACCGGAGAGCCGTATGCGGGAAAACCGCCCGTACGGTTCGGAGGTAGGGGCGGCCCGCAAGGGCCGTCCCTACCCCTATCCAGGGGCCCCGAGCACTCTGTTCGCTTCGCGTATCGAATGCTTTGTTAGCTGGTCGCTGGTCGCTGGTCGCTGGTCGCTGGTCCCTGGTCTCTGGCCCCTGGCCCCTGGCCCCTGGTCCCTGGTCTCTGGTCGCCCAGCGTCCCCACCATCAATGCCTACACGCTCAACGCCGCTGCCCCATCCAGCCGTCCTTTATATTTCTCCAGCAATGGCCGCACTTCCTGCGCCAAGAAGGCCTCGACCTGTTCCGGCGCCCGGCCGGTGAAGGTGCTCGGATCGAGAAGGGTCGGCAACTGTGCATGGATCGGCGCGAAGAAGACATCCTTCTTCACGCGTTCGATGAGGTCATTGTCGCGGCCGTGCTGCTTGACCTCGGCGGCGGCTTCGTGGCTGAGGACGCGGATCGCCTCGTGGACTTCTTGGCGATCGCCGCCGGCCTCGACCATCGCCATGATCAGATTCTCGGTGGCCATGAACGGCAGCTCGCTGTCGATGCGGCGGCGGATGACGTTGGGATACACCACCAACCCTTCTGCCACATTCTGCAGGATCCCCAGACAAGCATCGGCGGCGAGGAAGGCTTCTGGAATGCAGATGCGGCGCACCGCGCTGTCGTCGAGCGTGCGTTCCATCCACTGCACGGCGTGGGTCTGATAGGCGTCCTGCACCAGCACCATGAGATGCCGCGAGAGCGAGCACATGCGCTCGGAACGCATCGGATTGCGCTTGTAGGCCATCGCCGAGGAGCCGATCTGGTCTTTTTCAAACGGCTCTTCGATTTCCTTGAGGTGGGCGAGCAGGCGCAGGTCGGTGCCGATGCGGTGCAGGGTGCTGCCCAACGAGGCGAGTACCGCCAGGACATCAGCGTCTTGCTTGCGGGTGTAGGTCTGGCCGGTGACCAGGAAGCGGCGGCGGAAACCGAACGCTTGGGTCACGGCTTCATCGAGGGCTTCGACCTTGGCGTGATCGCCATGGAAGAGGGTCAGGAAGCTCGCCTGGGTGCCGGTGGTGCCTTTGACGCCGCGGAAGCGCAGGTCGTTGCGGGTGCGCTCTATGGCCTCTAGATCCATGGTCAGATCCTGCAGCCACAGGCAGGCACGCTTGCCGACGGTGGTCAGCTGCGCCGCCTGGAAGTGGGTGAAGCCCAGCGTCGGGAGGTCCTTGTACTGTTCGGCAAAGCGCGCCAGGCGCTCGATTCCGCGAGCCAGCGAGACGCTCAGCAGGTCGAGGCCATCACGGATGGCGAGCAGATCGGCATTGTCGGTGACATAGCACGAGGTCGCCCCGAGATGGATGATCGGCGCGGCCTTAGGGGCGACGTGGCCGTAGGTGTGCACATGGGCCATGACATCGTGGCGGCGTTTTTTCTCTTCGGCGGCGGCCATGACGTAGTCGATATCGGTGATGTGCGCCGCCAGCTCAGCGACCTGCTCGGCACTGATCGGCAGGCCGAGGTCGCGTTCGGCCTGGGCCAGGGCCACCCACAGGCGGCGCCAGGTCTGGAATTTGCGATCATCGCTCCACAGCTCGCGCATCGGAACCGAGGCGTAGCGCGTGCAAAGGGGGCTGACATAGGTGCTGTGGCTGGTGTCGGTCATATCGGGCGAGGAGGGTGGCGGTGCCTGGGCACAGGCAAGATTGGACACGCATGTGACAACGCTGAACTGAACGATCATTTTTTGAGCATTAGCTAACAAGGTTGCTACGCAACTAGGTGAAAGCCGTATTTATGCATAACCATACAGCAGTTTATGCATCATTCCCATCGTCTAAAATTGGCACGATCGACGCAACTGGTTCAGAGCCGCCGTCCACGGCTGCACCAACCAACCACGGAGATCCCGCCGATGCCAGCTTTGCAGACTCTCAAGACTCTCACCTTCAGCATCCTTGCCGTCGCTCTCGGAGCCGGCCCGTTGCGCGCCGAAGACATCAAGCTCGGCATCCTGCATTCGTTGTCCGGCACGATGGCGATCTCGGAAACCTCGTGCAAGGATGCGTCGGTCCTGGCCATGGAAGAGATCAACGCCAAGGGTGGCGTGCTCGGCCGCAAGCTTGAGCCGGTGATCGTCGACGGCGCCTCGGATTGGCCGCTGTTCGCTGAGAAAGCCAAAGAACTCCTCTTGAAGCACAAGGTCTCCGCGACCTTCGGCTGCTGGACCTCGTCGAGCCGCAAGTCGGTGCTGCCGGTGTTCGAAGAGAACAACGGCCTGCTCTTCTACCCCGTCCAGTACGAAGGCGAAGAACAGTCGAAGAACGTCTTCTACACCGCCGCTTCGCCCAATCAGCAGCTGGTGCCTGCCGCGCAGTACATGCTCGACCAGGGTGCGACCAAGTTCGTCCTGCTTGGCACCGACTACGTCTTCCCGCGCACCGCCAACATGGTGTTGAAGGCCTTCCTGAAATCGAAGGGCATCCCTGACGCCAACGTCATGGAAGAGTACACCAACTTCGGTCACAAGGACTACCAGACCATCGTCGCCAAGATCAAGGAACTAGCCAAGGGCGGCGGCGCATGCGTGCTGTCGACCATCAACGGCGACTCGAATGTGCCGTTCTATAAGGAATTCGCCAACCAGGGCCTGACCTCCGGCGATTGCCCGATCATGGCCTTCTCGGTCGCCGAAGACGAGCTGCGCGCCATGGAAGTGCCGCCGTTGGTCGGGCATCTCGCGGCCTGGAATTATTTCATGTCGGTCGACACCCCCGAGAACAAGTCCTTCATCAGCGCCTTCCAGACCCGCTACGGCAAGGAACGCGTCACTGATGATCCGATCGAAGCAGCCTACTACGGCGTCTACGTCTGGGCCAAGGCCGCTGAGCTCGCCAAGTCGATCGAAGTCGACAAGGTCCGCGAAAAAGTCTACGGTCTCGAATTCGATGCTCCGGGCGGCAAGAAGAGCATGCATCCGACCAATCAGCACACCATGAAGCCGGTGTACATTGGCGAGATCCTCAAGACCGGTCAATTCAAGGTGGTGTGGAAGTCGAAGGGCTTGGTTGAGCCCGACAGCTACAGCAAGATCCTGCCCCGTCCGGCAGGCTGGGTGCCGGCAATCACCGGTGGTCCGAAGAAGTAAGACGGTCTCAATCGTTTTCTTGCAGGGGGCCGAATCCAAGGTGGATCGGCCCTTTTTCATTGACTGGTGATGGCTGGTGATGATTGGTCTCTGGTCCCTGGTCCCTGGTCCCTGGTCGCTGGTCGCTGGTCGCTGGTCGCTGGTCGCTGGTCGCTGGTCGCTGGTCGCTGGTCGCTGGTCGCTGGTCGCTGGTCGCTGGTCGCTGGTCGCTGGTCGCTGGTCGCTGGTCGCTGGTCGCTGGTCGC
>JBIILZ010000109.1:0-12881 GCA_044338255.1 Planctomycetota bacterium | reverse complement strand
CGCCGCCATGACCCCAGCCAATTACACCAAGCTGTGCCCGGTCAGGGTTCCGCCGGGTGGGAATTCAGGTTAGAAATGGCGTTATCGGAGGGTTACGATCTTTCACACAGGTTGATCGAGGAACTGATCCGTTCTGGCTGTTCGGCCAGGATGGTCAGTGGGCGCCCCACCCACCCAGCTCCCACTGGCGTTCAGTTGCGATCGGATGCGTGATGTACGGGGTTGTGCCATCGGTCACGCCGCGCTGCGCGCGGGTCAATGGCCCTGCGCACAATGCCTTAGCCTAGAGCCATTGCCCCTCATCCCGCCCGGCAGGCTCCTAGGAGCCTGCCGGAGCCTGTCAGAGATAGGCCCCAGGAACGGGCTGGGAAGTGGTTCGATCAGCTCGATTCTAGGGGCGCGGGCGAGTCGCCTACGCCCCCAGGAACGACTCTAACGTGGCCTGCGGCGGCCTCAGGGGCTCGTAATGGTCAGCATGAAGCTGGTGGTGACGATGCCGCCGCGGCCGTCCTCGGCGCGGATTTCCACCGTGACCGCGCCGTTGGCCGTCGGGGTGCCAGAGATGGTGCGGGTGAATGGTGCGAAGAACAGACCGGCCGGCAGACCGTTGACGGTGTAGATGAGTGCGTTGCCGTCACCGTCATACAGGAACGTCGCTGCTTTTTGGTAATTCGTCGCTGACCAGCCTTCCCTCCGATCCGGTTCGGCCGGCAGTTGGAGAGCAAACGGAGTGCCGACGACGGCAGTTTGTGGTGGTATGGCTTGCTTCACCGCCGGGGCGCGATTGGGAGCGGTGGATATGACGGTATTGAATCGGGAGGTCAGCGTGTCAGCCAAAATTTGGTTGGCGGTGATCACGTTGATCTGGTTGCCGGGATCCTCGCTCAGGTTGTAGAGCTGGCGTGCGGGTGCCGTCGCCTTCACCACTCCTGAATTGGTGTCGATGTCGCTGTTACTCCAGCCCATGTTGCGGTACGGCTGACCCCAGGGGATGAGCTTGGTGCTATTCTGCACCGTTTCGCCTCCGGTGCCCCTGGTCGGAATGAATGCCCACTTGGTGCCCTGGAGGTCGGTGTAGCGCAGCATATAACTCTTGGTGCCCAGGATCAGCATCTCGGTGCGCAGAGCGGGCTGCGTGACCGGATCCCGCAGCAGTGGCAGCTGGTTGATGCTGTCGCGACCGGCGCCGTCGGGAATCTTGGCGCCGGCAGCAGCGGCCACCGTCGCCAGGATGTCGGTGAGACTGAACAAGTGAGCACTCGTCTTGTCGGCAAAGATGCCGCCGTCTGGCCAGCTGACGATGAACGGGACGCGATGCCCGCCTTCCCAGGCATCGGTCTTCTGACCCTGGCAGGGGCCGGGTGGCATGTGCGCGGCGCGACCGTTCGTCCATGGCATCTCCGGATACGCCGTACCGTTGACGGTCAGCGGCGCACCAGTTTCGGTATTCTGGGCCTGGGCGGGGCCGATGACTAAGCCACCGTTGTCGCTAGTGACGATCACCAGGGTGTTGCGATCGAGGCCGTTGGTTGCCAGGGCGGTGGTGATGCGGCCAACGCAGTCGTCCATCTGCATGATGTAATCGCCATAGGCGCCAGCCTTGCTTCTGCCAACCCAGGTCTGGGAAGGACCGATCGGAACATGGGGGGCGGTGAGGGGCACATAGTAGAAGAACGGCGCATCGCCCGCTTTCTGACCGGCGATTTCGCCGGCCACCCGCTCGGCCAGGATGAGATCGATCTGGGTATCGGGGCGGGCTTGGTGGGCGGCTGCCGCTCCGCTGCTGACGCCATAGCCATAATCATTGAAAGGTCGTGATTTTCGGTCGGCGATATGGGGCTGCAAGACCAGGGGATCGCCAGGGTCGCCCTTGAAGACCCGCAGGAATCTACCCTGGCTGTCCTGGGCGGTTTCGAGGAACACAAAAGGGGGCTCGTTGTGGCTTCGCGGTGGACCGAAGAAGGAGTCGAAGCCGATATCCAAAGGGGTGAATGCCACGGCTCCCGGCGTGTCGGGCACGAGGTTGCGGCGATTGTAGTCCGGCTCGGCTCCGTGACCGAAACCGTTGTGCCATTTGCCTACGGCGGCGGTGCGATATCCGGCCGATTTCAGCATCGAGGCGATGGTCTGCTGTCCGGGCTGGAAGTAGCTCTGGTAGTTGCCACGACGTTGGATCCGGTTGGTGTAGGCGCCGGTGAGGATCGAATACCGCGATGGCTGGCATACCGCCGCCGTGGCATTGGCATCCGTCAGGCGCACGCCCTGGCGGGCCAGGGCATCGATGTGCGGCGTGCTGAGCGTGGTGGCCCCATAACACGACAGGTCGCCATAACCGAGGTCATCGGCGACGAAGAGGACGATGTTGGGGCGGTTGGCCTGAGGAACCGCATCGGCGGCGCTCAGAGTTGCCAGCGGAGCGAGTTGGCAGGCTGCCAGCAGCAGGCAGGCAGGGAGGCAGGACGGGAGGCAGGACGGGAGGCCGACGGAATGATCCATGATGGGATGATGATACCTCATCCGCCGCGGTTGCGCATGTCACAAGAATGGATGTGAGTCCGTATCAACACGTGCGCGGCCTGCGCTTATCGCTCCTATCGCTCCTCTCCTCTCCTCTCCTCGTCCCGGACAGGGCACGCTGAAGCGTACCGTGGTCCCGCCACTGTCGATGCTGCTGAGCTGGCAGGTGCCGCCAAGTTCGCGCAGACGTTGGTGCAGGTGCGCCACCCCGCGACTGGCGGCGGCGGCGCGCGCCGGATCGCAGCCGATCCCGTCATCAACGATCTCCACCACCACCGGAAGGGGAGTTCTCCGTCTTTGAGTACTTGCTTCCGCCGCCACCGCCAGCTCAGCGGCCAGCAGGTCGGCCGCAAGCGGGAAAACAGGCCGCAAGCGGGAAACAGGCCGCAAGCGGGAAACAGGATCGAGGCATCAGTCTATCCGCAACATGATGAAATAGACTCAATCTGTAAGCGACTTACTTCCCCGCCGGCGGCGCGAGGGCATCGTTCCAATCGTCGCTGCGGAAGGGCGAGGCGGGCAGGCCGAGGCCATTGAACAGCGTCGCCGCGGGTCCCATCTCCCAGGCATAGCGGGCGGCGACCGGGGCGGTGACCTCTGGGCTGCTGAGGACCACGGCGTCACCGTCGATCCGGGCGCTGGCCCAGCGCCAACGGTGATCGGTGCCGGCGACGGCGAAGGCCGGCTGCTGGCTGCTCGTGAGGACCAAGCCGCCATCGCGGTGGTCGAACCTCAGGCGCAGGCTGCCGTCCTGCACCTGCATGCCGGTGAAACGCGGGCCTTCGCAGGGTACCGCTTGGCCATAGGTGCGGGCGCGGGCCACCAGCGCCAGACGTCGGCCGACTTCGGCTTTGTTGCGGGGGTGGATGTCCTTGACGTCGCCGATGTCGATGGTGACGGCCAAGCCGCTGTCAGGCACCGTCACGGCCACCGTCGCCTGGGCTTCGCGGACTTCCGCCCAGCCGTTGCTGGCGGGCGGCTGCGCCTGGGCACTGCCCCAGCTGGCGAGTTGGACGATGTGGAACGCGAGGTGCTCTTGCCCCCACAGCTGGCGCCAATCGTTGATGAGGAGGGTGAGGATGCGCTGATAGTCTACACCGGACGACAGGCCATCCGGGTTGTTGCGGGCGCCGCCGTTGCCTTCGCCCTGGTACCACAGCACGCCACGCAGGGCATAGGGGTGGATGGCGGCGATGAAGTTGTTGTAGCAGCCGCTGGCGTAGCTGATGGTGTTCAGGGCCCGTTCTTGGGGTGGCTTGGCGGGCTCGTTCTCGCTCTCCCCCTTGTTCTTTGCCTTGGCCTCGGCAACGGCCTGCTTCCAGGCTTTCTGAGCGCTGGTAAAGCGGCTGAGCGCTGAGGGATACTCGTCCATCCAGGCGTCGGTCTTGGCGACGTAAGGTGCGCAAGCGGGGTCTTGCAGCAGGGCTTCACGACGGACCCAGGCTTCGCACACCGTACCGCCGCGGCTGGCGAGGATCAGGCCTACCGGTTTCTTCAGTTCCCGACGCAGTTCTTGGGCGAAGTACCAGCCGACCGCCGACATGTCGGCTGCCGATTCCGGATCGGCACGTCGCCACGTGTAGGGCTTGGGGCGGGGCGCGAAGCTGCGCGTGCGGGGCGCGTCGGGCATCGGCGAGGGCAGGCTATCGTCGGTGCTGAACAGGCGCAGCTGCGCATCGCCGGCGGCTGCAACCGCCGCCGGACCGCCGTCGGAGAGCTTCAGGCGCATGGCCATGTTCGACTGGCCCGAGCACAGCCAGACCTCGCCGACCAGCACATCCTCGAAGGTCGTCGTCGCCGTTGGCGTGGCGACCACCAGCTGACGTCCTTCGGCCGAGGTCGTCAGCGGGGCAAGCCGCACCTGCCAGCGGCCATCGTTGCCGGCCTGAGCGGAGCAGGTCTGCCCGGCGAAGCGCACGGTCACGTTCTCGCCGACGGCGGCCCAACCCCACACCGGTACGGGGATGCCTTCCTGCAGGACCATGCCCGAGGTGAAGAGGGGAGCGGTCTGCAGTGGCGCTTGCGGCTCGGCGGCGCTCGCCGTGAGCAGAGTCCCAGCAATGAGGATGAGGGTGATGAGGTGGCGCGGATGGAGCATGGTGATCTCTGTGCCAAGGATGTCCCGGCGCGGATTTACGGAGCAGTCACAATGTTTGCGACAAGTTCGCTTCCGGCTTCCGGCCGACCCCGTCGCGAGTACGCGCGTGATCTTGATCCTGATTGGCGTGTAGCAAAGGTTGTGACACGAGGCCAGCGCCGGATGGGCTAGTGTGGTAGGTCTTGCCGATTCCGATGCCGATGCCGATGCCGATGCCGATGCGGTTCACGATCCAGTGTCCGCCAACCCACCGACTCCTTGTCAGCATTCTCGATTCCTCTAGTTCAACGAGAAGTATTTCATGAGTGATTCCCACGTGCAGCAGACTTTCAGCTCGATGACTAGGCCGCTCGGAATATTGACCAGCCTGCTGGTCCTTGTCGCCAGTGGTTGCGGTGCCCAGGAGCCATCGGCTCCGACGCAAGTCCCGGCTTCAGTTGCCACTCCCGGGCCATTGGCCCCTGCTCGTTCGGTCGCGGTGACGGTGCAGGAGGCTACCCTCGCCGGCGGTGCCGTGCGCGGTTCGATCACCGCCGAGATCGGCTCGCTGCGTCCAACCTGGTCGGTCTGCACCCTGCCGACCAAGGGCTCGTCGCTGTCGCTCGCCCTGCGTCCGTTGCAGCCCGCCACATCCGCGTATTTGCTCGAGATCGAGGAGATCCATGACCGTCGCAGTCAGGCCTTCGGGTGCAGCGTGCTGGTCAATGGCTCGCCGGTGTATTTCCGCAGCTATGAGGAACTGGCCGCTGGCCCCAACCGCTACTTCGTGCAGGTTCCGCGCGCCCTCGCCCCGGATGGCCGCCTGGAAGTGACCTTGCGCAACGAGGGCTATGCCCCGCTGAGCATCAGTCGGGTGTGGGCCTATGCCGACTTCTTCGACCTGGCCGCCGCCGAAGGCACCTACCAGCCGATGGCGATGTACGGCGAGGCGCAGGTCTTGCTGCCGGTGCTTGCCAAGGTCGGCGAGGCGGTGGCGGGGGATGCGCTGGGCAAATCGGTCGGCACACCCCAGGACGTCCAGGCCTGGAAGGATCTCCAGGCGCGGCTGGCGGGGACCGGCTACACCTGCGGTCCGTTCATCAACCTGCAGTATGCGCTCCAATCATATTCCGAAAGCGCGAGCAGTCTCGATCAGGGCCTTGAGCGTGTCGCCTCCCTCGGGGTCGATTTCCAGCTTGCTTTCAACAGTGGCGAATGGGGCAACCACCCCAACGGCCCTGATGGGCTGGGCGGATACTTCTCCGACGTCCGCTACAGTTCTATTACTTACGTAGAGAGCACTAAGACCTACCGTCCGTGCTGGCCGGGGACTCCCGGCAACACCACCTGGCCGGCGTGGAACGACCTCCAGCTCCAGCGCTTTCTCAAGCATCGGCTCGGGCGCGTCGTTCGTCATTACCGCGATCAGCGCGACCTTCTTGCCGCTCGCGGGGTACGTCTGCCCTACCCCGCCATCGACCAGGACTGGGGCTTGGCCGCGACCATCGACTGCAGCGATAGCAGTCGGGCGGCGGCGCACCGCGACGGTGTCGATTTCCTTCCCGAGGATGGGCTCAACGACGTCGAGAAGATGTGGCTCTACCGCACCTACTCGCAGGTGCCCAAGCGCTTCGGCGCGTGGTTCGCCGAGGCCGCTCAGCGTGATGCGCTGGTGGTCGATCGCGGTGAGCTGCGCCTGCCCGAACGCCAGACCGTCGACGACTACCATTTCCAGACCTTCGCCGATGCCGCCAACAGCCCGTTGAAGGATCATCGCTGGGCCGGCTGGCAGGTTGCGACCGGGGAACAGACCAATGTCACCGGCGAGTTCCTGCCCCATCTGCCGGCGGCCTATTTCGACTACATTGGCGCCCAGGGCAAACTGCTCTGCCCCAATCTCGAACGCATGGCCCTGCCCACCCTGGAATACATCCAGACCTGCTATGAGCGCGGTTTCCGCTCGCTGTGGATCTGCAACGCCCGCAGTGGTGATGCCGAGCAGTTCGCGCCTCCAGCCAAGGGTCAGGACGACCGGCCTTGCTCACCGGTGACGGCGGTGGGTGTGAAGCTCATCGATCTGACTTTCGCTGGGACCAAGTCCGCAGGCCCGGTGGAGCAGATCGCCGCCAGCGAAAACCTCGCTCCGGTGGCCGGTTCCGGCGAGCTGCAGGCCGCGGCCGACGGCAAGCCCGCCAGCATCACCTATCGCCTCGCCAACGACGGCCGACCCTTCGCCGGACCGCTCGCTCTCGATCTCACCGCGCGCTTCGCCGATGGTCCCGGGAATGCCATCGAGGTCGCGATCGGATCCAATCCCAACGCCTTTACCACCGTTGCGCGGCTGACCGCCACCGACATGCCCGCCAGCAAAGTCTATCCCTGGAAGCGCCATATCCGCGTGGCCCTCGGCGAGACCTTGCGCGAGCGTACTTCCGGATTGCTCCGTCTCACCCTGATCACCGCTGCTAAGCACGACGGAGTGGGCATTGAGGCACTGCGCGTCAGCCTGCCCTGGTCGACTTCTAGCGGTCATCCCGGCGGCGAACCCTTCACCATCAAGCAGGCGCGCATTCTGCGGCTGTGGACTCAGGATCGGGCAGTGCTTGAACGTGCCCAGGCGCGCTACCGTCAGCTGGCGGACGAGGACGCGGTCGCGCACCAGGCCGCCGATTTGGCGGCGGATGGCCGCCTCGTCAGCGCCTACCGCCTGTTGTCGGGCGCGTTGTCGCAGCACTTGCCGGCGCGCTTCGCGGTACGCGGCCATGGTAGTCTAGGATCCTATCCGCTGTCCGTGAAGCTGAAGGATGACAACCAGGAATTGCTCGTCGATCTCGCAAAGGTCGGAGCGGAGGGGTGCGCGTGGTCGGTGACGACGGCCAAGGATCAAGGGTTCCAGCTGACCTTCACCGGCTTGCGCAACGAGCAGGGCTTCGCGCTCAGTGCCACCGGCGTCAATGCCTGGAAGCTTGCGCCCGCGACCGCCGCCGATGCGCTCCGCCCGGTCGATGGCCGGCTCACCGTCACCCTCGACGCGCGACGGATCGACGCGGACCGCCAGCCCCTGCCGCCGCAGCTCACCGGGACCTTCCTCCGCGAGGTCCCCGGCGGGATCATGATCGAGACCCAGGCCAAGGATCTCTGGCTCGACAATCCCATCTACGTGCCGGTCGCGAACTCCGCCATCTGGACCCGCACCGCAGTCGGCCCGGGCACCGTCCAGTCGGGACATGCCCAGGCCCGCGACCGGGTCGACCTGACCATCAACGGTGGCGTCGCCCAGGCGGTACGCGCCACCTTTGGTCATGCCGTCGGTCGCATCCGCACCTTCCAGCCGCCGGTGTACCAGGGCCAGACCAGCAATGGCGTGCTCGAACTGGAGGACGGCAGCCGCTTTGAATTGTCCAACATGTGGGGCTTCACCAAGTTGGAGGTCCCGAAGCTGTCGTGGATGACCCGCTTTCACACCGCCGCCCAACTGCAGAAAGCCTTCCATCCCGGTCTCGAGGTCACGCTCGACTACAGTCCGTCGACGATCGACGGACTTCCTCCGCGCCTCATCCGCATCAAGGCCCAACGTCCGCCACCGGATCCCAATCTGAAACCGTATGCCGTCTTCGCATCCGCCATGACCAGCGGTTGGTTCCAGAACGGCTGGAGCAGCACCATCGACCCCGCTAGCATCGCCGCCGTTCGCAGCCGAACCCAGGCCCAGGCCCAGACCCAGACCCAGACCCAGACCCAGACCAAAGCCCAGACCAAAGCCCAGACCAAAGCCCAGAACAAAGCCCAAGCCAAAGCCAAAGCCATAGCCATAGCCATCACCATCACCGGCGCTGGCGGTGCCGGTGGCGTCTACTGCAGTGGGGGATTCGATCTCAGCCCCTACCGCAGCATCAGCTTCTCGATCAACGGCGGAAGCCAGGGCGGACAGAAGCTCAAGCTGGTCCTCGCCGAAGGTGGCCAGAGCTGGACGCTGCCCGCACCCCTTGCCGCCGCCACCTGGGTCACCTACACGGTCAAGCTCGCCGACATCGGCGCCCAGGACCTCGACAGCCTCGCCGCCGTGCGCTTTATCGACCTTGAGGGGACGAGCGTGGGCAAGACCTTCCAGGTCGATGATCTGGTCTTCGATCCCTAAGCCGAGCGCATCGATGGAATGGGCGTCGCCAATGGTGTGCGTCCGTATTGGCATAATGCTCGGCTCCACTCTTGCCGACTCTTGTCGACCAGCGCAAGGAATGACATGTACGGACTCCGATGGTTGGTGGCGATCCTGGGTGCCGCCGTGCTTACCACCGGAGAGGCCGAAGAAGCCGCCGTACAGCGTCTGAAGCTCATCGATGACCTGCGCGGTACGGTACCCATGTCGCTGGGCGATACCGACCTTGAGTTGGCCGGTGGGAATCTGCGCGCTCCCGTACACCTGAGCGGTACGCTCAGCGTTTCATCGCGGACCATCCCGCGGGTATTCACGGGCCGCATCGTCACCAGCGAGGTGCTCCCGTCTCCGCCCCAGGCGAGCTTCGTCGTCCGCAGCCTGCGCAAGGTCACCCAGGACGACTGGCGCCTGACGCAAACCATCGCCGGCCGACGTGAGGACCGCCTGATCCATCTGCCGAACGCGCAGTGGGGGACGCCAGCGGAACGAAAGTCCTGGGGCATTAGCGGTACCGATGACAACTGGGAGGAGGTCTCCATCCAGTACGACGGTTGGGTGCGCGTCGAAGCCGACCAGGTCGACCTCGCTACGCGCAGCGACAACAGCAGTCGCATGTGGATCGACCGCAACGGCGATGGAAAGGTCGGACCGGGCGAATGGGCTTTCAATGGCTGGGGCACCCAAGCGGCCGGCATGCAGGTCTTGCACCGGGCGGTACCGCGCGGTTTCTATCGCTACCGCATTCAGGTCGAGGAGAGCTTGGGCGACAATTACGTCAGCCTGCTGTGGAATGATGCGCAACACAGCGCCGGTGACCTCGATGGCCTGCAGATCGTACCGGCATCGAGCTACGCGCGCCCGTCTACGGTCGCGTTATCGGGTGAGCAGGAGCTCTCTGTGCAGGCGAAGATCGATGGTCCGGGTGGCCTGGAGCTCACCGGGCCGGACGTGGTCTGGCAGCCGGGGGCATCGTGTTCCGGACCGTTGCGCGTGCGACGTGGTACCCTGCGCTTGGAAGCGGATCTGCGCGTGCCCGTCCTGGAGGTTGCGGCCGGCGCCAACCTCATCGTTGGTCCCTATCACGTCATGGCTGGCGAAGTGCGGACGGAGGGCGGCATCAGTCTCGCCGGCGGCAGCATCGAGATTACCGCCGCCGGCGCCTCGACCATCGCCACGCTCGCGGGCCTGGGCGCGCTGCGCATCGACGGTGGGGCGCGAGTGCGTCTTGGTGATCCCGGCAAGGTCACCGTCGAGGTGCTGCGCGGCGAGTTGATGCGTGCCGAGCGTGCTTTGACCAGCGGCACGGTGCAGGTCACCGCCGGATTGGGCGGAGATTTTCCGGTGGCCCTCAGCGGTCCTGGTTCATGTACACTTACGGCCGAGGTCGAAGTTCCGGCGGATGCTCCGCGCGACCTCGGCATCCTCGCCTATCTGCGCGATCGCCATGAGAGCTGGTACCAGGTAGCGTGGCCGGTCCCGCTGACCCCGGGGCGACACCAGCTGACCATGACCTTCGATCCCGAAGCGGTGGTGGCATCGGCTGTTGGTGATCCGAATTGGAACGCCGACAGCGCCGCCCGCAGCGAACGTGCCGGACTTCATTTGTGGTCGGCCCAGGGCGGCGGCGGAGCAATACGGATCCGCGTCGAAGCCGTGAGCGCAGCAGCTCTTTCATCTTCATCTTCATCGTCATCGCCTCCTGCGCGCCTGCTCAGTCTGCGCACTGACGGGGCGGTGCTGCATACCGGCAAGCGCTGGGAGCTGTCCTGTCTGCCGCAGCCCTTTCCCGCCGATCCCTACGATCAGGAAGCCTTCACTCTCGATGCGGAATTCACGGGGCCGGATGGGCGCCGCGAACGTGTCGCCGGGTTCTACATGGTGCCCAATTCCATCCGCGATGGCGGTGACCGTGTCGTCGTCCGCGCCGACGGGGACCCCGCCTTCCATCTGCGGTGGCGGCCACGCATCCCCGGAGACTGGCGTTGCCGGCTCACTGCCCGTTGGCGTGGCGGGGCCACCGCCAGCAGCGACCTAGCGCTGCACGTCGAGGGCCCGGCGTGGGATGGCTACCTGCGCGTCGACAAGCAGGACCGGCGTTTCTTCGCCGTCGACGGGGCCTTCTTCTGGCCGGTGGGCATCAACCTGCATGCCGTCACTGACGTGCGCTCGAACGAGTATTTCAAGTCGCAGTTGACGCCGCAGCGCGGTCAGCTCGCCTATGGCACCTACTTCGATCGCTTCGCCGGGGCTGGTGTCAACCTCGCCGAGGTCTGGATGTCGGCGTGGAATCTCGGTATCGAGTGGAGCGCGTATCGACCGGGCTTCGCCGGCGCCGGGCGCTACAACCAGGGCAATGCCGCGCAGCTTGATGCGCTGCTTGATGACGCCTGGGCGCGCGAGGTCCGCATCGTTTTGGCGGTGAACCATCTCGGCCAGGGCAGCAACTGGTGCGCATCGGAATGGAAGCTCCATCCCTATGAGCGCAGCAATGGCGGCTGGCTGGACAAGACCGCCGAGCTCTTCACTGATCCGCGGGCACTGGCTTACCAGGAGCGCTATCGCCGGTACCTCATTGCCCGCTGGGGCGACCATCCGGCGGTGGCGTGTTGGAAATTATGGACCGAAATCGATCTGACCGACATGCATGGCAACACCATCGCCTGGCATGAACGCGCTAGCAAGCGTTGGCGGGAACTCGATCCTTATGCGCATCTCATCACCACCCACTGGTGCGGCACCTACGGTAACGTCGACACTCGGGTAGTGGCATTGCCGAATATCGATATGGCGACCATCGACGCCTATCACGAGGTCAGTCTGCTCGCCGAGCTGCTGCGGGCGAGTACGCTCGATCCCAAACGCGGCTTGGCCAAGACCGGAAAACCGGTGCTGGTCACCGAGTACGGCGCGCAGTGGAATGGCGGCAGCCGCGAACAACTGCACGCCGAAACCGCCAGCGCCCCCTTTGTCGGCCTGGTCGCGGGCCACGCCGGGGCGCCGATGTGCTGGTGGTTCGAGGTCCTCGATCAGAGCGGCTGGTTTGAGGGCTATCGCGCCATCCGCGCCTTCATCGCCGGCGAGGATCTGCGCGGGGCACAGGCCAGGGGCGTCAACCTGCAGGTCGAGGGTGCGGAGGCTCCGCAGCTGTGGGCCAAGGCCTGGCAGCGCCCCGGCCGTCTGCTCGGGTATGTTCTCGATCAGCAGTGGGGCATCCACGGGGGCAACGCCGAGGCCTACGTCGGGGTCGGCATCACCGTCGGAGTCGTCAGTCCCGGGAAGATGCAGTTGGAATGGTGGGATGCTGATACCGGCACGGTGATCTCCCGCCAGCGCCTTGAGCACGACGGTGGAGCCCTGACCCTGACCAGCCCGGCGTGGCGCCGTCATGTCGCCTTCAAGCTCTGGCGCGAACCGTGAAGCCATCGGCAGGCGGTCGCAATCCTTGCGACATGAACGCCACTTGCTTTCATCCTGCTTTCACCCTGCTCTCACCCTGCTCTCACCCTGCTCTCACCCTGCTCTCACCATATTTTCTCCGCCGGCTGCCGCCGGACTCACCGCCATTCCAAGATCTTTCCCGCCCATTTCGCAACGTAATGTCCTGGTGGTGGTCTCGCTTTTCCTCAGCGTGGTCCTCGGACTGGTCCTCGCCCGCGGACGTGACCATGCCGTGGAGGAGGGTCGCCCGAAGAAACTCGTCATCGGCCTTTCGCTCGACACCCTCAAGGAGGAACGCTGGCAGGGTGACCGTGACCGCTTCGTCGCTCGCTGCCGTGAACTCGGTGCCGAGGTCCAGGTCCAGTCTGCCAATGGCGACGATTCGGTGCAGATGCAGAACATCGAAGGTCTGCTCGCCAGCGGCATCTCGGCCTTGGTGATCGTGCCCCACGATGGCAAGGCCATGGCTCAGGCCGTCGACAAGGCCAAGGCCATGGGCGTGCCGGTGATCGCTTACGACCGCCTCATCCGCGACTGTGATCTCGATCTTTATTGCACCTTCGACGTAAGCCTCCGATAACGCCCCGATGAATCCCCACTCCCCTCCGGCATAGTGGCCAGCCGGAGGGGCGCATGAAGTCATCACCAACAGCGAAGAAATCACTACGACGCCGACGTGGCGCGAGCGAG
>JBIILZ010000204.1:0-3570 GCA_044338255.1 Planctomycetota bacterium | reverse complement strand
AACCTGGTATGCGGAAGCAAATCACCCAGGGCCATGTCCAACACCCGTTTCTTCAACCCGCGGCGCAATCGCGCCTGGAGCGGGATCGGCATCGATCGCGCCGCGGCTCGAAGCAACGCAATGCATTACCCGTTTCTTCAACCCGCGGCGCAATCGCGCCTGGAGCGGGATCGGCATCGATCGCGCCGCGGCTCGAAGCAACGCAATGCATTTGCCGCTGGCGATCAGGCGGATCGCCAGGGGCACGCGCTGGGCCTCGCGGTGGATGCGCAGGGCGTGCACGGCTTGGCGACGTAGGAACCAGCGCATGGAGTTCTCGACGGGGTGGCGGTCAATGCTGATGTCCGTCACGACCATATTTGGCGAAATAGGTCTCCAGAACGCGCTTGACGATGGGGCTGCAGGCCTGTCCACCGAAAGTTCCGGAGTGGACGAAGCAGGCGAAGGCGACCGTAGGGTTGTCGGCCGGCGCATAGCCGATCATCCACGCGTGGTCGGGGCATTGGCCGGATTCGCGTTTGCTGGCGCTTCCCCATTCGGCAGTACCGGTCTTCGCTGCCACCTTGATGCCCGCCGCCTGGCCTTGGAGGACCAGGAGCTTGGCCGTCGAATGGTCGAGGTTGGCGGTGACGCGCTCCATGCCTTCGCGGATATCGGCTAGCCATTCCTTGCGGATATGCAGATCGACGACTTCCGGCTGGGTGCTCGGGCGTACCAGGTAGGGCCTGACGATATGGCCGCCATTGGCCACCGTCGCCGCGATCACCGCGCATTGCAAGGGGCTGGCAGTGGCGAACTGGCCGATCGACATGCGCCAGGTGTCATTGGGGGTCCAGTGCGGTTCGCGGGGGCGCAGCCAGCCGATCTCGCCGGGTTTCGGTAAAATGCCGGCACGCTGCTGCGGCACATCCAGGGCCACGCGCCGGCCGAGGCCGATCTGGTTGGCGATGTCCACCAGGCGCTCCGCCCCAAGTTTGGCGCCGATGGTGGCGAAGTAGACGTTGGAGGACATCTGGATGGCTTCGATGAGATTGTAGCTGCCCACCGGCGCATGATCGCGGAGGATCTTCTTGCCCTTGTAGGTGGTCATGAAGCCCTGGCAGTACAGCTCATGTCCGGGATCGATGACGCGATGTTCGAGGCAGGCGAGGGCGGTGAGGATCTTGAACGAGGACCCTGGCGGCTGCTCCGCCACGGCCGCGTGATCGATGAGCGGCTCGGCGGTATCGTTGGCGAGCTCAGTGTATTCGCGTTTCAACTGCTCATAGGTGTAGCGCGGATTTGAGGCCAAGGTGAGGATGCCGCCACTCTGGCAATCGATCAGCACCATGCCGGCGCGGCCTTTGCCGACCGCGCGCGCGCGCTCCATGCGCTCGGTCGCCGAGCCGAGGACTTGTGCCAGTTCGAGGTAGTGCTCGAGAGAATCCTCGGCGACGGTCTGCACCTCCATGTCGATCTCGGTGTTCAGATCCTGGCCGTCGAGCGCCGGATCGAGGGCGGCTTCCTTGATGCCGTCCGGCGTACGTACGCGCACGCGCGTGCCCGGCATGCCCCGCAGTTGGGTGTCATAGACGGCTTCCAATCCCCAACGTCCGCTGGCGGGACCGTCGCGGTTGCTGGGATCGGTGTTGATGGTGCCCAGGGTATGACACAAGCTGGAACCGAAGGGATAAGCGCGGCCGGTGCTGGTGGCCACTACCAGGCCCGGCAATTCGGCACCGCTATCATCGTAGCGCGCCAAGAGGTCTTTGGGCGGCTCGCTGTCACGGCCGGCGAAGCGCACCGCGAACGACTGCGGAATGTCGCTGAACAGCGCGATCGGATCGCGACGCGTCTGTCCCGTCCACTCATGGTCGGCATTGGCACGGGCCTTGGCCAGCAGGCGATCGACCTCCAGGCGCGTGGTCGGCTGGCCGTGGCGGGTAAGCTCGGTGGTGAGGCCATCGGCGAGGCGATCGAGGCGCGGCGTATCCAGTACCAGCATATGGCGGTGATCGCGCTTCTCGGCCTTGCGCACGCTCAGGGGCTCGCCGTGGGTTTCGACCAGCGCTTGCAGGATCAGCGGATCGAGACCGAGATTCGCCGCCACCCGGCGCAAGAGGCGCGTGTACAGGCCTTCATTGTCGGGGGGGTCGCCCTGCAGCAGCAGGATGCGCTCGCGGGCTCCGGGCACACCGCTGATGTTGACCTGCTGCATCATGGTCCCGCGCGGCAGGCGCGGCGCGATCTGCTCGGCGTTGAAGGCAGCGGCGTAGTACATCGGCGAGGGCGCCAGGGGCGAGGCCGTGCGGCCTTCGGCCAGCGCTCGGCTCACGCGTTCGCGGACCACCTGGACATCGGCATCAGCGGCCCGGGCGATGGCGGTTTCGGCTTGCAGGCGCTGATCAGCAATCAGCAGACGGACGCGCATCTCGACGTTCTTGGACGCCGGTCCGGCAGCGGTGGTCGTTGGCAGCGGGAGGCTGATGGTGAAGGCCGGGGCGAAGGGATCGAAGAGATCGGCGGCATGTTCGCCGGCACCGAATTCGAAATCGCGATCGAGGGCGTTGGTGGCGGTGGCGAAGACCGCCTCGCTGATGATTTGCGCATCGAGATTCCAGCGTAGCCGGACCTCGCGCTCGAGGGCGGCGAGAGGGTCTTCGCCGAACAGGTCACCTTCGGCAAGTTGCGCCACCTCGCCAGCCTCCTCATCGCTGCGGTAGGGGCTGAGGGCATCCTTGGGTAGGATCAGGATCCCTAGCTGATCGGTTCCCCGGCGTGGCCCGGTGCGCATCGCCACTCCGGGAAAGTCCGTGAACTCCTTGATCACCAGGTCGCGCAGGCTGGCCCCGGGGGGAAGGCGGATGCGGCCGGCGAGATCGATCAGCAGCTCGCCGAGGCGACGCTCATCGAAGCGCCAGAAGGTATAGGCTCCGCGCATGCGGTTGGGGACTTCGAGATCATTGAAGACCACCGCCGCGTGGTAGACGAGTCGGGTGTCGGCGATGGGTGTGCCATTGCGATCGAGGATCCGGCCGCGGCGTGGCTGCACGACCTCCGTGACTACCCGCGACTGATCGACGACCTGCGCATAGTGCCCGCCGTTCACCACCTGCAGCTGCACCAGGCGGGTGACGAAGACCAGCGCCAGGCCGGTGATCACCAGCCCGAGGATCACCACCCGGGAATGCACTGCGGGATTCTCAATCGCCATGGTGTCAGGGTATCCGCCCATGGCGGGACGACAGGGGCAGCCGCCCGCCTTCGCGGTGTGCTAGGAGCCTGTCGGGAATAGATTCGGTCGGCTGACTCGGTCTCGTCCGGCAGCTCCGGCGTTGGCAAAACGGTCAGATAGCTCCCGCTATCCGCCCGCTTTGCCGCCTTGGATCTGCCGGTCGATACCTTCGCCATCCTCGGTCATCTATTCCCGACAGGCTGGTATGAGTAATTCCGTCGTCTCCTGCCAGTTGGACATAGCCGGCCGCCCCGGCCATACGGGCGCCCTGTACGCTCCACGTCTCTCGTACTGCCGACGCTGTCGAACAGCCAATGCTGCCGTGGCCCCGCACGTGAATACCCACGGGCCGGGCC
>JBIILZ010000024.1:0-40508 GCA_044338255.1 Planctomycetota bacterium | reverse complement strand
TCCTGCTGCAGGGTGTCGCACGACGCGTCACCCATGCTGGGAAATCTATCCTGCGCATCACCTCACTGCATGCCAAAGCAGCAACCGTCATGACGGCACTCTCGGCAATCGTCAAACGCCTGAAAAAGACCGTCGCCAATACTGCGTCGCAGTTGACACATGTGGGCCAGGCAAAGCCCTGGAACGAACTGGTGGCCGCCATTTTTGCCCCATTGATCGCTGCGCGGGCTGGGCCACAGCCTCTCGTATAGGCAGCACATGACCTAAAGAGCCTCGTTACTTCGCTCGTTCTACGAGTGGGGAAGTGCGTTTTTGAGGTTCATAGGTGGGAAGGAGTTTAGGTGGAGTTAGTTGACGGACAACATGGTTTAAGCACCTCAACAGCGGTCAGGAGCGACCGATATGCCTCGGAATCGTTCACCAGCCCAGACGTTCCTTGAGCTTATAAAGAGATGCGCTCGAAATCGGAAGCAACCAGGTCTTGAGGCGCACAATCATTCCCAGCCTCATCTCCGTAAACCACGAATTCTGCATCCGATGCAATCGCCGGGCAATACGGTCCTCCTTTAAACGCGATCCCAATCGTGAGGAAATACCTCCCAAATGAAAAGTGCAAATTGGCGTCTCGACCAATCGGGGAACCACCCCATGAGCATAGAAACGGAGCCACAATTCATAGTCCATGGCGATCTTAAACGTCGTATCAAAAGCCCCATGGCGGGTCAGAAGCGAACGATCGATCAAGGTCGCTGCATGCCAAATCCGACATCCGTTCTTCAGGAGATCCTTCACCTCCGCATCAGCTCTCGGGCAGCGCGCATACAGGAATCGCCCTTCCCCGGTCGACACATGAGCTCCCCCGGTAACCCATGGCGCCGCGCCTTCCTGCCACGCGGCGGCCAGACGCGACAAGGCTTGGTCGTCGACGAACTCGTCACCGGCATTCAGGAAAACAAGGGCCCGTCCCGGTGCCAGAGCGATGCCCTTGTTGAATGCGTCGGCAATACCGTGATCCCTTTCGCTGAGATACACATCTCCGGGTCGCAATCCGGCGCGCAGCAATTCTCCCGACTGATCACTTGAGGCGCCGTCGATGACCACCCAGGTGAATGGCTCGGTCTGGATTCGCAACGACCGCAATGTACCTGTGGCCGTCGTGCCCGTATTCCGGTTGATGGTTATGACCGAAAGCAAAGGAACAGCGATCACAGGCATCAGCTCAGCACTTCCTGCTAACATTGGGAAGAAGCAGGGCCAGCACTCCGCATAGAGGGATTGCGCCCATCCACGGGCCTGGAAACGAGACGATCATGATCATTCCCGCCAAGGCGCCGATGGCGATGGCATCCCACCGCAGAAGCGCTCCGAATAGGGCCACGCCCACGATGACAAGCGCGTTAAATTCGAATACCGCCATGGGCACCATCCGGAAGATCGACATCTCACTGAGTACGATCCCCAGCATGGCCAGCGCCAGACGCAGGCGGAGTTCGCGCGTCTGTACCGATGAGGCCAGCAGACGGACCACCACTCCCGCCAACAGGGCGCTGATGACGGTTGCATATGCCGTCGTCGCCTGAGCCGATGTCGGCAGGATGCTCAGCGATATGAGCGTCAGGAATGCACCTACCACACTCAGCAAGACCGCGAGTGCGATCCGTGCAGGGGGCGTTTGCAGCAGTGGTCCAAGCCACATCAGGGCGGCCAAGGTCATCAATGCCACGAAGCAGGTGACCAAAGACACCTCTCTACCACCCAGATTGCCGGCAATCATCGCCAGACCGAAACCAATACCCGCCGACCACGGTATATGCAGCCTGGTTCCCAGGCGTCGATAGCCGGCTAAGGCCAAAGCCAGCACGATTACCACCGGCACGGCATGGGCGAGGGCGCCAGAAGATGCATCCATCCATGGCAAGGCTACAAGCGTCAAGGCGATGGCACACCACCCGCGATAATCGAGGAGACTGTCTTCCTGAAGCCGCTTGCGCATGTCCGCAAGCCGTCCCATGCCGGCTGATGCCGAAGAAGATGCCGAAGAAGATGCCGCATCCAAGGCCTCGCGGCGAAGAGTGGCATGGACTTTGCCGACCTCGGCCTTGAGGACGCCGTGTTCCATTTCCCAAAGCCGCGAGTGCACCTGATAGGTCATGATTCCCCGCTGCAAGGCGATGATCAAACCACCGACACCATGCCGCCAGGCTCCATGGCGGATGTAGCATGAACCGAATCCGATGGCGCAATCGATACCAGTGCCGATGAGACCAAAACGCTCACCGCGGTTGAAACGCTGCTCGGCCCACAGGTTGTTATAGCGATTATTTTGCAATTCATTGTGTGAGGAATCATAATCCCGGAACTGGATGATCGCCGTCTGCATGTCCTGGCCCAATGTGCACTGTCGCTCGGGGGCAACCGTCGCCCGCCCCCCTGAACCATGAATGACGGTTTCCGAAAAATCGACCGCACCACGACGGTACATGCGCAATTCTCCACGTTGATACACTTCCGGCGAGGCCGAAAGCGGGATCAATTGTCCATAGGACATGGAATAGCGCTTGATGTAGACCACATCATGGCTGCCGGAATTGGCGATTTCGGCCAGACGCTGAAGTAACGCAGGAGGAAAGAATTCAGCACACCCGGCGATGATCATATAGTCGGTATGCACCGCGGACCACAGGATCGGCATCACTTGGTCATTCTCATAATAACCAGGGTGATCCAAGGTTATCGCCGGGATGCAGGCCTTGTGCGCGATCTCAAGAGTGCCATCTGTACTGTGGTTGTCGCTCACCATGAGCGCGAAGCGGCCAGCGAAGTTTTCGATGACCAGGGGCAGCCGGGCCTGTTCATTCTTGGTCGGAATCACCACTGTCACACGTTCACTGAGCATGCTCGACTTTCAATGACGCACGCAAGCGCGCAAAGAGGAAACCCCGTTCGACCGGAGCCATCCACATTAGGATCACCCCATAAATGCCCATCGCCCCGCTGACGATCGCGATGGTGCCCGACAAACCCGGGGAACAAGCCCAACGCAAGCCCAGCGCTCCCATCAACGCCACCCCACAAGCCACTGAAGTCATGATCAAGGGCGTCATGATACGCACCCCCGGCAGGAGCCGCTTCACTAGCAGATAGGGGATGAAGGTCGGCAGCCACAACGCGAGATTGACCGCCATGGCTCCCCACAGCCCGAAGTACGAGACCAGGGGCGGCATCAGCAGCCAGGAAATACCCGCGCTCACGGCCTGCAGAAGGAGTGTCAGGTCTGTACGTCCCTTGCTTGAAAACAACGGCCACACCAAGCATCCAAATGAACCCAGCACCATTCCGGGGATGGTGGCAACCCACACCAGCGACGGCAAGGCAACATAGGACGACGAGAGGAATCGTTCGCAGAGGGGACCGATCAACAGCAGGATCGCCAGAAATGCCAGCTTATCCAGCGCCGCACTCATCCATAAACTGCGCTCGAACACAGTCCGCTGCGCATCATCGGTGCGCGTCACCAAGAGCGGAAACAAGATGCGATTCAGCGCCATCCCAAGGAACAGGAGCGGCGCTCCGGCGATGAAGACGGCACGATCGACCAATCCCACGGCGCTGAACCCAGCCATCGATCCAAGTAAGATCGGCCCTGCCAAGACTCTCACCAGGGTGAGGATGGAGCCGCTATGGAAGCGCAGACCATACCCCCATAGGGGAACCATCCCCGTCCATGCCGACCAGCGTGGCACCATGCTCCAGGTGCGGAAATTCCGGGTCCACAACCACCCCAGCAAGGCGCGCATGACCACCGCCAGAACGAATCCCCAGGCGCCGACGCCGAGTCCGCCCAGAATCATCGCACCGCCAAAAAGGAGGGCCGATTCGCAGATTTCCAATGTCGCTCCGACCTTGAAATCCAGGCGCCGATCAGCATCTGCGACCGCCAGGATACGCACAGCCTGAAGCGGCGTGACCAGAAGGATACAAGCGATCATGGCGCTGATCCCCTGGCCGTCCCCATACCACCACAATCCGGCAACCAGCGGTATGAGCACGGTCAGCAGCACACCGCAGGTCGCTGCCACTTCCTCTTGAACGATAGCCCGCTGACGATGGATGGCGGCGACTCCGGCACCGAGATCCGCAGCCGCGGCGCAGAGGCTCGCCACCGCCATGAGGACGGAGATGATGCCGATATCCGCAAGTGTATAGATGCGCATGGCCCCGAGCTGGAACGCCAGCATCAAGGAGCCGGAGATCGCAAAACGTGCAAAGACCCAGAGCGGGCCAGAGCCGACGAGGCGAGAAATCAAGGCCCGCACCCTCATCGAACGACGACGACCCAGGCTGCCAATCCAGCGCCACTCAATCCCTTTCCTAACGAACCTCGCAACAAGACTCGCGAGGTAGCATCAATCGGCCATGAGCACGAGTTCAATACGCCCCCTCGCCCCGCACCACCGTTTGCACGGTGCGCGCCAGGATCACGAAATCCAGCCACGGGCTCCAGTTGTGGACGTAGAATGCATCCCAGGCGACGCGCTCCTCGTAGGTCGTGTGGTTCCTCCCGGAGACCTGCCATTGCCCGGTGATCCCCGGACGGACGCGTTTATAGAGTTCCCACTGCTCGCCATATTTGCCGATCTCGCCCTGGGTAACCGGTCGCGGACCGACCAGGCTCATCTCTCCGCTTACCACGTTCCACAACTGGGGCAGCTCATCGAGCGAGGTCTTGCGCAGGAAGCGGCCGATCGTGGTCACGCGTGGATCGACGCGCAGCTTATGATCGCGATCCCACTCGGCACGCAGCCGGGGATCGCTCTCGAGCAGACGCGCCAGAAGCGCATCGGCATCACGGCGCATGGTGCGGAATTTCCAAGCCTTGAAGGTCCGTGCGTTGCGGCCGAGACGCTGCTGACCGTAGAAAATCGGACCCGGCGAGGTCACGTAGACCAGGACCATCAACCCCAACAGCAACGGCGACAAACCGATCAGTAGCAACAGTACAAGAGTCAGATCGAGCGTGCGTTTCAGGAAGCGGCGACTGGGGCGCAACAGGCTCTGCCGCAGCTCCAACGCCACCTGGCCGCCAATGTCCTTGGCCTCGACCCATAAAGACGCGAACTCGCCCAGGCCCGGTACCACCAGCAAGGATGGAAAGTGCGGCCCAAGTCGCCGCCATAGGGCGCGTACGCGCTCCGGCGGAGCACCCGGCATTGCCACCAGCAGCGTGGTGATGCCGGCCTGTGCCGCCGCCAGCGCCGCCGGCTCCAATGGGCAGACCACAGGAATCCCTGAAATCTGCGTACCCTGCTTGATGGGGTTGTCATCGAGAGCCATGATGGGGCGCAGACCACGTGACGGCCAGCGCTGCAATGAGCGGATCACGCCCTCCGCCGTCATGCCCGCCCCGAGGACCACCACCGGCACGCCCCACCACGCATATCGCGTACCCCAACCACGCATGATCGCGCGGGCCGTGGGCACCGTGATCCACGAGAATCCCAAGGCGACCAGGACCGCGACACGCGAATAGGCCTCAAAACTGCGCAGGAAAAAAGTCGCCGTCACCAGCATCGCGAAGGCCAAGGTCGTCGCCGTGCTCAATCGTCGCAGCTCTTCGGCAGGATGCGGCGGTGTACGCGCATATCCCCGTGCCTGGGCCACAAACAAGATCACCAGGATCGGCAAGGGCCACCAGGCGAGTAGCTGATCCGGGCGGAATGATCCGCCCGTTAGCCAGCGCACAGCGATGGCGCCAGCGGCAGCGACGGTGATCCCCAACAGATCGGCAAAAATGATGAGACCGCTGACCAGGAATGGCCGCGATACGGCCACGGCGGCCGCGAGATCGACGGGCATTACCGGCAACGCGGGCACGATCGCGGGCACGATCACGGGCACCATAGGAGATTGGTCCGAGCTGCTATTCATATGGAACCCTGATCTGAACTCGTCGCCGGCAGCAGTACCGGTGTCATCATTCCGCTCGCCTGCTTGGTTGCCATCAGCGCCATCAATTCCTGCTGGAATGCGCGATGAAAATGCACGGCGCCGAAACGTTGCGCATGTGCGCGGATAGCCTTGAGGTCAAAGGAATTCCGGATGGATTCGAAACGCTCGACTGCGGCGGCGAAGGCCTTCGACGTCTGCTGAGCGACCAGGATGCCGGTGACTCCATCAACCACGACATCAATGCTTCCGCCGCTGGCGTAGGCGATCACCGGCGTACCCGAGGCCATGGCCTCGACCATGGCGATACCGAAGTCCTCTTCGGCTGCGAACACGAATGCCCGGGCACTGCCGATGTGCCGCACCAATTCCGGTTGTGAGACGAAGCCCGTGAAACGGATATTAGGCCCTGAAATTGCCTTCAATCGAGCAGACTCAGGACCGTCACCGATCACGACCAGGGTGCGTTGCGGCATGTGGTTGAAAGCCTCGATGACGATGTCGATCCGCTTGTAGGGGACCAGTCTCGATACCACCACGAAATCGTTGCCCTTGTGCTGATGCAGGGGGAATTCGGAAATATGCACCGGTGGATGGATCACTGCTGAGCCGCGGCGATAATAGCGGGCGATGCGTTCGGCAACGAAAGATGAATTGGCGATGAAGCGATCAACGCGTGAACTGGAACTCACATCCCAGACCCGCAGCCCATGCAGCGACCACAGGATCATCCAACGTCGCGGTCCACGTCCGAAAGCCCCGCGCCCGTCGTAGGCGAACTGCTGATCCCAGGCATAGCGCAATGGCGAATGGCAATAGCAGATGTGCCGCGCATAGGGCCGCACGATGACGCCCTTGGCGACGGCGTGGCTACTGCTGATGACGACGTCGAAATCCTTGAGGTTGAGCTGCTCGATGGCCATAGGCATGACCGGCAGCAGCCAACGGAAGAACCACCGTACTCCAGGCACGCTCTGCAGTGGCGAGGTCGTGGCCAAGCGCCCCTGCAACAGCGCATCCGTGGCCTGATCACGGAAATCGACCAGGGAAAACAGACGTGCATCGGGCACCAGACGGATGATTTCGGCCAGCACTTGTTCACTGCCGCCGCAGGTTTCCAGCCAATCATGGACCACCGCCACGCGTGGCTGGCCGCTCAGATTCCGGCAACGCGGAATCAGGGCCGACGACAGCGGATCCGGCTTCGGTCCGCAGTAGCGATTACGCAGCAGCCCGCAGGCTAGGCCGGCGGCCCACCCACCATGGATCACGGTGAAGATGACCGGTGCGAGCACGAGCGCGACGCACCGGGCACCGAGACTGAGATCACGGCGCCGGAGCGCCGGGGATATCGCTCCATACCAACCACCAAGAGCATAGACGGCGAGCATGCCCCCGGCCACCAGCCCGACCTTGGGAAATACCAGTCCCCCCACGACCAGCAGCAGCAATAACGAGGTGAAAAACATGAACGGCAACAGCTGTCGCAGGTGGAGCGAATGCGGGAATTTGCTGATCACCGCCGCCTTCCACCACCCGTATCGCCAGCGCTGGCGGAGCAGGTCGCTCAAGTTCGACCGCGAGACCAACGCGAAGGTCGGCTCTGGCAACGAGGCGACGATGGCCCCTGCCCGTGTCGCCCGATAGTCGAAATCGAAGTCTTCATTGCTGGCCAGCAGTTCGTCATAGCCGCCAAGGTATTCCCAGACCTCACGCCGATAGCACGACATGACCGTGTGCGCCACCCGCACCGAACGCGGCAATGATCCACGGGAAGGCGTTCCTCCGGAACCCAGCCATGAACCGAGCAATGCTGCAATCGCTCCCGCCATCCAGCTTGAACCATTCGCTATCTGCAACACGCGTGGTCCGACCACATCATGTCCGCAGCCCGCCAGCGCATGCACCATGCGTGCAACATACTCGGGACTCACCCGGCAATGACCATCGACGCGCACGATGAAACGTCCGCGACTGGCACGCACGGCCGCATTCAGACCGCTAGGGATGCCGCCAGCGGGATTGTCGATCACCTGTAAACGAAAGCGAAATGGCTGAGTCGCCGCAAGGTCATCGAGCACGGCACGGGTGCCATCTCGTGAACCACCATCAGCGATCACCACCTCATAGCTGCCCTGCCAAGTCTGGAGCTGCAGATCATCGAGCACCTGGCGGATGGTGCCGACCTCATTACGGCAGGGGATGATCACCGAAACCGAAGTTTCGGCACCCACTACAACTAATTCTCCCATGCCTGACATCCCTTTTTACCAAAACCATGAATTACCGTACATAGACTGCAACTTAGTGAACAAAGACCTCTGTCTTCATCACGTGGTTTCAGCCATTATTCCCCCCGCCGGGGTCACCATCGCACGCGTGAAGCGCTCCCCCGGCGTCCACTCCGGAACCAGAGTCTTCAGCGCCAGGGCCACCTGATGGCGATCGCCGTCATGGCAGGCGAGGATCAGCTGATCGACGCGGCTCTTGAGCTGGTCATAGGGGATCGGCGTCGGCTTCGCGATGAGGATGCCGTCGACGTTGGTGCCGCCTTCCTTGTCGTCGATGATCAGCTCCTCGTAGAGCTTCTCGCCTGGGCGTAGGCCAGTGAAGCTGATCTTGATGTCTTCGTCCGGACGATGGCCGGTCATGAAGATCAGCTGTCTTGCCATGTCGGCGATCTTCACCGGCTCGCCCATGTCGAGGATGAAGATCTCGCCGTGATCCGCCATCGAGCCGGCCTGCAGCACCAGCGAGACGGCCTCGGGGATGAGCATGAAAAAGCGCGTGATCTCGGGATGGGTGACGGTCACCGGCCCGCCGTGCGCAATCTGATCGAGGAAGCGCGGCATGACGCTGCCGCTCGAACCGAGGACGTTACCGAAGCGCACCGCGCAGAGCTTGGTGGTGCGCGTGGGGAAGTTCTGCAGCAGCAGTTCGCAGACGCGCTTGGTCGCGCCCATGACATTGGTCGGCCGCACCGCCTTGTCGGTGCTGATCAGCAGCAGGCGCTCGACGCTGTTGGCCTCGGCGGCGGTGAGCAGGTTGCGGAAGCCGTTGATGTTGTTCAGCACCCCGCGCGCGGGGTTGTCCTCGACCAGTGGAACGTGCTTGTAGGCCGCGGCGTGGAACACCACCTGCGGCGTGTGGCGGGCGAAGATGCGCTGCAGATCGGCCGGGGACTGCAGGTTGTCGAGCACCGCCTCGACCTTGAGGTAGGGAAACTTCTCGCGGATGGCGAGGTCGATGGCGTAGAGATTGAACTCGGAATGGTCGAGGAGGACGAGGGTCGCCGGATGCATGGCGGCGATCTGATGACAGAGCTCGCTGCCGATCGAACCTCCGGCACCGGTGATCAGCACGCGCTTGCCATGCAGGGCGCGGCGCACCGGCTCGGGATCGAGATTGCGCGATGGCCGCGAGAGTAAGTCTTCGAGCGCGAGGTTGCGCAGCTCGGGATGGAAATCTTGACTGAACGCCGAAGTAAAGCCCTTGGCGATCATCACCCGCAACTTCAGGTCCATGCACGCCGAAAAGAGATCACGCACCGACGCCGGCGGCAGATGCAGGATACCCACCACCAGCAGATCGGGCTTGGTCCGCGCGACGACCTCGGCGAGGCTCGCCCGCCCGCCGTAAACTGGCACGCCGTGGATCGCCGCGCCTAGCAGACCAGGATCGTCATCGAGGAAACCAACGACGCGGAAGGTCCCCAGGCGGGTCATCTCGCGATGCACCAGCTCGCCCAGCGAACCGGCGCCGAAAATCAGCACCCGCTGCTTGGCGCGATTGGGGCTCCATTCGAGCGCGAGCCGCGTGCCGAGGCGGATGCCACCGCAGAGGAACAAGGCGAGGATCGCTTCCAAGGCAAGGAAAGCCGGCCCGTACTGATGGTTGCCCACCAGGGAATCGAAGCCCATGGCCGCGCCGGTACCGAGCACGATGCCGAGGGCCAAGACCACCAGCGCATGCGTGCCGGTGAAACGCACCATGGCGCGGTACACGCCATACGACCAGAACACCGCCAGACGCGCCGCGAGCATCACCACCAGGGTGATCCACGACGACCACATCGGCGGCACCTGCAGGATGGCGGCGGTCAGGCCGTTGGCGACCAACAGCGCGCCCAGATCGATCAGCGTCCAGATCAGATAATTGAGCGCCCGGCCACCAGCAGCGGAGCGCGCTGTGGTGGTGATTTCCGGCTCCACCGGCAAGGGCGGACGCGCACCGGGAATCGCCGGCAGATGCTTGCTGGTGCGGTTGGTGGTCATGCGGGGAATACCAGAGGGCCAGCGGGCAGGATGCGTCGGGTGTCCACGACCGGAACTCCATGCGCGATGATTTCGGCAGGGACGAACGCGGCATGGGCGGTGACGACCACGAAGCAATCATAGAGCGCTGACAGCGCTTGATGCCGACGACCGGCGATGTCGCCGTGCTCGCGGCTCGCCGGCAAGACCGCAACATGCGGATCGTGATAATCGACCGCTGCACCCTTGGCTTCGAGCTGCTTCAGCAGCACCAGCGCCGGGCTTTCGCGGATGTCGTCGATGTTGGCTTTGTAGGCGAGGCCCAAGAGCAGGATGCGGCTGCCCTTGAGCGCCTTGCCCTGTTCGTTGAGGCAGTCCTGGACCTTGCCCACGACCCACGCCGGCATGGCGCGGTTGATCTCGCCGGCAAGCTCGATGAAACGCGGATTGATTCCGAATTCCTTGGCTTTCCAGGTGAAATAGAAGGGATCGAGCGGGATGCAGTGGCCGCCCAGCCCGGGGCCGGGCCAGAAGGGCATGAATCCGAAAGGCTTGGTCGAGGCCGCGCGGATGACCTCGAAGACATCGATGCCCATGCGATCGAGGATGACCTTGGTCTCGTTAACCAGGGCGATGTTCACCGCCCGGAAGATGTTCTCGAAGAGCTTCGCCATCTCCGCGACCTGGGTGCTCGAAACCGGGATCACCTCGTCGACGATCGCCTGGTAGAGCGTCACCGCCAATTCGCGGCTGACGGCGTCGAAGCCGCCGACGAGCTTGGGGATGGTACGCGTCGAAAACTGGCCATTGCCGGGGTCTTCGCGTTCAGGACTAAAAGCGAGATGGAGTTCGCTGCCGACACTCAGACCCGAGCCGGCCTCAAGCAGCGGCTTGACCACCTCCACCGTCGTGCCCGGCCAGGTGGTGCTTTCGAGGACTACCAGAGTCCCCCGCCGTACGTGCGGAGCGATAGTGCGCGCGGTCTGCTCGATGAAGCGCAGATCCGGTTGCAGATGCTCGTCGAGCGGCGTGGGCACGCAGATCAGCACCGCATCGCAGGCCGCGATGCGGGTGAAATCAGCGCTGACCGCGAGACTCTTAGCGGCAGCGATGCGAGCGGCGGGGATATGCCGGAAATACGATGCGTGAGCTGAGAGCAGTTCGACCTTGCGCGGATCAGTGTCGAAGCCGATCACCGCAAAACCCGCCTCGGCCGCGGTCAGCGCCAGCGGCAAGCCGACGTAGCCCAGGCCGATGACACCGATGACAGCGGTGCGCTCGGTGATGGCGGCGGGGGTGAGCATGATCAACGGCTCGTCACAGCTTGACGCCGATGGGGTACACGGTCAGGCCATACTCGGCGACGCGCTGATCGTCGTACTGGTTGCGGCCATCGAAGATGACCTTGGCTGCCAGCTGCTGCGCTAGGCGCGCGAAATTCGGGCGGCGATAGGGGCGCCACTCGGTCATCAGGCAGAGCAGGTCAGCACCTTCGGTGGCGGCGTACTCATCGTCGTGATAGGTCACGCCGGGCAGCTCGCCGAGGGCCTTCTGCGTCTCATGGATGGCCTTGGGATCGTTGCAACGCACGCGCGCACCGGCCGCCGCCAGGTCGCGTACCAGGTCGAGGGCCGGGGCTTCGCGGATGTCGTCGGTGTTGGGCTTGAAGGCCAGGCCCCACACCGCGACGGTGAGCTGACTCAGCTGCCGCCCGCGCAGCTCGCACCACGCCGCGAGCTTGCGCTGGATGACCTGTTTTTGCCGCTGATTGATGCGATCGACAACATCCAGCAACTCAGCGTGGTAACCGCCGCTCTCGGCGGTGCGGGCGAGGGCGCGCACGTCCTTGGGGAAGCAGCTGCCGCCATAGCCGACGCCGGGGTGCAGAAACTGCATGCCGATGCGGGCATCGGCACCGACCCCCTGCCGCACCTGGCGCACATCGGCGCCGACGCGCTCGCAAATGTTGGCCATCTCATTGATGAACGAGATCTTGGTCGCGAGCATGGCGTTGGCCGCGTACTTGGTCATCTCGCTGCTGCGGATGTCCATGGTGTAGACGCGCAGGCCGTTGCGGATGAAGGCCCCGTAAAGGTCGCGGAGGATGCCCTCGGCCTTCGGGCTGTCGACACCGATCACCACCCGGTCCGGACGCATGAAGTCGTCGACGGCCGAGCCTTCCTTGAGGAACTCGGGGTTGGAGGCGACATCGAAGGGGATCGTCAGCGACCGTTTCGCAAGCTCCTCGGCAACCCAACCGCGCACCATGTCAGCAGTGCCCACCGGCACGGTGCTCTTGGTGATGACCACCGAGTAGTGCAGCAGGTGCCGACCGATGTCGCGCGCCGCCGATTCGACGTAGCGCAGATCGGCGCGACCATCGTCGCTCATCGGCGTTCCGACGCAGATGAACACGGCTTCGGCCTGACTGAGAGCTTCGCTGGCGACGGTGGTGAAGTGCAGGCGCTGATGGCGGATGTTGTCGGCGAGCAGCTCGTGCAGACCGGGCTCGTAGATCGGCACTTCGCCACGGCACAAGCGCTCGATCTTGCGGGCATCGACATCGACGCAGGTGACGGTGTTGCCCATCTCAGAAAAACAGGTGCCACTGACCAGGCCGACGTATCCGGTGCCAAAAATCGCGATCTTCATGCGGCGGGTCCTCGATAGCGGGGTTCGACCCGCAGCAGGCGATGATACCAACGACGACGCACGCTCAGCGGCAGCGTGATCGGATGCTGGTGGAGCTGGGCGGCGGCTTCGCTCGCGGTCCACCCCTGCAGGCGGGCTTCGAGCAGGAATTCAGCGATGAGCGCGTCATAGCCGGGCTTGTTGTCCCACCAATGATCCATCCACGGCTCAGCCGCCTGCAGACCCAGGGTCTGTTGAAAGACCTGGCCATAGGCGAGCTGCTCGACCAGCCAATGGGTGACGCCCTGGGCCATCAGCCCGTCGGTGAGCTCGGCGACCTGATCGATCAGTCCGCGCTCGGCCCACGGCACCGCCATGACCCCGGCATTCCACATCGTGCACGGCGCCTGCAGGGTGATGCCGGCGGCGGTCTTGCCGCGCACCTGCCGCCACAGTTCCTGCTCGCCCTTGCGCGGACTGCGGTCGATGTCGCGCTCGCGCATATGCATGAAGCGCGCCCCGCCCGTGAGGGCGGCGAGGAAGCCGCTCAGCTCGCGGCGGACGATGATGTCGGAGTCGAGGTAGACGAGGTTCGCCTCGCCGAGAGTAGCAAGATGCTGGAGCACGCCGATCTCGCAGCGGAAGAAGTAGTTCGCCGGACCCTTCCACTTCTCAACCGTCGCGGCATCGACCTCGACGATGCGGATGGTGTCGGCCAACCACGCGAAACGCCGGGGGTGATCGGTGACGATGGTCAGCTCGGCATTGCTGCCCTGCGGCAGCTTGGCGAGGACCGAGAGCATCGCATAGGCGGTGCGCACGGCGTAGATCGACTTGTCGCCGATCGCGAGGGTCGTGAAGCGCGTCAGCATGGTGCACGCCAGGCGTTGAGGGCGGCGATGACGAGGTCCTGCTGCGCGTCGCTGAGCGTGGGATGCAGGGGCAGGCTGAGGATCGTGTCGTGGATGCGTTCGGTGATCGGGAAGCTGCCGCGCGCGAAACCCAGCTCGCGATACGCGCCCTGCAGGTGCGGCGGGATCGGGTAGTGCACGATCGAGGGCACGCCAGCGGCCTGCAGGTGCGCCTGCAGATGCTGACGGTGCGGGGTGCGCACGGTGAAGAGATGGTGCACCGATTGATGGCCCGCAGGCAGCTCTTGCCGGCGCAGGCCGATCGCCCGCACCACCGGCTCATAGCGCGCCGCAAGCTCCGCGCGGCGCGCGTTCCACAGATCCAGGCGACGAAGTTTGACGCGCAGCAGCGCCGCCTGCAGTTCATCGAGGCGACTGTTGCGACCGATGACCTCGCAGATGTAGCGCTGCTTCGAGCCGTAATTGCGGCGTACGCGCACGGCCTCGGCGAGATCCGCATCGGCGGTGGTGATCGCCCCCGCCTCGCCGGCGGCACCAAGGTTCTTGGTCGGATAGAAGCTCCAGGCGATGACATCGCCATGGCTGCCGAGGCGCTTGCCCTGATAGCTCGCACCGTGGGCCTGGGCGGCGTCCTCGACCACGCGCAGGCCA
Organism: Planctomycetota bacterium; assembly: GCA_044338255.1. Taxonomy (GTDB): domain Bacteria; phylum Planctomycetota; class UBA11346; order UBA11346; family UBA11346; genus CAIUVD01. The sequence continues at coordinate 26,155 of JBIILZ010000024.1, read as the reverse complement.
TGCGCGCGGGCGATCGCCAGCAGCGGCGCCATGTCCGCCGGCAGACCATAGAGGTGCACCGGCATCATCGCCTTGGTGCGGGCGGTGATGGCGCGCTCGACCAGCGCCGGATCGAGGTTGCAGGTGCCCTCGCAGGGCTCCACCGGGATCGGTCGGGCGCCGACCTGGCTGATCGCCAAGAACGTGGCGATGTAGGTGTTGGCGGGCACGATGACCTCGTCACCGGGACCGACGCCGCAGACCTGCAAACCGAGCACCAGGGCTTCGAGGCCATTGGCGACGCCGACGGCATGCGGCGCGTCGCAGTAGGCCGCCCAGTCGCGCTCGAAGGCTTCGACCTCGGGACCCGAAACGTAGTGGCCCTTGCTGAGGATGCGGGTGGCGGCGGCGCTGAGCTCATCGGCTTGCTGGGCATGTAGCCCACCGAGGTCGGCGAAGGCGATCGGAGGAACCGTCATATCAGAACAAGGCCCGGAATTCTTCGAGGGTGCGCACGTATTCGGCGGGGTCGAGGCGCCCGCTAGCAATGAACAGCCAGCGCGTGCCGGCATCCAGTGCCTGCTGATGGCTCCACACCCGCGGCTCAATGTGCAGAGCCAGGCGCGGATCGTCGAGGATGATGGTCTCCTGACGGCCGTGGCCGTCATCGAGGGGCACGCTCAAACGGCCGCTGAGGCAGACCAGGATCTGATGCTGGTCGCGGTGCGCATGAGCGCCGCGGATGGTGCCGGCGGGCACGTCATGGATCCAGTACACGCGCTTGGGCACGAAGGGGAATTCGTGCTCGTCGATGGCGGTCAGGGCGCCGCGCGGATCGACGTGGGTCGGTGGCCTGAGGAGATGCCAGCTCATGTTCCTGTTCCTGTTCCAGCCCCGCTGCCAATGCGGGCATATTCTTCGGGAAGGCCGATGTCGTTCCAGGTCTCGTCGAGATGGTAGCCACCAACCGACTCGCCGCGCTTGAGGCAGTCGTCGAAGAGCTCGGTGATCGGGAAGAGGCGGTCGCCGGGAATGCGCGCTAGCAGGCGCGGCTCAAGGGCGTAGATGCCGGCATTGATGGCGTACGACAGCACCGGCTTCTCGCGCAAGGCGGTCACCCGCCCGGCCTCGGTATCGACGACGCCGAAGGGCACCTTGACCACGTGATCGCGCAGGGCGATGGTCGCGGCGTGCTGATTCTGACGGTGGAATGCGAGCATGCGCGTGAGGTTGACGGCGGTGACGAGATCGCCGTTCATCACCAGCAACGGCGCCGTCGGTAGCTCGCGAATCAGCGACAGGGCGCCGCCGGTACCCAACGGCTGATCTTCACGGAGGTAGTCGATGCGGCAGCGAAAGCGCTCGCCATCGCGGAAGTGATCCTCGATCATCTGCCCAAGATAGCCGACGCTGAGGAAGATGCGGCGGATGCCGTGACCGACCAGCAGATGCACGAGATGCTCAAGGATCGGCTTATCGCCCACCGGCAGCATCGGCTTGGGGATGGCCTGGGTCAGTTCGCCGAGGCGCTCGCCCTTGCCGCCGGCCATGATCACCGCCCATGAACCGCAGTCGGGAACCTGCAGCGCGCCATGCAGCGTGTGCAGATCGACGAGCACGCCCTGGGCATCGATCACCGGCACGCACTTGAAGCTGCGCGCCAGCATCAGACGCACGGCGTCGGCGCGCGAACCGCTCGGCGACACGCTGGTGAATTGCTGGTTGCCGATCTCGACCGCGGGCGTCGTCAGCGGCTGGCCCTTGAGGATCGCGCGGCGCAGATCGCCATCAGTGACGATCGCACGCAGACGCCCGTCGGCGGTGCAGATCAGCGCCACTTCCAGGCCCGAGGCGTCGATGGCGCGCATCGCCTCCAAGGCGCTGGCCGTGACCGGCAGGACGATATCAGGAGAGGGAAAAGTCATACGTGCAGCGCCGCCACGGGTTGTCGGTAAGCTTGGAACCAGCGCGGGGTCTGCCCGCTGCGTTCGGCCCAATGGGCGACGCACTGCTGGTGACGAGGAACATCGGCGATCAGGCCGGCGACCTGGAACGTAGCATCAGTACGGCCGATGCGGCGTTTGAAGGCGAGCAGGCCGTCGTCCTCGCGGCCGCTGCTGCCGCCGCCGAGGTGCAGGGCCTGGCAGCCATGCGCGCTCGCCCAATCGGCGGCGGCTTCGAACTGCAGGTGCCCGGCGGCATTGTGGGCATCGTCGCGGCGCGCGCTGAGGTGATAGTGCGCATAGCGCTGCCCGCGCAGGAACAGCGCCTGGGCATGGACCTCGGCCTGCGCATCGCGAACCGTGATCAGCGCCAGCTTGCTGCCCAAGGCCAGCAGATCGCGCCAAGCGGCGGTGGCGAAATGGTAGAAATCGGCGGCCTGCAGGCGCGCCATGGTGCGCTCATACAAGGCCTGGAAGTCGTTCAGCGAGGCTGGGGCTTCGACGATCTCGGTGCTGAAGCCAAGGGCCTTGGCGCGGTTGACCTGCGAGCGATGGGTCGCGCAGCGGCCGCCGGCAAAAGCCTGGGCCCGCCCCTCGGCCAAAGGAATCACTGCCGTCGACGAGGTCTGCAGGGCCGGCAGTCCGCACCACGTCTGCAACGGATGACTGCGCAGGAAGGCATTGATGACCCCCTGCTGGCGCAGCTCGGCGCACACGGCATCCCAATCGACCGGGCCACTGACGATCGGCGCCGCATAGCCGTAGGGCGATTCGGCGTCATAGGCCGCGGATTCGCCCAGCCATTCCGGCAGACGTCGCAGCACCAGCGGCAGGAGCACATGCGGCTGGCTGAGCACGCGCACCTCATCGCCACCGGCGACCGAGCGCAGGTAGGCCGGATCGTAATAGACATCGAGGGCGGCGACGTCGACGGCTTCGGGCAGCAACCAACTCATGGAGCGCCTGCTCCCAGGGCCCGCGTGGCGCACAGGTGCGCGAGGATCCGCGCGCAAGTGTGACCATCGCCATAGGGGTTGGTTTCCGGCGTGGCCAACGCGCGGCGCTGACGGGCTTCGGCAACGGCGGTCAGCAGACCGTCGGCGGACGGCTGCAACAGCGTCACCACCGAGGCGCCGCGCGGCCGACCGTGCTGACGATGGCCGATATCGACCGTGGCGCAGCCCAGCGACGGGGCCTCGACCAAGCCGGCACTGGAGTTGCCGACCTGCACCCCGCAGGCCGCCGTCATCGCCCGAAACCACGCCGCGCCGCGATTGGGAAACGGCGCGAAATTTCCGCCCTGCAAGGCGGCGCGGATACGTTCGCTGCCGGGATCACCGTTGGGCGTCGAGACGTGCCAGGTGCCGGGCGAGCGCGCCGCCGCGCCCTGGATGGCGCTGATGCAGGCCTCGGTCTCGGCCTGATCGCGGGTCACCGGATGCAGCGCGACCAGCACATCATGGGCACCGATGACGCGATCCAGCGCCGGGCGGGCCTCGCAGCGGATCGCGTCGAGGCCGGGCTCGCCGGCGACGCAGATCTGCGCCGCGGGAATGCCCATCTGCACCAAGCGCTCGGCGGCCAGCTCGTGCGCGGGGTAATGCCGGGTGGCGACCTGGCTGATGGCGTTGCGCACGACATCGTCGATGGCCCCGGCGGTGCGCTCGCCGCCCGAGAGATGGGCGATGGTCACGCCCGCGAGCACCAGCGGCAGCACCAGCTCCAGCAATTCGAAGCGATCACCAAGGATGAACACTACCTCGGGCCGACGCGTCGCGAGCAGCTCGCGAAGGGCGACCTGATGTACCAGGCCCAGCGAATCCGCCGGTCGGGGCAGGCGGATGATCTCGATGCCGGCGATCTCGGCGGCGATCGGCGTAGCGCTGTCGAGGTGCATGCCGCAGACCACCAGCGGGCAACCGGCGAGGCGCGCGAGCGGGGCCAGCTGCCCGGACTCGCTGCGCGAGGTGCTGATCACCAGCATCGACGTGCGCCCCTCAGACATGAGCCCCTCAGACATGAGCCCCTCAGACATGAGCCACATCGTCAGCAGTCAGTGGCGCGAGGTGTTCCACCGCCCGCGTGACGCGCTGTCCCAAGGTCGCCTGCCAGGCCGACACCGGCAGCCCGGCTTCAGCGCGCAAGCCGGTGAGATCGGCGGCGGTGATGACCTCGCCGACGGCGAGGGCGCGCGCCGCGCAGAGGCGCTTACGGACCACGGCACGGGTCGAGAGCTCGGCAGCCTGCGGCACCTTGCGGCCGTCGCCGAGGGCCTGCTCGGCGGCGCGCACGGCGCGGATCTGCGCCGCGAGTTCGGCGGGCTCTAGACTCATGCGATGGTCGGGGCCGGGGCGCTGGCGATCGGTGGTGAAATGCTTCTCCCAGATATCCATGCCGATGCCGACGGCGGCGACAGCGGCTTCGACGCCGGGGAAATGATCGCTGAGGCCCACCGGCACGCCGAAGGCCCGGCGCAAGGTGGCGATGGCGCGGATGTTCATCTGCGCCAAGGGCGCCGGGTAATCACTGACGCAGTGGAACAACGCCACCCCTGGGCAGCCGGCGGTGCGCAGGGTATCGAGGGCGGTGGCGACCTCGTGCAGCTCGCCCATGCCGGTCGAGAGCAGCAGCGGCAGGCCGAGGCGCCCGACGCCATCGAGCAACGGCAGATTGTCGAGTTCCGCCGAGCCGATCTTGAGAAAGGGCAGGCCGAGCCCGGCGAGAAAACGGGCACTGACGATCTCGTCCGGCGTCGACAGGAACTGGATGCCGATGGCGGCGGCGTGATCGCGCAACGGCGCATGCCACGCATACGGCAGCTCGAGCGCCTTGAGCATGGTGAACTGATCAGTGGCCCCGGTGGCGCTCTGCTGATAAGCGGCGGTGGCAGCTCCCGGGCGGCAGATCAGTTCCGTCTGCCAGGTCTGGAATTTGACGGCGTCGGCGCCGGCGGCGGCGGCGGCATCGATGAGGCGCCGCGCCTGGTCGAAATCACCGTCGTGATTGACGCCAGCCTCGGCGATGATGTAGCAGGGATGGCCGGGGCCGATGAGCTGGTTGCCGAGGCGCATCTCCGGCGCTGTCGCCGTCGCCATCGCCGAAACAAAAGCCTCGGCCATGAGCAGGTCGGCCGGGGTGTCGATATCGATCGCCGGATCGGTGCTGATGACCGTGCGCGTGCGGCCCGGCTGCACGAAGTGCTTGCCGGCGCGGACATCGGCGACCGCGCCGACGTAAACCGCGCCGCTGAGGCGGTAGGCCGCCGGCAGATCCTGGCGACGGGTGCCAGCGAGGGCCGGCAGCAAAGGCTGCAGGACGCCGTCGACGAGCGCATACGACCACACCGGATGATGTTCCGCCGGCGTGACGCTGACCACCGGCACCACGCCGTCGAAGGCGCGCACGCAGTCGGCGATGTGCGCGCCGGTGACCAGCGGACTGGTGGCCTGGACGAGGACGATCGGCGTGCGCGCATCAACCGCGAGCGCGGTGAGGGCGTGGGCGACGACTTCCATGCTGCCGGCGCTGTCGCTGGCCAATGCTGCCGGGCGCACATAGGGCGTCTCGGCGCCCCAGCGGCGCCCTTCGGCGAGCAGCTCGGCATCATCGCTATCGACGACTACCCGCCCGCCGCCAAGCAGCGCGCAGGCCGCGCGCGCGGCACGCACCGCCCGGCCGACGAGGCTGATGCCCGCCACCGTCTGGAGGTTTTTGCGCGGGATGCCCTTCGAGCCGCCACGCACGGGGATGAGGATCAGCGGGCTCACGCCGACTCCAGCACGGCGCAGACGCGATCGAGCTGCTCGTCGCTGAGCGACACTGAACACGGCAACGACAAGCCCTCGGCCGCGAGCCGCGCCGCGACGCCCGTGGCATAGCGCGGGAAGTCGCGGAACGGCCCCTGGGAGCTGAGCGGCAACCACAGCGGACGGGCACCGATGCCGGCGGCGGTCAGGCGCTGCAGCAGCTCATCGCGCCGGGGGCCGACCAGGCACGAGGTCAGCCAGCGGCTGGGCGTGGTCCGCGGCAGCACCGGGTGATAGGTCCAGCCCTTGGCGGCGCACAGCCGCGCATAGCGATCGGCGATGTGCTGTTTGCGCGCCAGGAAGTGTGCGATCTGTTCGAGCTGCGCGACGCCCATGGCGGCGGCGAGGTTGGTCAGGCGATAGTTGAAGCCGACCTCGTCGTGGACGAAGGCCAGGCCCGGCAGCTTGGCCTGGGTGCTGAGATGCTTGAGGCGCTTGGCCAGGGCCGCGTCGGCAGTGGTGAGCATGCCGCCACCGCCGGTGGTGATCAGCTTGTTGCCGTTAAACGAGAAGATCCCGATGCGGCCGATGGTGCCGACATGGCGGCCGGCGACCTGGGGATGCGGATAATCCGCGTCATAGCGCGCGCCGAGGGCCTCGGCGGCGTCTTCGATGAGCGGGATGCCGTAGTGCGCGCAGGCCTCGACGATCGGCCCGAGGTCAGCCGGCTGGCCGAGGATGTGCACCGCCAGCACCGCCTTCGGGAGCTGGTTCTTGCCAGCCAAATCAGCGAGGGCCTCGACGGTGCGCCGCGGATCGAGATTCCAGCTGTGCGCCTCGCTATCGACGAATACCGGCACGGCCCCGAGGTAGCGCACCGGATTGGCGGTGGCGATGAAGGTGAAGTCGCTGACCAGCACCGTGTCGCCGGCCCCGACGCCGCTGACATATAAGGCGAGATGGATGGCGGCGGTACCGTTGACGCAGGCCACCGCATACGGGCTACCGGTGTAGGCGGCGAATTCGCGCTCGAAGCGATCAACATAGACGCCGACGCTACTGACGAAGTTGGTGGTCAGGCAGTCGTCGATATAGCGCCGTTCGTTGCCGCGCAGGTAGGGTTCGCACAGCGGAATCGGCACGGGCGAAGCAGACGAGGCCGGCGAGGCGGACGAGACAGGCGAGGCGGAGAGAGTGCTCATGCTCACATCTTCGAGTCGAGCGAGCGACCCGTTTCCTGATGACGCAGTCCGGGCACCACCGCCGCCAAGGCCTCGGCGAGAGCTTCCTTGCTCGGCGTGACCCCGCTGGTGCAGGCATTATCGACCAGGGTGAGGAAAGCGCTAAACGCCGGCAGATCGACGCTGCTGCCAGCGATCGCATGCACACCGATGAGGCCGGCCACCGAGCGCACGTGCTCGTCCTTGCCGACGAATTCCTCGATGTCCTTCTCGCCGCTGGTATCCGAGCGCGTGACCAGCACCGGCCAGCAACCGCGGGCGTATTCCTCGGCCACCGCCAGGCGTGCGAGGGACTCGTCCTCGTACCACGCCGGGGCCAGACCATAGGCCTTTAACGTCTGCTCAGCGATGTCGGTGAAGGTCACCAGATCATTCTCGGGCGACAGCGTCGGTACCAGCAGATGCCGATGCGGACAGCAGAATGCCGCCAACAGGCAGAGCTGGCCGGCCTCGCGCGGGCTCACCAGGTAGCGGCGGATATCGCCGGGTGCGGCCAGGGGCTGCTGCTTTTCCAAGCGCTGGAGAAAGCTCCACGGCAGGCTGCCATCGGAGAAGGCGACGTTGGCGAAGCGCGTGGTGCTGATGTGGGCAACGGGCGGAGCCTCACGGCCGGCCGACGACTCACGGCCTGCCGACGACTCACGGCCGGCCGACGACTCACGGCCGGCCGACAAAGAGCCGCCATCAAGCAGCGACGCCGGAGCCCCAGGCTGGGCGTGGGCCCAGAGCAGCAGCTCCATGGCGCGCTTACTCGCGCCCATGAGGCTCACGGGATTGGCGGCCTTATCGGTAGACACCAGGAAGATGCCGACGCGCTGCCCATGTCCCTGACGGCGGCAGGTGGCCAGGAAGCGATCGCCCTTGAGCAGGTTCACTTCCAACATGCGGCAGAGGCTGAACTGGTCGCGCTCGCTGCGCACATGTTTCAAAGCCGCGAAGCTGAGGACGATATCGAATGGTCTGTGCGCCGCCGCCTGCGCCGCCAACCAGCCGGCGGCAAGGGCGCTGCCGTAATCCAAGGGCTGCACCAGGAACTCGCCGGTGAACGGCTCGGGCTGCGAACGCACGGTGCGGATCAGCTCGGCGAGGTTGTTCTCGGAAGGGTCGAGCACCGCCACCGCCGCCGGCGAGAAGGCCAGCAGCTCGAGGATCGTCGCCGAGCCGATCGATCCCGCCCCGCCGGCGACCAGGACCCGGCGCCCGTGGATGCTCTCGCGCAGGCGATCGATGCTGGCATCGATGTCGGCCGCGAAAAAAGATTCATCGCGTCCGGTGACGGCTTGGGCGATGCGTTCGATGCGAGGAGTCAGACACAGGGACATGGCATCTACACGGGGATTACAAAATATGACGGGAGTAATCGTAAGACACACGCTCTACGGACGTCATCTAACCACCTGGAAAGCTCAAACGGCGCCGCTAAGCGCGCCCTAGGTTACGCTAGGCACCTCAAAAGCAACGGCACCATACGTCCTTTTTTCAGGCGTTAGTTGCGCTCGCGAGCTGCAAAATTTCTCGTACTCGGGCGCTGATCAGACGGGTTGCGGCGCCCACCTGCGGCAACTCCGCCCGTGGACCGCGACCGGCAAGGGCCTCGACCAGGGCCGGAGCAAGAGCCGCGAAATCGGTGACGCCACGCGCCAGACCCATGCTCGCATATGGGCAATACGGGGTGTTCTCGCTGGCGTCCCAGGTCACCAGCGGAACCCCCAGCAAGGCCGCCTCAAGCCCAACGGTCGAGGTCATGGTCACCACCGCATCGCTGGCCGCGAGCAGGGTATGGAGATCATCGGCGCGGGTACTGAGCGTGAGCTGGGCGCTCGCCGGCGGGAGGGCGTAGACATCGCTGGGATGCGGACGGATGACGAGGTGCCAATCGGGATGCGCGGCGAGGGCCGCGATCAAGGTCGCCTCGATGCGTCGGGGTAGCTGCGGAGCGGATGGCTCGGGCTGGCTGGCCCAGGTGATGACGCGCGCCGCATCCCAGCCCCGCTGCTGTCGCAGCTCACGGCCACGTACGCGCAAACCGGGCTCGGCCAGACCATCGAAGACCGGATTGCCGGTGACGCAGGCCTGCGTCGCGGGCCGTCCGCCGGCGAGAATGCGCTCGCGCACAGCCTCGGTGAGAACGCAGATGACATCGCCATATGCAGGGTCCACGAGGCGCTCCTGCTCGGACAGGCCGAACAGATCCACGACCACCACCGCGGGAATGCCGGCGGCACGGGCGGCGATCACCGCCGCCCATTCGGCGCGCGGCGCACTCGTCACCAACAGCGCATCCGGACGGATGCTGGCGAGGATCCGCTTCAGCGACGCCACCGGCAGAAACGCCTGGCGGCCCTCGCGTGCAAAAAGCTGGGCGGCTCCGACCGCCCCATGCGCGTCCTCCAGGTCGCGATAACTGGCCCCCAAATAGGCGATGCTCTCGGCCGGAGCCACCTGCGGATGCGGCGGATTCAATGCCGCCAGGCGCCGCCCATGGGCCTCGGCGCGGGCATCGCAGACCTCGGGGAAATCCCGAAAACCGCGATAAGGAATGCCACGTTGCGCGCACAGGGCGGCAGCCGTGGTCAGGGCCACGACTTCCACGCGCACGTCGCTGCTGCTTCGTAGCTGTTCAATGACCGGCAATAAACAGGCCATATGGCCGCCGCCATAGGCAATCACGAGGACCGTTTTCACAGGCAGCACACGCTATGTCATAGAGGCCGGCGAGCCAGCGCAGCGCGGCCACAACGCCAGTCGTCAATTGCGCATCACCTCCGAGTTCGATACTCAAGCCATATGCGCCTCTTACGAATAATTTTTATTCTCGGTATTGTTTTCCAGGTGCAGTCGTGGGCCGCGGAAGCCATGCATGGCGGTGGGCGAGAGGTGACCATGGCTGAAATCATTCCTGGTCGTTTCCATCAAGAGCTCGCGGCACTCCCGCCGGCGGCTCGCGCGAATGCGCTTACGCGGCTCTCGCGCATGCATTTTCATGACCATGACGTCACCGATCTGCACGCTGATCGCAATGGCGGGGTCTATTTCTCCTGCCGCAACAGCGCGCCGGCACCAACGGCCGCCCGACCCCGGGCCGCTGCCGCTCTGACCTCCACGGCCCGCGCGGCCGTGCCGATCGCCAATCAGCCGAGCTACCACAGCAAACTCGGGGCGGTGAATCGCATCTATCTCGATTTCAATGGCGCCACGGTCACCAATACCGCCTGGAATAAAGGCACGGTTGCCAATCCGCTGATCTGCCCGCCCTTTGATCTCGACGGTCAACCGACAACGTTCAATGACGCCGAACAGACCGTCATCCTCGAAGTCTGGCAACGCGTCGCTGAAGATTATGCCCCGTTCAATGTCGACGTGACCACCGACTCGGCGGCAATGGAAGGCTCGCTAAACAATGTCACCGGCCACGTGGTGATCACCAAGGACTCAGTCGGCGTCATTCCCCCCGGTTCCGGCGGCGTTGCCTATGTTGGTGTTTTTGGCGAATCCAATTATGCCTCAACCCACTCCCCAGCTTTCGTCTTTTACGACAATCTCGGCAGCGATGAGAGCTATATCGCCGAAGCCTGCGCCCATGAGATGGGCCATAACGTCGGCCTGTCGCACGATTCCACCAACGCCGACCCCGATGGTTATTACGGTGGACACGGCAGCGGCGCCACTTCCTGGGGGCCGATCATGGGCACCGGTTATGATCGCAATGTGTCACAGTTCTCGAAGGGCGAATATTTCAATGCCTACAATGCCAACAATGCCAACAATGCTCTTCAGGACGACCTCACCATCATCGCCAGCTACCTGACTTATCGTGCCGATGATTTCGGCAACAATGCCGCCACCGCCACCGACATCAGCGGCACGACGTTGAACGCCACCGGCATCATCGGCCAGCGTTCCGACGTCGATGTCGTATCCTTCAGCTGCGGCGCTGGACCGATTACCTTGAATGCCGCCACCTGGCTCAGCCCGGAACATACCCATGGCGGCAACCTCGACGTCAAACTTTCGCTCTACACTGCCTCCGGTAGCCTGATCACCGCCGCCGCGCCGGCCGGTGCCGTCAACGCCGGCATCTCGACCACTGTCGCTGCCGGCACCTATTTCCTGCACATCGCCAATGACGGCGAGGGCAATCCGCTCGTCGCGTCGCCGACGGGATACACCTCGTATGGCAGCCTCGGACGTTGGACCTTGACCGGCTCCACCCCCGCAGCCGTCATCGCAACCATCGCGGCGACCACCGCGGCCGCCAGTGAAGCTGGCCCGACGGCGGGCGTGTTCACCATCACCATGACACCTCCGCCGACGAGCGCTACGACCGTCGCCTATACCATCGGCGGTTCGGCCACCAACGGCACCGATTACCAGACCATCACTGCCAGCGCACTCATTCCGGCGAATGCGCCGAGCACCACGATCTCCGTGACACCGCTCGTCGACGCCCTTACGGAAGCAGCCGAAACCGTCATTCTGACACTCAGTCCGAATGCGTCCTATGTCGTCGGCAGCGCCTCCTCCGCCACGGTCACCATTGCCAACAATTCACCGGGTGGTGGTTCAACTACGAGCACGAGCACCACTACGAGCACGAGCACTGCCGGGACCACCACGAGCACCACCTCGACTGGCACGACCGCCAGCCCCGGCGGCGATTCGGGAGGCTCTAGTGGCGGTCTGTGCGGAGCCGGCAGCTTAGCCCTTATCCTGGCCTTCTCGTTCGCCGGCCTCCTCGTGCGCCGCCGAAAATAGACCCCACGTGCGCCGTCGCTAAGCGCACACACCACCCAGCAGAGCCGGGTGGTGTGTGCGTTGCGACCATCAACCTCCAACTGCTCAGCAGAAGCGATTGACCAGGTTTTCGAGATATTCCTGACGCGCCGAGGCCAGCGGAGCGGCTTCGCCCTTGGCGATGATGTACTTCTGCAAGGTCTCGAGATCGACCTTGCCGGATTCGATCTGCTTGCCGATGCCCTTGTCATAGGACGCATAGCGCTTGTCGACGAACGTCGCCAGCTCCTTGTCCTTGATGATCTTCTCGGCGATGCGCAAGCCGCGGGCCCAGGTGTCGATGCCGCAGATGTGGGCGAAGAACATGTCTTCGACATCGTAGCTGTCACGACGAACCTTGGCGTCGTAGTTCAAGCCGCCGCTGCCCATGCCGTTCTTCTGCTGCAGGATCAGCGTCCAGGCCTGGGCGCATTCACGGTAGTCATTGGGGAATTGGTCGGTGTCCCAACCGTTCATGACATCGCCGCGATTGCTATCGATCGAGCCGAGGGCGTTGTCGGCCACCGCCACCGCGATTTCGTGGCAGAAATCGTGACCGGCGAGGGTCGCGTGGTTCTGTTCGATGTTGATCTTAAAATGCTTCTCGAGTCCGAATTTGCGGAGCATGCCAAGGACCGTGGCGCTGTCGAAATCGTACTGGTGCTTGGTCGGCTCGCAGGCCTTGGGCTCGATCAGGAACTGGCCTTTGAAGCCGATCTTCTTGGCGTAGTCCACGGCCAGCTGGAAGAACAGCCCGGCGTGCTTCTGCTCGCGGCCCATATCGGTATTGAGGAGGCTGTTGTAACCTTCGCGACCGCCCCAGAAGACGTAGTTCTCGCCGCCCAGGAACTTGCTCACATCGAGCATCTCCTTCACCGAGTTGGCGCAGTGCGCGAAGACTTCGGCATTCGGACTGGTGGCCGCACCCTGGCTGTAGCGCGGGTGCGAGAACATGTTCGCGGTGCCCCACAGGAGCTTGACGCCGGTGGCCTTCTGCAGCTCCTTCAAGCGCTCGGCGACGACCCACAGGTTCTTGTTGGTCTCGCTGACATTGGCGCCCTCGGGCGAGACGTCGCGATCGTGGAAGCAGTAGTACTCGACACCCAACTTGGTGATGAAGTCGAACACGACCTCCGTGCGCTTGACCGCCATCGCCAGCGAGTTGGTGCCATCTTCCCACGGACGCACCAGGGTGCCGGGTCCGAAGATGTCCAAGGCCGTGCCGCGGAAAGTATGCCAGTAGCACACGGCATTGCGCATCCAATCCTTCATCGGCTTGCCGAGGATCTTGGCTTTGGGGTCAAAATACTTGTAAGCGAAGGGATTGGCCGATGCCGGCCCTTCATACTTGATGGTCGGAATGGCAGCGAAGTGCTTGGTGAAAGCCATGCGAATAAAATCCCTGAAGAAAATTCCCGAAGAAAGATGAATCTGTGCGCGGGCACAGAAAAAGCAGCCTAGACCTCACAGACAAGGTAGCAACACTGGGCATGGAAGCATGAAAGCGCTTTCGCTTGAACTTCCATGCACGCTTTGATGAGCAGGATCACATATATGATGTTGCATCTAACCCGTTCGTAATCTAACCTCACCCTACCCAAAGGATAATCTCGATGACCAACTACTTGGAACTGCCTCCGGGCCCCGAACTGCCCACCGTGATCAACGCGGTCATCGAAATTCCCAAAGGCTCGTCGAACAAATACGAGTACGACAAAGAGCTGAATGTCTTCCGTCTCGACCGCACGCTCTACAGCCCGGTGCATTATCCCGGCGCGTATGGTTTCATCCCCCAGACGCACTCCGAGGACGGCGACCCGCTGGATGTCGTGGTCATCGTCGAACATGACACGTTTCCGGGCTGCCTGATCGAAGTCCGCCCCCTGGGTGTGCTCATCATGCGCGACGACAAAGGCCTCGATCACAAGATCCTGGCGGTGCCGGTCGCCGATCCGCGCATGCGCGACGTGCACGGTCTGCAGCATCTCGCCAGCCATTACCTGGCCGAGGTCGACTATTTCTTCAACATCTACAAAGATCTCGAAGGCAAGAAGTCGGACACCTATGGCTGGGAAGATCGCCTGGTCGCGCATCGCGTGATCATGGAGTGCGTGCAGCGCTACAAGGACCTCAAATCGGGCCTGATCGATCGCTGGAACAAGCCCACCGCCAAGGGCCGCAAGGCCAAGGTCAAGATCGTCGAAGGCACCGGCATGGCGCGGGCCACCATGGCGGCGATCGCCGCTGAAACCAAGTAACCGTAACCATAAGTACATAAGCAAAGATAGCTCCATGGCAGTTCTCGGCATCGATCTCGGCACCTCTGGCTGTAAAACCGTGCTCGTCGCACGCGACGGCGCCATCCTCGCTACGGCGACCGCAGAATACCCGCTATCGACGCCGAAACCGCAGTGGAGCGAACAGGACCCACACGACTGGTGGCAGGGCCTGGTCAATTCGGTGCGGGCGGTGCTCGCGCAAGCGCCCGAGCAGAAGATCGAAGGCATCGGCATCGGTGGCCAGATGCACGGCGCGACTCTCCTCGATGCCGCCGGCGAAATCGTACGGCCGGCGATCCTCTGGAATGATGGGCGCTGCCAGGCCGAGTGTGATCTGCTGCACAAGAAAGTCCCCGGCCTGATCAAGGAGACCGGCAACCGCGCCCTGGTCGGCTTCACCGCCCCGAAATTGCTGTGGGTGCAGAAGCACGAACCGAAAGCCTGGAAGCGCGTAGCGACCGTGCTCCTGCCCAAGGATTATCTGCGTTGGCGTCTGACCGGCGACAAGGTCGCCGAGATGAGCGACGCCGCCGGCATGCTGCTGCTGAACGTCGCCAAGCGCGCATGGTCGGTCAAGATGCTCAAGGCCTGCAACATCGACGAGTCGTACCTCGGTCGGCTCATCGAAGGCACGGCCATCTCCGGCACGGTGCATGCCGCCGCCGCGGCAGAGCTGGGCATTCCCGTCGGGGTGCCGGTGGTCGGTGGCGCTGGTGATCAGGCGGCCGGCGCGGTGGGCGCAGGCTGCATCAAGCCCGGCCAGACCACGATCGCGATTGGTACTTCCGGCGTGGTGTTCACCACCACCAAGGGCTATAGCCCTGAAAAAGACGGACGTCTGCATACTTTCTGCCATGCTATACCCGGCCTTTGGCATCAGATGGGCGTGATGCTCTCAGCGGCCGGATCGCTGCAGTGGTATCGCGATACGCTGTGTGCCGGTGTGGCGTTCGAGACCCTGACCGCCGAAGCCGCGACCGCACCGGTGGGCTGCGATGGGCTGATCTTCCTGCCCTATCTCACCGGTGAGCGTACCCCGTTGTGCGACGCCCAGGCGCGTGGCGGCTTCATCGGCCTGACGCGTAGGCATACCCGCGCGCATCTCACGCGCGCGGTGCTCGAAGGCATCTGCCTTGGCCTGTCGGAATCATTGATGCTGATCCGCGCCACCGGCACCACCGTCAAAGAAGCGACGGCAACCGGCGGTGCTACGCGTAGCGACTTGTGGATGCAGATCCTCGCCGATACATGCGCGGCAACGATCATCCTGCGCACCGGCGCCGACGCCGGACCGGCCCTCGGTGGAGCAAGACTGGCCTTGGTCGGCGCCTGCGGCGTGAAACTCGCCACCGCCTGTGCGCCGGGGCCAGTTGAAAAAATCTTCAAGCCCAATGCCAAACGGGTGAAGGAATATGCCGAAGTACGAACGCATTTCAGGGCGCTGTATCCGGCGCTGAAGGCGACGTTTCACGCACTGTAGCTGACCGCAGGAGCTTGGGATTCCGGCGTCTGGTCCCTGGCTTCTGGTTTCTGGCTTCTGGCTTCTGGTTCCTGGCTTCTGGCTTCTGGTTCCTGGTTCCTGGTTCCTGGTTCCTGGTTCCTGGCTTCTGGTTCCTGGTTCCTGGTCGCTGGTCGCTGGTCGCTAGCCACGAGGTACTGCATGGTTAATTTTCGAAAGCAGAATCTTCGGGACCTCGCGTCGCTGACGAAACCAGGGACCAGGGACCAGGGACCAGAGACCAGGGACCAGGGGCCAGCGACCAGCGACCAGCGACCAGAGACCAGCGACCAGAGACCAGAGACCAGAGACCAGAGACCAGAGACCAAAGACCAGTCTCCAACCCCCGCAATACCCGATCCTACCCGCCCCTGACCAACATCCTCTCCAGCACCCCCAGCATTCCCGCACACGCCAACGGTGCCGTCCGCAAGCGCTCGCGGGCCTGATCTACTTGCTCCCGAGCGCGGGTCCGCCATTGCTCGTCGCCGGTAAGCTCCGCGAGATCCAGTCTGAGGTGCGCGAGCACCGCCGCCGTCGAGATCCCACCAACGGGATCAACGTCGTCGACACATTCCAACTCGGCGATTTCCAAGGCCCGCGGCTCGAGTGCGCCCGTACGCCGCCAGCGCGCCGCCAGGGCCCGACCGGTCCACGGATGATCGCCGCTGAGGTGCGGCCGCACACCTTCGGCGAGTGCGACCAGCTCGGCGCGCTCCAAGGCGCAGGCGATCTGCGCTTGCTCGATCACATAGACCGTCTCGTCGCGACGTGGTTGCGGGCGTTCGCCGCGTGCCACATACAAACGCTGGATGAGCGCCGGCAGGCGCGCCTGCTGGGCGGATGTGAGGGCCGTACCCACCGTCAGGAAACCGGCCTCGCCGGGCTCGGCGGGCAATCCGAAACGTTGCGCGACGAGCTGTGCGCCCTCGTCACCGATGATGGCCGCGATCTGCGCCGTGCTCCAACGGTAGACGGCGCCGTCTTCCCATCGCCCGGGCGCGCTGGGGCTGTCGGCATGCACACCATGGGCGAATGAACCATCCTCATGGCGCAGATCCTGAGCGGCGAAGGCCAGGGTCCGCAGCGCCACCTCGCGCCACAGCGGACGCTGCCCGGCGCTGGCGGCGTCGAGCAGAAGCATGGCGAGCTGGGCCTGATCGGTGAGCCGTTTGGCGCAGCGCGGTTGCCGCCAAGCCGCGTCGTCACAGCCGTGGAAGAAACCGCCAGCGAGATGATCGTGGGCAGCGCCGGCGACCAGCGCCGCCAGCGAGCGTTCGAGTTGTTTACTGAGAGAAAGTGGCGCTTCGCTGCGCGCTGCGCGGGCGATGAGAAAACCCCACAACGCCGGCTCGGCGGTGCGCGGCGGCGGTCCGAAACCACCTTCCAAGGTGTCGGCGAGCTCCATGGCTGCGGCTTCGGCGCCGTCCAACAGCAGCCCCGGGCGTAGCGGCTTGGCGCTTGCCGCCGGTGCCGCGCGCAACGCCTGCGCGCTAGCAGCGAGGCGCTCGGCGTCGGCCTGGCAATCGCCAGGGCGCTGATGCCAGGCCTCGGCGGCCTGCAGCAGCAGATGCGCGAGATCATGCGCCCGGCGCCACGGCGTGGCTCCGAATGGCGCCTTGGCCGGCGTGCAGATCGCCAGCAACGGCCAGCCGCTGGTGCCGGTGGTGGCCTGCAAGGCGTGCTGCATCTGGGCGGCAACCTGCGGCTCAGCGGCGACATCCACCGCCAGGCACACGAAGACCTCGGCGAGGGCCGCACGCAAGGCCACATCGCCCTGCAGACTCGCCGCCAGCGCCGAGGACCAATGATCGAGGGCTTCGCCAACAAAGACCAGCCGTGGCCGAGGATCAGCGTGCGGGTCGTCAGCCCAGCGCGTCCACGGATGCGCGCCGCTGGCCAACTGCGTCAACAGCAAGGACACGCTCAGGCCCGCGCCTGGGCGTGGGCCTGATCGTGGGCCAACTGACGGAGAACCTCGAGATCGGCGCAGCGTACCCAATGCCCGGGGCCGGCTTCCTGCAGGCGGATCTCGCCGCCGGTGAAGGCCTCGGCAAAGCGCGGGAAGCGGCTGGTGAAGCGCCGCGCCGAACTGGGCTCGGTCGGACTCGGCGGATCGCCCTCAAGGACCACGCGGGGAGTAGTTCGCTGCGGGTTGGGCACCGCCGAGAGCAAGGCCTGGGTGTACGGATGCAGCGGCCGCTCATAGAGCACCTCGACGGGGGCCAGTTCGACGATCTCGCCAAGGTACATCACCGCCACGCGCTGGCAGAGGTGCGAGACCACCGCCAGGTCGTGGGAGATGAAGAGATAGGCCATGCCCTGCTCGCGCTGCAGATCCTGCAGCAGGTTGAGCACCTGGGCCTGGACCGAGACATCGAGCGCGCTCACCGGTTCATCGCACACGATCAGCCGGGGGCTGAGGGTCAGGGCCCTGGCGATGCACACCCGCTGGCGTTGGCCGCCGGAAAACTGATGGGGATAGTGGTCGAGGTGCGAGGCTTCCAGGCCGACCCGTTCGAGCAACCGCGCGGCCTGCTCGCGTGCCGCCGCGCCGCGCGCCAGGCCGTGGATTTCTAAGGGCTCGGCAAGAATTTCGCCCACCGTCATGCGCGGATTCAGCGAGCCGTAGGGATCCTGGAAGATCATCTGCAATTGCCGGCGCATCGGCCGTAATTGCGCCTGCGAGAGCCCGACCAGCTCCTGGCCGTTGAAGCGGATGCTGCCCGAGGTGGGCTCGATCAGGCGCAGGAGGCAACGGCCGGTAGTGGTCTTGCCGCACCCCGATTCGCCGACCAGACCCAGGGCTTCGCCGGCATGGAGGTCAAAACTGACGCCATCGACCGCCCGCAAGGCGCCCTTGGCGGTGGCGAAAACCCCGGAGCGTTGCGGGAAATGCTTCACCAGGTCGCGGACCTGCAGCAGCGTCGGCGTTACGTCAACCATGCGCGTCACCCTACCCCGCTTGCGGCCCGCGCCAACCGCTGGCGCCCGACATCCCGGGTCTACGATGCCGAACCTCCCAGGAGTCTTCGTGTCGTTGAGCCGCCTGTTCATTCCTGCCGTGATCGTCTGCGCCGCGGTTGCCCCCGGCGTGGTCCAGGCCGCCGAGCCAACTCTGCAAGTCAGCGGTGTCGAGATCGTCGGCGCCAAGCATGTGCACCCCGACCGGGTGCGCTTCATCGTCGATGTCCGGCAGGGGCGCTCCTACGTCACCAGCCAGCTGCAGCAGGCGGTGGCCGACGACGTGCGCGCGATCGAAAAGATGGGGCCGTTCACGCAGGTCAAAGCCGACCTGACCTATGGCGATGACGGGCGGACGGTGACGGTGCGCTATCGCTTCGTCGAGCTGCCGTATGTCGGCGATGTCCGCTACGAGACCTTCGAACGCGTCGTCCGACACGGGTACAACTGGCGCCCGGCGGGCCCCGACGACAGCACCGCGGTCTTCAATGAGATGGGCTACTTCGACCGCGATAAGCTCAAGAAGCTGGTCGACACCAAGCCCGGCACCTACCTCAATCCCCTACTGCTCGAAAACGATCGCGCCGCCCTGCTGCGCAAGCTCCAGGACGATGGCCATCGCTATGCCAAGGTCACCATCGAGACGCCGGAGGTCGACGGCACTACTACGGTGATCTTCCGCATCGACACCACCCAGGAGATCGAGGTCGGCCGGGTGATCATCCAAGGCCTGCCGTCTGGGGTCTCGACCAAGGTCTTCGATCCCGGGGTGTACAATCCCAGCGGCCTGTTCAACGACACCGGCAAGCCCTATCAGCCCGAGCTGGTGGCCCTCGATGAAGGCTCGATCGTCCGTACCTTGCAGGACCTCGGCTGGCTCGATGCCAAGCTCGTCTCGACGCGCCGTGAAATCGCCGACTATGTGCGGCCCACCGAGGAGCGCCGCCGGCACGGCCCGGACCTCGTCGCCGATGGCCAGTACAATGATCGCATGGTGCTGATCTACACCGTCGAACCCGGCGAACGTTACCGCCTGGGCAAGGTCGACTTCCTCGGCAATACCGTGGCCCCCTCGGCGCAGATGCTGGAAGCTTTCGCCATGCCCGAAGGGGCGTGGTTCAAGCGTCTTGATCTCTATGGTGACCCCCGCGAAGAACGTCGCGGCCGCGATCTCGGCAAAGCCCTCGGAGCCATCGAACGTTCGCGGCGAGTGATCTCCAATCAGGGCTATGCACGTTGCGACGTCGGCGTCGATCGTCGCCTCGACACCAAGAATCACATCGTCGATCTCACCATGCATGTCACCGAAGGCAGCCGCTACAAAGTCGGCCGCGTCGACATCCATGGCAACCTCGTGACCCGTGACGCGGTGATCCGCCGCGGCATGGCGATCAATCCCGGCGACCGCTGGAATGATGATCAGGTCGATGAATCGCGGCGGCAGATCGAACGCACCGGCATCTTCACTGGCCGCAGCGCACTGTCGCACCCCTTGAAGCTCGAGCCGCAATTCCCTGAGGACCGTCCCGGCGAAGTCGATCTGCAGGTCGATGTCGACGAGAAACCCACCGGCTCGATACGTTTCGAACTCGGCTATAGCAGCGCGTCGGGCGTCTTCGGCAGCATCGGCTACAGCGAGGCCAACTTCGACCTCATGGGCGTGCTCACCGGCAAGGCCTATCGCGGTGCCGGACAGACGCTGTCGTTCGATGTCTATGCTTCGCAGGATCGGCGCTCGGTCGCCACCACGTGGACCAATCCGCACGTGCTCGACGGTCCGTATGAGCTGACCCTCAATGGCTATCGTTCGGACTCATCGCCCTATGAATGGGACGAACGCCGGCTGGGTGGCTCGGTCAGCCTGGGTCGCCGTTTCCTCAACAACGACCTCGCCCTGGGCATGACCTACGGCTACTTCGACATGGAGGTCACCGAAATCCGGGACAACGCCGCCAACGATGTCGTCGAAGGGCATTATTACGAGAACAGCACTGGTCTGTACCAGACCTACGATCGTCTCAATGATCGCCAGCTGCCCACCAGCGGCTATCTGGTCCGCCTCAACCAGACACTCTACGGCACGCCTCTGCCAGGCAGCTCGCAATATGCCGAGGTCAGCGCCAGTGCCGACACGTATTCGCCGCTCTACGAGGTCGAAGACGGCGGCGTGACCTTCCTCCGCCTCAGCGGTCGCTACAAGGCCATCGATCCGCTGGCAGATACCGACATGGTGCCGTTCTATGCGCGCTACCGCGGCGGTGGCCAGTCTCCCCGTCATCGCGGCTTCGATGATTACGAGCTCAGCCCCAAGCAGGTCAACAATCGCGGCCAGGAAGCCAATGTCGGCGGCACCAAGGATCTGCTCCTGACCGCGGAAGTGTCCGTCCCGGTGATGGGCACCAACGAGGGCATCCGCCTGGTGGCCTTCACCGATTATGGCAATGTCTGGGGCGAGCATGAAAATCCCAAGCTCAGCGATATGCGCACCGCCATCGGTCTCGGCATCCGCTTCCCGATCCAGCTGCCGGTGAGCCTCGATTTCGCGTGGCTGGTCGATCGTCAACCCGGCGATTCCGCCAGCCAGATTCACTTTGGACTGGGCATCACCCGCTTCTGAGCCACCGGCCCCTTTTCCGTAGCCAACCAGACCTTGGAGCCCCTGCCCATGATGCGGCACACCGTCTTGTTCTGATTGAAGCCCGATCTCAGCGACGATCAGATCACCGAGTTCGAGGCCGGGTTGAAAATTCTGACCGAGATAGACTCAGTATGCTTTCGGCACATCGGCACGCCGGCGTCAACTTCGCGGCCGGTGATCGATCGCTCGCATGCCTACAAGCTGGTGGTCGGGTTCCACGACCTCGCCGGTCATGATCGCTATCAAGTCGCCCAGGATCATCTCGATTTCATAGCCCGCTGCGGGAAATATTGGCACAACGTACGGATCTATGACAGCAACGAAGTGACCCCGAAAACGCGCTGATCGGCGACGCGCCGGCAGCGGTGAACGCCGCCAGCAGGGCGTGAATCGTGGATGAGTGCGTCCGGCAGCGGCTGGCAAAAATCGCCTGCCGCATCCGCCATCGACTGATAGGGTGCCGCCCAGCATGTCTACACGTTGCCCAGCTTGTAATACGGACTTTTCCAATTCCTCGACCGGCATCTGTCCGAGCTGCGGCGCCATCGATCAGGCCGACACAGTGATCGCTTCACCGACGGACGAGGTCGGCGTGGGCAGCGGCAGCCGCAGCCGCACCACGACCCCGGCACTCCTACCGACCCATCCCGGACAGCTCCTCATCGGACAGCGTCTGGCCGGCTGCGAGATCGTCTCGATCCTTGGCCAGGGCGGCATGGGCTGCGTCTATCGCGCCCGTCATGAGGGGCTCGACAAGGATGTCGCGGTCAAGGTCCTCAACGTCTCGTCGGTGACCAAACCGACCTTCGTCGATCGCTTCCTGCGCGAGGCCCGTGCCGCTGCCCAGCTCGATCATCCGAGCGTGGTGCGCATCCTCAATGCCGGCGAGGACGGCGGCCGGCATTTCATCGTCATGGAGATGGTCGGCGGCGAGAACCTCCGTCAGCATCTCGCGCATGAACGCCGGCTCGAACGCCCAGAAGCCTTGCGCATCATCACCGAAGTCGCCTATGCCCTGGCGGCCGCGCATGATCTCGGATTGGTGCATCGCGACATCAAGCCCGACAACATCATGATCGATGAGCACGGCGGGGTCAAAGTCGCCGATTTCGGACTCGCACGCCAGGTCGCCGAAAGCACCGAACTCACCGGCGAGGGCGTCGCCTGCGGTACGCCGCCGTACATGAGTCCCGAGCAGATCGGCGGACTCGCCGTCGATGGGCGCAGCGATCTCTACAGCCTCGGCATCGTCTTGTACGAATGCCTTGCCGGAAAACGGCCCTTTGCGGCTCACGATCTGATGGGCTGGCTGGCCTGCCATACCCAGCTCGAACCCGAGCCCTTGCGTCGCCACCTGCACGATCTGCCCGATGAAGTCGAGGCCCTGGTCAATCGGCTCCTGGCCAAGCGCCCAGAGGATCGCTATGCCGATGCCCGCGAGCTGCTCACCGATCTGCAATTCCTCGGCGCCGATCAACCGCCGACGATCCGCGATACCACGCGGCGCAGCGCCCGCCTGGAGCTGCAACCGACCGGCATCCGCCGTCTGCACCAGCTGCTCAGCCTGGGCGTCGATGACGGGGCGGTGTCCTTGCACCTCGAACCCCTCACCAACGGTGGCCGCGTGCGCATGCGCGCGCGCGCCGGGCTCAAGGAGATCGAGCGCCTCAGCCACAGCGGCTTCCGGCAACTCATCGATGCCTGCAAGAGCGCCGCTGGCCAGGCCAACATCGGCGTCGAAGGCCCGATCGAAGGCGTCCTTGAATTCGACCACGACCATCAGCGTCGCCAGGCCAAGCTCACCCTCGCGCCAACCTTGCAGGGACCACGTGCCGCCCTGCGCCTGATGGGCCTGGTCAAACCGCATCAGCATCTGCTGCAGCTGGGCTTCGCCGCCACCGACGTCCGCCAATGGCGCGGCTGGCTGGGCAATGCGCCGGGGGTGGTGGTGGTCGCCGGCCCCGCCGGCAGCGGCAAGGGTCAGACCCTCGGCGGCATGCTCGGTCTGCTCGACCTCAGCGCCATGGTCACCGTCGCCGTCGCCGAAGAGACTCACGTCGAATGCGATGATATCGCACAGATCCAGGTTGATCACCGCACCCCGCGGCAAGACGCGCTGCGCCTGGCTTTGCGCCAGTATCCGGATCTGGTACTGATGCTCGACGTCGATGGCCTGGGTGATCGCGACACCACCCGCGATGTCTTCCAGGCCGCCCTCAATGGCCACAAGGTCATCGCCAGCTGCCGCTGGAATGACGCCGCCGATACTATTGCCGGGCTGCTGATGATGGGCATCGAACCACGCGTACTGGCGCGCACGCTGCGCGGAGTGGTCGCGCCCCGCCTGGTACGTCTGACCTGCACGGCTTGCCGCGAACCATACCAACCCGACCCCGCGCATCTCGTGCAGTTGGGCATGACCACCGAAGCCTGCACCTACTATCGCGACCGCGGTTGCGATCGCTGCGTCGATGGCAGCCGCCGGCGCATGGTGATCTATGAGAGCTTTGCACCGAGCCCGGCGTTCTGGGTCGAGATCAAAGATGAGCGTTCGGAAATGGCCATCGCCGAAGTCATCGGCCGCCACGCGCACACCTCGATGCGCCAACAGCTCGCCGCCCGTGTCGCCAAGGGGTACATCGATCCCGCCAAAGCGGCACCGATCCTGCCGGTGACCGCGCGCTGAAAGAATCTCACTCGACGGTGGTGGCGATGGGGACCAGGAAGATCTTTCCGTCGCCGATCCGCCCCGAGCGCGCGGTAGTGCAGATGATGTCGATGACGCGAGTTTTGTCAGCCGCGTCGATGACGCCGGTGATCAGTACCTTGGGCAGGAAATCGATGTGGTATTCGCCGCCCTCGTAGTGTTCGAGGTGACCCTTCTGCCGGCCATAGCCGCGGCATTCAGCGGCCGCCAGCTCATCAACCAGGCCGCTCTGCAGCAGGCGCTGGCACAGCAGTTCGGCCTTTTGCGGACGCACCACGATCGACAGGGCCAGCATCATGGGTTGGTCTCCGGAACCGTCAGCAGCTGCAGCTGCGCCAGGGCGGCTACCGCCTGGCGGGCCTCGTGCAGCAGCTGCGGATCGGCGAGATCGGCAGGCACGAGCCGCTCGCGATAATGGACATCGACCCACTGCTCAAGAGCGGCGATGCGCGCCGGCGTCAAGAGGATGCCGGGGTGTACGCGGGCCAGCTCGGCATCGGTCAGGGGCACGCGCAGCCGCAAGCACGCCGGACCTCCGCCGCCATGCATGCTTTCGCGTACCTGGATCAGGCGGGCATGGCTGATGAAGCCTTCGTCACGCAAGCGCGTCACGATCGTCGCCGCCGGCCCACTGGCGCATTCTTCGGGAGCGATCAGCGTCCACCCGCTCGCGGTGCTCAAGAGTTGGGAATTGAACAGGTAGCTGGCGATGGCTTCCGCCAGGCTCACCTCCGTGCGACTGACTTCGCGGATGCGCAATCGGCCGCAGCGGCGTTGCAATTCGGCGAGCACCGCCGGCTGATCAACCCAGGCCTGCTCATGGAGCAGGAGATGGTCTTCGGCGCCGACCATCACCACATCGTTATGGAAGGCACCGGCATCGATGGCCAGCGGCGACTGGCGTACGAACAGGCAGCGCTCCGGTGGCAGCTGCAGCAGGCGGGCCACGGCCTGGCTGGCAGTCAGGCTCTGACGTGCAGGCAGGCGCGTGGAGGCCGTAAGAGTGGCGTCCCCATCATGACCATAGACAAAAACATGACAGACGCCGGCCGGCCCGACCACGCGGCTGTGATTGGCGGCGCCTTCATCGCCGAGGCTAGCGTGCAGTGGCA
Source organism: Planctomycetota bacterium (assembly GCA_044338255.1). GTDB lineage: Bacteria > Planctomycetota > UBA11346 > UBA11346 > UBA11346 > CAIUVD01. The sequence goes on along the minus strand of JBIILZ010000024.1, from coordinate 1,275 downwards.
AGGCATCGACGACCTGCACCGGCAGGAACTCCCGCAACTGTTGCGCCCGCAAGGGGGCTTCACGACTGCGATGCAGCATCACCGCGAGATTGGCGACGACGATCCGTGCCCGCCCATCGCGGGTATCGGTGGCGGCGGCGCAGGTGCCGGCGTTAGCCGTCCATTGGTAGGCGGTCGAGCCGGACGCGTGCAGCAGCTGAGGTGGCGCCGTCTCGGGAGCATAACCGCAGGCCTGCAAGAAGCCCACATCCGGCCGCAGTAACGGCGGCAGAAAAGCCTGGGGGACGCCGAGTTCCATGACCGCGCGCATCTTTGCCAGACAGGCGCGCGCGCCGGCACGCGGATGCGATGGGCAGTGGGCATGGGCCAGGCTGGCGAGATTGCCGGGGGCCAAACCACCATGAATCAGCGTCGGACCTGGCAGACCATCGAGCTGGAGTTCAGGCATGGCCCGACTATCGACGCATGGTGGCGTTTGAGAAGCCGGAAGGATCGGTCATGACGGGTTGACCAACCACCCTTTCTGAGGGTATGCTACTAGATGCGTTGCCTGATTGTCGATGATGACCCGGTATGCCGGAAGGTGCTGTGCGCGGCGCTGCGGGCATATGGCACGGTCGAAGAAGCGACTAGCGGCGGCGAAGCTATCGAAGCCGTGCGCAGGGCCTTGGTCGATCAGCGCCCATTCCGACTGATCACGCTCGATGTGATGACGCCGGACATGGGGTGGCAGTCCGCCTTGACGGCGATCCGCGGGCTCTTGACCGCACACGCGCTCACGGGCGAACCCCATACCAGAATCTTCATCAGCGCATCCGTGAGCGACGCGAGGAACATACCCGCCGCTTCCCGTGAACACTGCAGCGGATACCTTACCAAGCCCATCGACCTCGAGCAGATGTTTGTGCTCTTGAAGACCAACGGCCTGATCCCGGGGTAAGGCGTTGGAAATCACAGAATTATTTGGTGACCATGGCTCAAGCAAGCCTGGTGACCGTTCGCGTGGCCCTGGTCGTTAGTTGTAATTCCAATAGGACAGCCCACTGCTGTCCAACTAAGGAAGGGGAGGATCGACCTAACTGCCATATGGCCCTATCACGGCATCGGCTTCAAGCCCCTCGTCAGCGATTTCCTTCACCGACCATGCCGCACCAGCACCAGCACCAGCACCAGCACCAGCACCAGCACCAGCACCAGCACCAGCACCAGCACCAGCACCAGCACCAGCACCAGCACCAGCACCAGCACCAGCACCAGCACCAGCACCAGCACCAG
>JBIILZ010000203.1:0-3620 GCA_044338255.1 Planctomycetota bacterium | reverse complement strand
GTCAGGCCATTCGAATCACAGCCAAGCGAAGGTATCGAAATCGGGGAGGGAGTTTGTGCGGTGGACATAGGCCGCGCATTATGCGCAACGCCTCGCCCACGGGTGGTTAGTCAGGTTAGAAACTTACAGTGTGTCACACTCAAATCTCCTAAGTAGCTGCAGTGAAATGACTTATGTACATTTTATTCATAATGAAAAGTCATAAGTGAAGGTGGTTGTTTAAACCCACGAAAAAATTGGCAGTTATCTCAATTTTCAGGGATGAGCGCATTGTGCGTACGAAGAAAAATTCCTTCGCAGCCCCTTCCTGAACTAGACCTTGCGGGTCGGCTTAGCCGCCCGCAATTGCCCTACCCCTGTCCGCGATTTTCCATCCCTACCTTCCATCAGCCGTATCCGCTCCCCCTGCGCTGCATGCTCTGCAAATATCCGCGCATAACGCGAACGGATTTCAGGATGCAAATTTTCCAAGGTCGCACGGTTGATCAGCGATTCCTTATCCGCTCCGGTTAAACCCAAGGCATCCGCCCAGGCTTCGATGCGATTCAACGGCGGCGGGCGCTTGCCCTCGAGCACCTTCGACAATTGGCTGACCAAGCTGTCTTCATTGCCTTCGGGTTCAGCCGCGCGCACGAAGGCACGCCGACTCTTGAAGCGGTCGTCTATCAATCGTTTAAGGTATATTAGGAAATCTTCAGGCACATTCTAAGTTAGCAGTTTTCTGGGGCATTATAAAGTTTTTATTGATCGAGTCATATTGTACTCAAAATGCCACCTCCGGAGCCTGGTGAATCCATTTTTTCCGGTAGCGGGAATAAGGACCACCATTTTCAAACCCACCAAGGAGCCGCCATGAACAGCGCAAAAAAGACTGAGATGATCAACGATCTCTGCCGTTATCGCCCAGGCGAGGACGGCGATCAGCGCTGGCTGCGCCTGGCCGCGTGCGCGATCGGCACCTATGACCTTGCGGTGCGGACCGAGCAGCGCCTCGCGACCCTCGAGCGCGAAGTGAAGCGGCTGCGGGCGGGGGCGACCGCGGACGTCCTCTAAGGCGTCAAGCGAGCGCGCGAGGCTTCACGGCGATCGCGCGCTGTTCAGCTGAACAACTTCAGCTGGACGGTGCCCTCGACCACCGGCATCCACAGGTCGCCGTGATCGAGGACAGCTAACGGATCTGACGTCAGCCGTGCCCTTTGGCCGCGACTTTGCCGGTGCTGGAGACGAATCGATAAGCAAGGCTGCCGATGACCGCCCCGGCGATCGGCGCGACCCAGAACATCCACAGCTGCGCTACCGCCCAGCCACCGACGAACAGGGCCTGGCCGGTACTGCGCGCCGGGTTCACCGAGGTGTTGGTCACCGGGATGCTGATCAAGTGGATGAGGGTCAGGGTCAGGCCGATGGCGATAGGCGCGAATCCGGCAGGAGCGCGGGCATCGGTGGCGCCCATGATGACGAACAGGAAGAATGCGGTCAGCACCACCTCACAAAGAGCGGCGGCGCCGAGGCTGTATTGTCCCGGGGAATGCTCGGCGTAACCGTTGGAGGCAAAACCGCCGGCGAGGTCGAAACCGGGCTTGCCGCTTGCGATCAGATAGAGGACGCCGGCAGCGAGCACGGCGCCGGCCACTTGTGCGATGATGTAGGCCGGCAGATCGCCGGCTTTGAAGCGTCCGCCGGCGGCGAGACCGATCGACACCGCCGGATTGAGGTGGCAGCCAGAGATGTGGCCAATGGCATAGGCCATGGTCACCACCGTCAGGCCGAAGGCGATCGACACCCCAAGCAGGCCGATGCCGAGTCCGGGGAAGGCCGCCGCGATGACGGCGCTGCCGCAGCCTCCGAGGACTAACCAAAAGGTACCGATCAACTCAGCAACCGAACGAGAGGCAAGATTCATGAACGTAAACTCCTATGGAAGGTAAGACGATGAGCTCGGCGCAGGCGACCCGTTTTGGGCGTTGGCGGGGGCGAGTCTTTAACGTCAACCTCGTTATCGTCAAGAAGGCCATGTGAATTTTGGCAAAGCATCATGTTTTGAGCGCTAGGGATGTCGCCTTCGCCGACGACAGCTCAGGCCTCACGACGACCACACCGCGCTCAGCGGAACGACTTCGGCTGCCCGGTGGCCTCGACCACCGACATCCACAGGTCGCCGTGGATGTCGACTTCCTTGCGTTGCCTGGTGGCGAGGACCATCGGCACATGCACGAAGCGGTTGTGCCAGCGGCCGATGAGCATGGCGGTGTTGCCGGCCATGCCGGCGTGGACCGCGTTGCGCGCCATGTTCCAGCAATAAACGCTGTCGGAAGGCGAGGCCGGGACGCTACGGATGTGATAGCTGGGGTCGAGGTATTTGAGGTTCAGCGGCAACTTGCGCTCTTTGAAGTGGGCGGTGATGCGATCGCGCAGGTAGGTGCCGATATCCTGGAATTTACTGTTGCCGCTGGCGTCGGTTTCGCAGTTGGCGGAAAAGAGCTCTTGGCCGGCGCCTTCGGCGACGACGATCACCGCCTGGCTGTAGCGTTCGAGACGGCGTTCGAGCACGCGCATCAGGCCGTCGGGGCCGTCGAGGACCAGGGGCACCTCCGGGATCAGGACGATGTTCACATCGGTCGAGGCCAAAGCCGCATGACAGGCGATGAAGCCGGAATGCCGGCCCATCAGCTTCACCAGACCCACGCCATTGCGCGCGCCATTGGCCTCTACATGAGCGCTGCGGATGATGGCGACGGCTTCACTGAAAGCGGTCTCGAAGCCGAAGCTGCGATCGATGAACTGGATGTCATTGTCGATGGTCTTGGGCACGCCAATGACGCCGATCTTAAGCTTGCGGCGGGCGATCTCATCGACGATCGACAAGGCTCCGCGCATGGTGCCATTGCCGCCGATGACGAACAGCACCTGGATCCCCAGCTCTACCAGCCGATCGACGACCACCGCCGGGTCCTGCTTGCCGCGCGACGAACCGAGGACCGTGCCACCCTGGCTCTGGATACCGGCGACCATCTCCGGATTCATGGTGAGCGGAACCATCCCGTGCTTGGGCGACAACCCTTCGTAGCCATAGCGGAAGCCGAGGATCCGGCGCACGCCGTAGCTGTTCCACAGCTCGCAGACCAGCCCACGCACGACGTTGTTCAGGCCCGGACACAACCCGCCGCAGGTGACGATACCGCAGCCCACGCTCTGCGGATCGAAATAGATCCGATCGCGTGGACCGGCCAACTCGAAGGCGGGGTTTTCCGCGATCAGCACACGATGCGTGCCCAGCGCCGACAAGCGGTCATCGAGCAGGATCTTGTCGGCCTCACCAACATAATGCAGAGCCCGCTCGCCCAGAATCGACGCCACCGGCGAAGGGAAAGCACAAGGCCCCAAGTCCGGAATCGCCAGATCCTGAGCCGTGATGAGTGGATGCATGACAGGAGTATGCGTAGCGGAAACCACCCGTCAGTGCTGCAGCAAATGACAACCGTGTATTATCGAGGTGGTCATTGGGACTGTTCCTGAAGACCAGCGACCAGCGACCAGCGACCAGCGACCAGCGACCAGCGACCAGCGACCAGCGACCAGCGACCAGCGACCAGCGACCAGCGACCAGCGACCAGCGACCA
>JBIILZ010000023.1:0-40960 GCA_044338255.1 Planctomycetota bacterium | reverse complement strand
GCTCGCGCCACGTCGGCGTCGTAGTGATTTCTTCGCTGTTGGTGATGACTTCATGCGCCCCTCCGGCTGGCCACTATGCCGGAGGGGAGTGGGGATTCATCGGGGCGTTATCGGAGGCTTACGCTTGGCCTCGCCCTGCTCGGTGAACAGCAGGGTCGCCCGCCCCGGCAGCACCGCCTGCGGATCGATGGCCTGCGCCTGCATCGAGTCGGCCATCTCGTCGTAGACGTCGGCATCAGGATTTTTGCGTGGATCGATCTCGATCGCGTGCTTGCGCCCGGCCTGGTTGACCCGCCCGAAGCGGAGCGCGACCACCCGGACCGACGCGAGGCCGTCCTTGGGATCGAGCTTCAAGTCCGGCCGTTGGCTGAAGATCGCCAGGTTCATGGTCGCGGCCTTGCGGCGACGGAAATCCTCGGGCGGCAGCTTCTGGCGCAGGATGCTGTCGCTGAACCTGGCCATGATCGCATCCTGGATCTTGGCGCCGCCCTTGGCGTGGATGTCGAGGGTGGCGGTGTGCTGGCCCGCTTCGTAGACGATGATCACCTCGTAGGTGCCCGGCTGGATGGTCCGCCGGAGCTTGCCCGTCTTGGTGTCGAAGATGCCGGTATTGCGCGGGTAGTCCGACAGGGTGGCGAAGAAGTAGTGCTGACCACCATCGCGCTGGGCATGCTCGACCTCGCAGTGCTCGCCGCGTCCCTCATCGTGGTAGCAGGTCGAGATGTCCGTGCTCAACGCCTCTAGGAACACGGCTCCGACCTGGGGCGTGGCGACCGGCACGCCCTTACGCTTGCGCCAGGACTTGCCCTCGGAGAGCGCGTCGGCGATGGCGAAGCGGGTGGCCGTAGCCCAGAAGTCGTCATGGTGGCGGGCGAGGGTCAGCAGCGCCCGGTCGTGCAGCCCCTGCGTGTCGGTGAACTGGCCGGGCAGATCGATGCCCTGCGCCTTGGCCTCGCTGACCAGGGCGCGAAAGCCGATCTCGGTGGCCATGTATTCGGCCTCCATGAGTTCGGCGACCAGCGCGTTCCGCGGCTCGCCCTGCAACTGGTCGAAGGCCTCCAGCAGTGGCGCGCGGTCCTCCTCGGTCACCGTCTTCCAATCGAAGCCCGCCAGGCGATTCCGCTTGATGGCGTATTCCGAGATAGCGCTCAAAGACAGCTGCGACAAAAGCTTGCGTGGATTGGCGATTGCAGTCATGGCGGCCTCGTCCGGGCCACACTATGTCGTTAGGCAATGGGTCAATAGTGACCCTTCAGGGCGTGTTTGCCCCTGAACTCAACTCGTTGTCATGCCGGGATTTCAGAGCGCGGCGGCGGCGCGAGGCGGTGCCAGGCGACACGTTGATCCTCCCAGCGGACCAGGTGGGTGATGGGGCGGAGGTGATGTTCGCACAGGCGACCATCGTCATCGTCGTCGATGAAGAGCAGCGCCTCCTGGATGTCGGGAGCCAGTAGGGTCAGGTTGAGGATCTGCGACATCCTGGGCTGGCTGACATGCGCGATGGCGGCGAGATCGGTCGCGTCGTGGACGGCGCCCGAGCGGATCAAGTGATCGCAACGCAGGGCCAGCGCCATCAGCTTGGCCACGCGCGGGGTGCGCCGAGTCGCCGGCTCAGGTGCGACGGGCGCTGGGCCAGCGCGGATCACCGTCCGACGTCCACCTTTCGGCGAGGACGCCAGGTTGCCGAAATGGATGCGGCGTTCGATGGCGAGGCCATTCATGACACCGTCTCCACCGGGTCGGCGTGTTCGATCAACGCGGTGATGCCGGTCGGGCGAAAGGCCAGGACCAGGTTGCCACTGCCGGCGTCCACGGTGACCGAGGTCAGCAGAGCCTGCATCAACTGCACCTGGTCCTGCGGACAGAGGGCGCGCAGCACCGGGGTGAAGGTGCGTAGCGCCGAGCGTGCAACCCCGATCTCAGGGACGGCCGCAGCCAACGCCTCCCGCTGCGCCCGCGCCTGGGCTGCCTCAGACTCGGCCTGCCGCAGACGTTCGTTGAGATCGGCTAGTTGGGCCGGGTCGATCGCCTTCTTCCCGGAAACAGCCTGGCGCAGGCTGCGGTCCAGCGACACGACGGCTGCTTCTGCCGTGCTGCACCGCTCAGCTGCCGCCTTGGCCTCCGCCTCGCCCTGCGACCGCATCTCGGTCAGGACCTCCATCGCCAGAGCGTCATCCCGGCCGATGTCGGCGATCTGGTCCACCACCAGCCGTTCGATCTCCTCGGCAGGCAACCAGGGCGTTGGGCAGGCCGCGGAGTTGCCGGTGTTCCGGTTCTGGCAGACGTAATGCCGGTAGGCTCGGGTGCCGCCACGAACAGAGCGGTAGGAGTGGGTCATCCCGCAGCCACAGGGGCCACAGCGGAGCAGGCCGCGCAGGAGGGCGTGGTGCTTGATCCGATGGATGGCGCCGCCGGTGCGGTCCTGCTCCAGCAGGACCTGCTGGACGGCGGTGAAAGTCTTCTCGTCGATGATGGCCGGATGCTCGCCGGCATGGCGCTCATCTTTGTAGACCACCTGCCCAATGTAGATCGGGTTGTGGAGCAGGTCGCCCAGCTGGCTCTTGGTGAAGAAGCTGCCGCCGATTCGATCGCCCTTGCGGTTGATCCAGGTCTTGTTGCGCCAGTTCTGCTGCCGGGCGTGGCTGACGAGGAGGCTCAGACTGCGGAGCTTCAGGTAGGCGGCGAAGAGGCGCCGGACTTGCGCCACCTCACCCTCGTTGACCAGGAGCTTCCGACCCTCGGGGGCAACGTCATAGCCGAGCATGGGACGACCTCCGGTCCACTTGCCCTTCCGGCGGCTGGCTGCGCACTTGTCCCGGATACGTTCGGAGATTATCTCGCGCTCGAACTGGGCGAAGGAGAGCAGGATGTTCAGCGTTAGCCGGCCCATCGAGGTGGTCGTGTTGAAGGCCTGGGTCACCGAGACGAAGGCGACCTGCTTGCGCTCGAACGACTGCAGCATCTGCACGAAGTCGAGCAGGCTGCGCGACATGCGATCGACCTTGTAGACCACCACGCAGTCGATCAGCCCGGCCTCGATGTCCGCCATGAGCCGCTTGAGGGCCGGGCGCTCCGTGTTCCCGCCCGAGAAGCCACCGTCGTCGTACCGGGTCTGGACCAACTTCCAGCCATGGGACTTCTGGCTGGCGATGAACGCTTCAGCAGATTCACGCTGGGCATCGAGCGTGTTGAACTCCTTGTCGAGCCCCTCCTCGGTGCTCTTGCGGGTGTAGATCGCGCACCGGATGGTCGGGTCAGGTTTCATGCCGCCTCGCCAGCGTGCTGCGCCAACCCGAAGAAGGCGCGCCCGCTCAGGTGGCTGCCGGTGATCGCCTTGGCCACCGCGGTCAGGCTACGGTAAACCACCCCTTTCCAGGAGAATCCGTCCTGAAGCACGGTGACCCGGATCATGGCGCCCTTATAGGTTCTGGTCAGCAACGTCCCAGGCGCGGGGGTTCCACTGGCGTGCACGCTGATGGGGGCCGCAACCGTGGTGCGATGTCCGCCGGCCTCGATCGCGGGCTTCGGGCGCGGCGGGGTCACGCGGATCTCGGCGTCGGTGGCCAATTCGGCGGCGCGCTGACGGGCGCGCACACTGAGATCGCCCTCATCCAGCGCCTGCAACCGCCAGGCGATGCGGCGGACCAGCCAGGCCTTGTTGTAGGATCTGGCAGGTTCCTTGAACAGCGACTCGAAGCGCTGGCGCAGTTCCCGGATGCCGAAGGTGGGCAAGGACGCGATCTCGGCGGTGGTGGTGGGTTGCATGGATATCTCCTCACGACGCTCGTGGCGTCGTGGTTCCATCAATCCCAGCGGGATCGCATACAGCAACGTGGGTCGCGCCGACCTGGGGTTCAGTCTCCGATGCTGCGTCATTCAAGTCATGTGACCGCCGCAGCGCCCGGAGCAGGCCACGAGCCAGCAGCGTGACGATGACACGCCGGGGATCGCTGATTTCCGCCACATGAAGGGACTTGGCTGAAGGCATGGTGGAATCCGGGAACCTCTGCCGCCGCGACGCCGGTGTTGGCCGCGGACCCCAGCGAGGTCTCTACCGGTAATATTCGGAATCAGGGCCTCCGCAGTCCGGCGGCCAAGCCGGACGCAAACCGGAATTTCGACCCGCTGGTTCAGAGGTCGTGCAGGTGCGCTCATGCTGCACATGGCGGGGAGCCCGCACGCGAGCGCAAGTCGTGTCAGGGCAAGGTCCGGAGCTGGGGGAGTCGAGAGGTTGGGGGTCGTTGCTGCACATCGGGCCGGGGGTCATCACCCGCGCCCCCCAACGGGCGCTTTCTCCGGAGCCGCCCATGGCGACCTGCAGCAACAGCCCCTCCTCCTCCGACACCATCATCGATGCGCGCATCGACGAATGGATCGACCGTATCACCGGCGCCGTCATCGGCAGCTACGGTTTCGTCGAGGCCGACCACGACGATCTGAAACAGGACCTGCGCCTCTGGCTCCTGGAGATGCGTGCCTCCTTCAATCCGGCCAGGTCGTGCTGGCACACCTTCGCCAACCGCGTCATCAAGGCGCGACTGCTCGACCTCGTCCGGGAACGCACGGCCATCAAGCGCGGCTGGGGCACGGTGACGGCCATGCCGACGGACCGCACGTCGGGACAACTCGACGAGGGCGTCTTCGTCGAGCCGGCCGGTCGGGAGCCGCGTGACGAGTCGGGTGCCCGGGACATCCACCGCACCGATCTCTCCATCGATGTCGCCCAGGTCCTGGAAGGCCTGCCCGGCGATCTCCGCCGCATCGCGCACCAGCTGATGGGCAGCGAACCGAAGGACGCCTGGCGCGAACTCGGACTCAAGAAAAGCAGCTTTTACGAAGCCGTGGCCCGCCTCCGGCTGGCCTTCAGCCGGGCCGGTCTGGATGGGTCGGCAATCTGACGCCGGACTGCCGAGACCACTTCTCCGAATATTACGGGTAGATGGCCCCCCGACTCCAGGCGACCCCCCCGACCCAGCGTCCAGCGCGTCGTGGGGGCCATCACCCTCAACCCAAAACCAACGAGACGTCCATGACCACCATCTTCGATCGCCCCCGCGCCGGATCCGCTGCGCCCTTCACCGACCACCTGCTGGTCGAGCCCGAGACGGTCTACGCCGCCCGGCGCGCCGACTGCCTCTCGTCCCACGCCCTGGCGGAATTCCGCAAGAATCCGTTGCTGTACCACAAGAAGCGCCTCGGCCTGGTGCACGATGAGGAGCGCGCCGCCTTCGTGATCGGTCGCGCTGCCCACTGCCGCGTGCTGGAGGGCGAGGCCGAGTTCCAGCGCCGCTTCGCCATCGGCGGTCCGATCAACCCCAAGACCAACAAGCCCTACGGCCAGGACACCAAGGCCTACGCCGAATGGGCCGAGACCATCGGCAAGCCGGCGATCAGCCAGGACACCGCTGATCTCTGCGATCGCCTGGCCCAGGCGGTGCGCGGACACGACGCCGCCACCGCCCTGCTCGCGGACGGTGCCGCCGAGGGTGTGGTTCGCGCTGAATACGGCGGCCTGGCCAGTCAGATCCGCATCGACTGGACGCATCCCGAGCGTGGCCTCATCGACCTCAAGACGATCGATAACCTGGACTACCTGGAGCTGCAGGCGCGCTCGTTCGGGTATGCGCATCAGCTCGCGTTCTACCGCTCCATCCTCGGCCAGGCCGCGGGCCGGATGCCCGAGGTCCACATCATCGCGGTGGAGAAGGCCGAGCCCTTCCGTGTCGGCGTGTGGCGCTTCAGCGAGCAGGTCCTCGACGCCGCAGCGCGCGAGAACCTCGCCGGGATCGAGCGGCTGAAGATCTGCCGCGCCCAGGACCGCTGGCCGACCGGCTACGAATCCGTCCGCACCTTCGACTACCTCGGCTGAAGCAACACCTCCAAGGACCAACCATGAGCCTCCTCGCCAACATCCTCACGGGCGCGAAGCCCGGCCCCCGTCGCATGACCGTCTACGGCACCGCCGGCGTCGGCAAAAGCACCTTCGCCACCTGCGCGCCCGCGCCGATCGTCGTCCAGACCGAGGACGGCCTGAACGAGATCGACTGCCACAAATTCCCGGTCGCGCAGTCCTTCGATGAGATCCTGCAGTCGCTGGGTTCGCTCTACCAGGAGGACCACAGCTACCGCACCGTGGTGATCGACAGCCTCGACTGGCTGGAGCGCCTGATCTGGGCCAAGGTCTGCCAGACCCGCCAGGTCGCCTCGATCGAGGACATCGGCTACGGCAAGGGCTACGCCTTCGCGCTCCAGCACTGGCGCGACGTGCTCGACGGCCTCACCGCCCTGCGCGACCGCAAGGGGATGACCGTCATCCTCATCGCCCACGCCCGCATCGAGCGCTTCGAGAACCCCGAGACCGAGGCCTACGACCGCTATGTCCCGCGCCTGCACAAGACCGCGGCGGCGATGGTCGCCGAGTGGTCGGACGAGGTGCTCTTCGCCACCTACAAGGTCTTCACCAAGGCGACCGAGGAGGGCTTCAACCAGAAGCGCGTCCAGGGCCTCGGCACCGGCGAGCGCGTGCTGCGCACCACCGAACGCCCCAGCCACCTGGCGAAGAACCGGCTGGGCCTGCCCGACGAGCTGCCGCTCGCCTGGAGCGAGTTCGCCAAGCACCTCCCGACCCCCGTCACCCGCTGAACCAAGGACACCCCATGGCCACTCTCAACTTCGACGCCAACCAGGTCGAGCCCAGTTCGGGCAAGGACCCCATCCCCGCCGGCAAGTACGCCGCCGCCATCTCGGCCAGCGAGATGAAGCCGACCAAGAACGGCTCCGGCCAGTACCTCGAACTCGAGTACCAGGTCCTCGATGGCGAGCACAAGGGCCGGAAGGTCTGGTCACGCCACAATCTCCAGCACCCGAACGTCCAGACGGTGCAGATCGCCCGCGGCGAGTTGTCCTCGATCTGCCGCGCGGTCGGGGTCATGGCGCCGAAGGATTCGGCCGAGCTGCACAACCTGCCGATGACCGTCACCGTGAAGCTGAAGAAGCGCGAGGACAACGGCGAGATGACCAACGAGGTCACCGCCTGGGCGAAGAAGGACGCCGCGGCCGGCGTCCCGCAGCAGGCCGGCGCCGTCGGCGGCGCGGCCACCCCGCCCTGGCTGCGGAAGGGCTGAGGCGATGCGCCTCTCCGTCGGTATCGACCCGGGTCTGAAGGGCGGCCTCGCCGCCCTCGATCCCACCGGCGCCGTCGTGGGCCTCTGGCCCATGCCGGTGGCCGGCGGCGAGGTGCATGCGGCAGGGATCGCAGACCTCCTGCGCTCGCTCCGCTGCTTCGACAGCCACCAGGATATCGGCCGCGTCTGCCTGGAGCGGGTCGGCGCCATGCCCAAGCAAGGCGTGGCCTCGACCTTCCGCTTCGGCACCGGCTGGGGCATGGTTCGAGGCGTCTGCGCCGCCCTGGGCATCCCCGTGGTGCTGGTCATGCCCACGGCCTGGAAGAAGCGCGTCCTGGCGGGTCTGCCGCACGACAAGGACGGGGCCATCCGCTTCTGCACCAGCCGCTGGCCCAGTTCCGACCTCATCCTCCCGGGCTGCCGCGTACCCCACGACGGTCTCGCCGACGCCCTCTGCCTGGCCGAGCACGGCCGCCTCCTGGAGCACACATGAACGACAGCACACCGTTCCTCGACGCCGAGGGCATCCGGCGTCCCTACCAGATCAAGCCCAACCGCCACGAACTGCCAACGGACGGTCTCCCGTTCCTGGCGCTCCTGGCCGACCTCGGTGAACCGGGCTCGGTGCAACGGCTCGGCTGGGAAAACCTGCTCCGGGTCCACGGCTTCGTCGCTGTCGTCCGCGCCACGGCTCGCTGTTTCCACCAGGTCGATCGCTCGGGGAAGGTCCGCAACGATCAGGCCCAGCGTGTCCTCGACGGGCAACTGCCCTGCGGTCACGAGGTCATCCGTCATGCGGCTGCGAAAACGCGGAGCCTGGTGGCCTAATGATGCATCTGCGCCCGTACCAGGACGCGGCGGTAGCGGCCGTCTACCAGCACCTCGCCGAGCGGGATGACAACCCCTGCGTGGTCATCCCGACCGGCGGTGGCAAGGGCGTCATCGTCGGCCGCTTGTGCGCCGATATCGTGCAGCGTTGGAACGGGCGCATCCTGGTGCTGACGCATGTGAAGGAATTGGTCGACCAAAACGCCACCCAGGCCGGGCGCTTCCTGACACATCTGCTGGTCGGTGTGAACTCGGCCGGGCTACGGCGGCGTGATCTCGACCACCCGGTGATCGTCGCCGGCATCCAGTCGGTCTACCAGAAGGCCAGCGACCTCGGGCGCTTCGATGTGGTGCTCATCGACGAGGCGCACCTCATTCCGCCCGACGGCGAAGGCATGTACCAGACCTTCCTGGCGGATGCTCGCAGCCTCAACCCGCGTCTGCGGGTGGTCGGCCTGACGGCTACGCCATTCCGGCTCAAGGACGGGGCGATCTGTGCGCCCGACAACATCCTGAACACGGTCTGCTACGAGGTCGGGGTGAAGGAGCTGATCCGCGACGGATTCTTGTCGCCGCTGGTCAGCAAGGCAGGCAAGGCCAAGGCCGACACCTCGCACCTGCATGTGCGCGGGGGCGAGTTCGTCGCCGACGAGGTCGAGCACCTCATGGATGCTGACGACCTGGTGGCTTCGGCCTGCGCCGAGATCGCAGAGCACACCCGCGAGCGGAAGGCCTGCCTGGTCTTCGCCGCCGGAGTACAGCACGGCGAGCATGTGGCTAAGGCGCTCGCCACCGCCACTGGCGCCGAAGTCGCCTGCATCTTCGGCCACACCCCGGATGCCGAGCGCGACCGCATCATCGCCCGCTTCAAGCGCGGTGAGTTGCGTTATCTGGTGAATGTCGCGGTGCTGACCACGGGCTTTGATGCACCCCAGGTGGACTGCGTGGCGCTGCTGCGGCCGACGCTCTCGCCCGGCCTCTACTACCAGATGGTCGGGCGCGGCTTCCGTCTGGCGCCGGGCAAGCAGGACTGCCTGGTCCTCGACTTCGGTGGCAACGTCCTGCGGCATGGGCCGGTCGATGCCCTGGCCATCAAGGAACCTGGTACCGGCGATGGCCAGGCGCCGGCCAAGGAATGCCCGCAGTGCCAGGCGGTGATCGCCGCCGGCTTCGCCCGCTGCCCGCAGTGCGGCTACGAGTTCCCGCCCCCAGAGCGGGAGAAGCACGAACGCGAGGCGTCCTCGGCCGGCGTGCTCTCAGGCCAGGTGACCACCACTGAGCATGCGGTCCGGGCGACTAGCTTTGCCGTTCACCATAAGCGTGGCGCTCCGCCCGACGCGCCCACCACCCTGCGCGTCGAGTACGAGGTCGGTCTGGGCCAGGTCCACAAGGAGTGGGTCTGCTTCGAGCACATCGGCTACGCCCGGGGCAAGGCCGAGGTGTGGTGGCGGGCACGCAGCCGCGAGCCGGTGCCGACCTCCACCGCTGAAGCCTGCCGCCTGGCCTGCGATGGGGCGCTGGCGCCAACCACCCGCATCACCGTCCGCACCGTCGCCGGAGAGGACTTTGAGCGGATCGTCGATCACGACCTCGGACCGATCCCCGATCCGCGTCAGCCTGGCGAGGACCGTGAGGAACCGGTGCCGCAGTTCGCTGCCGCTTCCACCTACCCCGACGACGAACCCCCATTCTGACCTGGAGATCCCATGCACATCATCGTTATGAACGCTATCGCTGCCCCGGCGCCCGAGCGCGGTTTACTCACCTGCCCGGTCTGCGACAGCCGCCAGGTCGTCATCAGCCACCTCGACTGCCGCGCCCTCGGCTCGACCCATGGCGAGGTCCAGGTCGGGCGCGACGGCCTGCGTATCGACCCGTCGATCCCCAACCCCGAGGGCGGTGCAACCGTCGGCTTGCGCTGCACCTGCGAGCAGGGCCACGAGTCGGTGATCCGCTTCCGCCAGATGCGCGTCGCGACCATCGTCGAGCGCAGCATCCTGCCGTGGACCTCGCATCCGGCCAGCATCGAGGCGGAAGGCTGATGCATCGTGCCCTGACACGACCGCATTCCACGCATGATCCCAACGTCGCTCCGACGCTGGATTATCCGACGTGGACGAACCGCTGCACGAACTCCAGTGGAGTAACCACGGTGATGCCGTGCCGCAGCGATGCCGGGAAGTGCCGCAGGTTGGTCGTCACCAGTGCCTGGGCCTTTCCGCTGACGGCCACCTCCAGGAACAACACATCATCCAGGTCCGGGAAGCCCTTCGAGCCGCCGGCCAGTGGGGCCGCAATGACGCGGGTGGACACCAACTCCACGCGTTTCAGCAGATGCTGGACATCGGACCGATGGAATCCGAACCGGGTACGCGCCAGCACATCCTCGTACTCCTCACGGATGCGCGGGTCGACCAGCAGGTCGAACGACCGTGTCAGCGCCAATCCGATGATCGTGTTGGCCGGTCCTTGGGCTGCGATCAAGGACTGCACCAGCACATTGGTATCAAGGACGACGCGCATGCCGCGCCTTCCGCTCCTTGCGGGCGGCCTTGATCTCGGCCTGGATCTCGTCGGTCGTCATGGTGTCGAGTCCACGGGCGCGCGCCTGCTCCTGGATGTTGCGCATCGCCTGCAACCCTTCGATCCGGCTCGATTCCTCGATGGCTGCCTCGAATCCGCCCTCGGTGACCGGGATGACGATGGCAATGGGTTTGCCGGCGCGGGTCACCATGGCGCGGCCGTGGCTGATCCGATTCCACGCCTTGGGGTCGCGCAGCGCACTGGTGGTCAGGAATTGCATGGGAGGCTCCGTATGGCAACAGTCTGCCATCTCTTTGCCAAAGACAAGGCAACGGATTGCCGTCATGGCGTCTGCGGTTCTGCCGCATGACCCTGGCCGCTGCTGCCCGATCTTATCAGGCTGCAGGTCTCTGCGTCCTGCCCGCCCGCTTCCCTGAAAAGAGGCCGGCGATCGGCGCGTGGAAGGACTACCAGGCTCGGTTGCCGACCGAGGCCGAGGTCTCGGCGTGGTTTGCCAACCCGCATGCCGCCTGCTGCCTCATCTGCGGCGCCGTCTCGGGCAACCTGGAGCTGATCGACTTCGACTGCGCCGGCGAGGCCTTCGCCGCCTGGTCGGGTCTGGTGAACGCCGAGGCGCCAGGCCTTCTTGATCGGCTGGCGGTGGAAACCAGCCCTTCGGGCGGATGGCACGTCGTCTACCGCTGCGCCGAAGCCGTCAGCGGCAACCTGAAGCTGGCCCAGCGCCGCGAGGATCTGGACGGTCCGGCCGAGGTCGTGCGCTTCGGCAAGGCCTACAAGCCGCGTAAGGACCGCGACGGGCGCTGGCACATCGTCCTGACCACGATCGAGACCCGGGGCGAGGGCGGCCTGTTTCTATGCGCGCCGTCCGTCGGCTACCAACTCATGCAGGGCGACTTCACGACCCTGCCGGTTCTCTCGCATGACGAGCGCGAGGTTGTGCTGCGTTGCGCCTGGGCCTTGAACGCCGTGCTGCCCGAGGCCGTCGATCCTCAGCCAACCGGCGGCGAGGACCGGCCGGGCGATGACTTCAACCACCGTGGAGATCTGCCGGCCCTGCTCCAGCACCACGGCTGGTCCCTGGTGCGCGATGGCGCCAACCAGCACTGGTGCCGACCGGGCAAGACCGGCAGCACCTCGGCGACCCTGAAGGACGGAGCGCTCTACGTCTTCAGCTCCAATGCCCATCCCTTTGATTCCAACCGGGCCTACAGCCCCTTCGCGGCTTACGCCCTGCTGGAGCACAACGGCGACTTCCAGGCCGCTGCCACAACCCTACGGTCTTCGGGCTACGGCGCGCCGCCGGCCCCGACCGGTGATGTGGACCTGTCGGGCCTGATCCAGCCGACGCCGACGGCCCTCACCTTTGACCTGCAGACCTTCGCCGAGACTCCGGAGCGGGAGATCGCCTGGCTGTGGCCCGGCGTCATTCCCAAGGGCATGCTTTCGCTTCTGGGCGGCAAACAGGGCCTGGGTAAGTCGTTTCTCATCTGCGACCTGGCAGCGCGGGTGTCCTCGGGCGATCCCATGCCCGACGGCACGCAACAGCAGCCCGGGAAGGTCCTGCTCCTGGCGCGCGAGGACGATGCCTCCTGCGTGCTCCTGCCTCGCCTGCGTTCGGCCAAGGCGGACCTCTCGCGGGTCTGTTGGTCAGTGTTCGCCAACACCACCACCGGGTCCCCCATCGACCTTGCCGCCCATGTGAACCTTCTGATCGAGGCCACCGCCACCCACGCCTTCGACCTGATCGTGGTCGATACCTTCGCAGCCTTCGCTCCAGCTGGCACCGATGCCAATGCTGCCCAGGACGTGCGCTTGCTCCTGGATGCGCTGACCCGGCTGGCCCGCTCGACGGGTGCTGCCGTGATGGTCGTGGCGCACCTGCGGAAAACCGGCCAGGGCGATGGTGATCCCATGGACGCCATCGCCGGCTCGGCCCAAATGACGGCTGGCGTCCGGGTCGCCTCCTTGCTCGACAAGGGCATGCGCGACGGCGATCGCTGGTTCCGTGTGGTGAAGTCGAATCTCGGCAAGATCGATGAGCAGGGCTGGACCTGGCGCTTCCACTGGCCGGACCCCTTCACCGAGGGCGTCAGCGACATGCCGCGCATCGTCTGGTCGCAGGCCGGCGAGGAGTACGAGGGCCATGAGCCAGGGAAGCCGGACGAGGCCCCGGACACCGACGCGATCCGTGCTGCGCTCCTGGAGGTGCTGGCCAAAGGACCGCGCTCGCAGGCGTCGGCCTACGACCTCGTCTGCGCCAAGCTGCGTGCTGAGCAGCCCAGGCTCAAGAAGGCGGACGTCGAACTGGTCATGGAGACCATTGCCGATGAGGGCGCGGTCGAGGCCTGGGAAGGTCCGCGTGGGGCGAAGCTCGTCGGCTTGCCCGGGAGCCAGGGCGAAACCCCCGAGACCAAAGCATGCAGGATCGCCCAGGAGCAGCCCGACCTCACGGTTCGACGCCTGCGCGAACTCGCCGGATGCAAGAAGGACATCGCCATGTTGGCGCTTCGGGATGTGCGGAATCACAACACCACGGAGTCGCCATGACTGTCCCCCACCTGCTGTCCCTTGTCCCCCACCTCATCAATCAGTGGGGGACAAACCGCCCTGGGCGTGTCCCCGGTCCCCGTCCCCCACCTCCCCGCGCACCCCGATAGGGGGCGCGGGGAGGTGGGGGACGGGGACGGGGGACAAGCACGCGCAAATCCTCAATCTTGTCCCCCACCCCTCGCCAGTGGGGGACGGGGACAGAAACCTGAGCGATGTTGCGAATTTAGACACATCAACGGGTCCTCCCCGGTCGGTGGTCGAAGGTGACGCCCAAGGGAACAGCCACCGACCTAGACTGACTTTCTTTCACCTGGCCGACCGCGCCGCCACCCATCCAGGAACCATCCCATGTTGATCCAGAATCGCCCCATCGAATCCCTGAAGCCCTACGAGAACAACCCCCGCCAGAACGACGATGCCGTGGCGGTGGTGGCGGAAAGCATCCGTCAGTTCGGCTTCCGGCAGCCCATCGTCGTCGATGCCGAGGGCGTGATCGTCATCGGCCACACCCGCTGGCGCGCGGCCAAGCACCTGGGCATGACCGAAGTGCCGGTCCATGTGGCCGAGGGCCTGTCGCCTGACCAGATCCGGGCGCTGCGCATCGCCGACAACAAGACCGGCGAGGTCGCGGAATGGGACCTCGACAAACTCGGCCTCGAGTTGAAGGCGCTGGAGAGCAGCGACCTCGATCTCGACCTGGCGGCCCTGGGATTCGACCAGGACGAGCTGGCCAGGCTGCTCGATCCCGGCGTGGCCGGGGGCCTGACCGATCCTGACGAGGTGCCGCCGGTCCCTGACGCCGGGCAGACCCTGACCCAGCCGGGCGACATATGGGTGCTGGGCAACCACCGCCTGCTCTGCGGCGACAGCGCCGAGCCGGAACAGGTCGCGCAGCTCATGGATGGCGGGCAGGCCGACCTGCTGCTGACCGACCCACCCTACAACGTCGCCTACGAGGGCGGCACCGATGCGGCCATGACCATCGCCAACGATGACATGGATGACGCTTCCTACCGGACATTCCTCGTCGCCACCCTCGGTTGCGCGGTCGCGGTGCTGCGGCCGGGCGGCGCGTTCTACTGCTGGCACGCCGACTCGGAGGGTCTGACCGTCCGTGGCGCTTGCGCCGACATCGGCCTGACCGTGCGGCAGTGCCTGATCTGGGTGAAGTCCTCCCTGGTGCTCGGCCGGCAGGACTACCAGTGGAAGCACGAGCCGTGTCTCTACGGCTGGAAGGATGGCGCCGGCCATTCGTGGTTCTCCGACCGCAGCCAGACCACGGTGCTCGAGTTCGACAAGCCGTCACGCAACGGTGAGCACCCGACCATGAAGCCGGTGCCGCTGTTCCTGTACCTCGTGCAGAACTCGTGCGCGCCGGGCGGGGTGGTCATAGATCCGTTCGGCGGTTCCGGCACCACCATGATCGCCGCCGAGCAGACCGGACGCCATGCCCGGCTCATGGAACTCGACCCTCGGTACTGCGATGTGATCGTGAAACGCTGGGAGCAGTTCACCGGCAAGCAGGCCCAGCGCATCGCCGCCGCCACCAACGAGCAGACCCCGGCGCTGGCCGGGGTCGAGGCAGGTGCCTGATGTGGTGGCTTGCTCTACTCCTCGGGGAAGTCCTCGGGGTCCAGGCCTTCGAGCTTCCGGAGCCGGCGCTGCCAGCGGTCCAGGTTGGCATCGCGGCTGAGGATCTCATGGTCCCCGCCGGCCAGCACCTGCAGGTGGTCGATGATGTAGGCGCGGGCGTTCCGGTCCTTCGTCTCGCGGGCGACCTCGTCCAGCAGCCCAATGGCAGCCAGGATCAGGGCCTGGGCGGCGGCGACCCGGCCAGAGGCGCTGTCCTCCTCCAGGTGGTCGCCGGCCTCGTCGATGGCGGCCAGCAGGTTGGGGGTCAGGGCGGGGTGGTAGGTCTCGGGCATGGGTGCCTCCGTTGGGGTGCTGCATGTCGTGTTACCCAGGCACATCGGCCTCATCCAGTTGAGTTTCGCCGTGAAAAACAGGTGCATCATGCTGTCGGTGAGGCCGGCGGGCAGTCCCCCTGGTGGGACTTGCTATGCTGTCCTGGCACCGGGGTGGCGACCTCAGTCGTTGAAGATGGTGTAGGTCACCCCGCCCACGCAGACGGCCCAGGCGACCACCTCGCCGCCCCGTTCTTCGCGGCGCCAGTCGGAGGCGAACATGACGAGGCGGTTGTCGGGCAACGGCAGGAAGCCGCCTGGGGCTTGGCCGGGCCGCAGCCCCAGGCTGGACGCCTCGGTGGCGTAGCCGTCCTGGGTGCGGGTCCACGAGCTGAGGCTGTTGACGCTGGGCATGGGAAGCTCCGATGGGGAAGGGCCGCGGCCGGGCGACAGGGCGTCGACACCGACCGCGGCATGGTGGCGCTGCCGGCCTCAGCTGGCGGCGGCGAAGCGGCCCCGCTCCACCTTCTGGAAGCGGCTGCTCGATCCCTTGGCCTTGATCTCGCGGATCATGGCGGCGTAGATCGTCGCGGCCGGGGTCTTGCCCTCGGTCTTCCAGAGGCCGCGCTCGAGGATGCGCGCGATCAGGGACTGGGCGTCCAGCGGCTCGCCTGCTTCGCGCAGGACGAGAGCCGCGGCGTCGAGCCCGGACAGCGGCTTGGCCAGGGCGGTGGGTGCGGCCTTCTGCGCCGGCTCGGTGGTCGCCGCGGCATTGAGGTCGACCTCGATGACCGGCTTGGTCTTGCCATTCCGGGTCTTGGGCTTGGGACTGGCCGCGGCCTTGGGCTTGGCGGTCTTGGTGGTGCGATTGGTGCTCATGGTGTCCTCTGGGGTTCAGGGGTGATGCCAGGCCGGGGTGGACCCGACCGGGCGGGTGCAGGGTCAGGCGGCGGTGGGGCCGTAGAGGTGGTTGGCGAGGTGCTTGCCCAGGCGGTCGACCGCCTGCTGGGCGGCGGCGTCCGTCGCCGGGATGTCGAGACCGCGGTCCCAGTTGTAGGCGACCGCGCCGGTGTCGAGGCGGCGCAGCTCCAGCTTCGAGATGCGGCTGCGGCCGATCTCGTAGCTCGCCTCCAGGGCGTGCTCGGCGTAGACCATGGCGCAGAACCGGAAGGCGCCGATGCGGCCGGTGGTCCACCCCATGCGCTCGGCCTTGGGGTTCGCGGCGATGATGATGTCGCCCTTGATCACCGTGGGCGGGGCGACCGGCGGGCTGCCCGCCCGGCGCCGGGCCGCCTGCTTGCCAGCCTCGAAGGCGGCGCGCAGGGCATCGCGGACAGCCCAGCAGGCCTGGTCCTTGAAGTCGAGGCTGTCGCTGTGCCGGCTTTCCAGGGTCTCCAGATCCAGGTGGGTCCGGGCGATGCTGGCGATGACCGCGTCGGCCTCGCTGGGGGCGGTGGTCGGGGCGGCTGGGCGGGCGGTGGGGCGCTTGGCCATGGGTGTCTCCGTTGGGGTACTGCGGTTCGTGTTACCCAGGCACATCGGCCTCATCCAGTTGAGTTTCGCAGTGAAAACCCAGTGCATCATCACCTCGGCCAGCCCGGGACGGAGGCGCCAGATGCCACTTGCTAACGCCACGGTTTCGAATGCCGCCAGCCCCAAGTTGACCGCCTTGCCACTCGAGCAGGCCGCGGCTCTGCTGCGCCGCTCGGGCAGTCAGCGGGCCAGCCTCGAGGCGCTGCGTGCCGACCTCGCCGCCGGGGCGCCAGCCAATGCAGATGGCTCGCTCAACCTCATCGCCTACGGCGCCTGGCTCGTCCGGGTACTGGCAGAGCGGGAGTCCCAGCATGGCGGTTGACCCGCGCCACCTCCGCCCCGCCGACCTGGCGCGGCTCCTCAACAGCACCGCCGTCGGGACGGTGATCGCAGAGCGCCAGCTTCACCGGCACCGCACCCGCGCCGGCTTCCGCATTGGCGATGGCAAGAGCGTGGACCTGCTGCGCTACCTCGCCTGGCTGCTCGACGAGGTCCATGCCCCCATCCAGCCCAAGGATGCGGCTCGGGACTACGCCGCCCACCGCGAGTCGATGCGCGAGAAGGCCCGCCTCGAGTCGGAGTCCGGCCGTGACATCGGTGAGATGCCAACGGTTGAGAGCCCGGTCCGCAAGGCCACCGCCGAGCGCTCCTTCCGCGCCTTCTGCGAGTCGTACTTCCCCGAGGTCTTCGCGTTGCGGTTCAGCGAGGACCACCTCAAGGTCATCGCCAAGACCGAGCAGGCCGTGCTGCACGGCGGCCTGTTCGCCCTCGCCATGCCCCGTGGTAGCGGCAAGACGACCATCGCCGAGTGCGCCTGCCTGTGGGCCATCCTCTACGGACACCGTGAATTCGTCTGCTTGATCGGCTCCGATGAGCAGCACGCCTCGGACATGCTCGAGTCGCTCAAGACCGAGCTGGACACCAACGAACTCATCCTGGGCGACTTCCCAGAGGTCGCCTTCCCCATCCACTGCCTTGAGGGCATCGCCCATCGCGCCAATGGCCAGCTCTACCGCGGGGCGCGCACCCACATCGGCTGGACGGCCAAGGAGATCATCCTCCCGACCATCCCCGGGTCGAAGGCGAGCGGAGCGATCATCAAGGTGGCTGGTATCACCGGGCGCATCCGAGGGATGAAATTCAAGCGGCCGGACGGCCGGGCGGTGCGTCCCAGCCTGGTGGTCCTCGACGATCCACAGACCGACGAAAGCGCCCGGAGTATCAGCCAGTGCCAGCACCGCGAGGCGATCCTCGCCGGGGCTGTGCTCGGCATGGCCGGGCCAGGGAAGAAGATCGCCGGGATCATGCCCTGCACCGTGATCCGGCCGGGGGACATGGCCGACCGCATCCTCGACCGTGAAGTCCACCCGGAGTGGAACGGCGAGCGCACGCGTATGGTGTACGCCTTCCCCACGGCCACGAAGCTATGGGAGGAGTACGCAAAGCTGCGCGCGGATGGCTTCCGCGCTGGCGTCGGCCTGGCTGATGCCTCGGCGTTCTACGAGACGAACCGCGTCGCCATGGATGACGGCTCGCGGGTCGCCTGGGCGGAGCGCTTCAACCACGACGAGATCTCGGCGATCCAGCACGCCATGAACCTCAAGCTGCAGGATGAGCACGCCTTCTGGGCCGAGTACCAGAACGAGCCGCTGCCAGAAGTGACTGAGGAGGACGACCAACTCGGCCCCGAGCAGATTATCGCCAAGCTCAATGGTCTCGATCGCTGGGTGCTGCCGACCGGCGCCGACCACCTGACTGCCTTCATCGATGTGCAGCAGAAGGCGCTGTTCTATGTCGTCTGCGCCTGGTCCTCCGACTTCACCGGCTGGGTGGTGGACTACGGCACTTGGCCAGACCAGCGCCGGCAATACTTCACGCTGCGGGATCTGAAGCTCACCCTGGCCCACGCCGCCAAGGGCGCCGGCCTGGAAGGCCAGATCTACGCCGGCCTGGAGGGTGTGACCAAGGACCTCTGCGGTCGACGCTACCGCCGTGACGATGGCGCCGAGATGGCCATCGAGCGCCTGATCATCGATGCCAACTGGGGCCAGAGCACGGATGTGGTCTACCAGTTCTGCAGGCAGTCGCCCAACGCCGCGCTGCTGCTGCCCAGCCATGGCCGCTTCGTCGGCGCGGCCTCGGTGCCGTTCAATGAGTACAAGCGCAAGCGCGGCGACCGCCTCGGCCACAACTGGCGCATCCCCTCGGTGGTGGGCAAGCGCACCGTGCGCCACGTCCTCTACGACACCAACTTCTGGAAGTCGTTCGTACACGCGCGCCTGGGCGTGGCGATGGGCGACCAGGGCTGCTTGTCGCTATGGGGCCAGCAGCCCGAACGCCACCGCCTCCTGGCCGACCACCTGACCTCAGAGCACCGGATCCGCACCCAGGGGCGCGGGCGGGTGGTGGACGAGTGGAAGCTGCGACCAGAGCGATCGGACAACCATTGGTTCGACGGGGTGGTTGGCTGTGCGGTGGCAGCGTCGATCCAGGGCGTCGTGCTGCCTGGAGCCGGACAGGTCCCGGCGACCCAGGCCAAGCCGCGCATCAAGCTGTCGGAGATGCGTCGCGGGTAGACGACGCGAATTGGTGCCGGACTGGGTGGACCCATTTTCCGAATATTACGGGTAGAGCCCCACCAAGACCTGCCCGTGACCAACCCTACCCCCACCGAAGCCGCCCTCGAGCAGAACGCCCAGGGTCCCAAGAAGGCCCAGAGCGATGCCGGCTCGGTCGAGCAGCATGGCCTGCAGGACCAGATTGCGGCTGACCGCTACCTGGCGTCGAAGAAGGCCGTTCGGGCGCGGGGTCGGGGCATCGTCATCAGTAAACTCGTCCCCCCGGGGGCGGCGTGAGTATCGTCGGCCGGCTCATCGAGGGCGTTCGCGCCATCGGCCGCACGCGTACCGCCGCACCTGGGGGTCGTCAGGTGCGGGTCCGTGCCCGCTACGACGCGGCCCAGACCACGGCTGACAACCACCGTCATTGGCTTCTGGCGGACGGGCTATCGGCGGACGCTGCGGCGTCGCCGGCCGTCCGCCAGACGCTTCGGAATCGCTCGCGCTACGAGGTCGCCAACAACAGCTACGCCCGCGGCATCGTCCTCACCTTGGCGAACGACACGGTCGGCACCGGAGCGCGGCTGCAGTTGCTGGGCCTGACCAGTGACGAGGCCCGCCAGGTCGAGCGGGCATTCATGGACTGGGCGCGCGTCGTGGACCTGGCCGAGAAGATGCGCGTCATGCGTGTCGCCCAGGTTGAGGACGGCGAGGCTTTCGCGCTGCTGACCACCAACCCCCGGCTCGGCACGCCGGCCCAGTTGGATCTGCGCCTGGTCGAGGCCGACCAGATCACCACGCCGATGTTCGCGCCGGTGGTGAGCGGCGGGCAAGTGGTGGACGGCATCGTGTTCGACGGCGCCAGCAATCCGGTGGAGTACCACCTGCTGCGCCGGCACCCCGGCGACACCAGCGGGTTCAGCCTCGGCTACGATCGCGTGCCAGCCACAGCAATGGTCCATCTGTTCCGTCCGGATCGTCCTGGCCAGCGCCGCGGCGTCCCGGAACTGACCCCGGCCCTGCCCATCTTTGCCGATCTGCGCCGCTACTGCCAGGCGGTCATCGCCGCCGCCGAGACCGCCGCCGACTACGCCGGTATCGCTTACACGGACGCCCCGGCCAATGGCGAAGCCGACCCGGTCGAACCGATGGACACCATCCACCTGGAGAAGCGGTCGCTGCTGACCATGCCCGGCGGCTGGCGCATGGAGCAGATGCGCGCCGAGCAGCCGACCACGACCTACCCACAGTTCGTCCAGGCGAAGCTCAACGAGGCCTGCCGCTGCCTGAACATGCCGTTCAACATCGCGGCGGGGAACAGCAGCGGCTACAATTACGCCTCCGGCCGGCTCGACCATCAGACCTACTACAAGGCGATCCGGGTCGATCAGTCGCGCATGGCCAGCCTGGTCCTCGACCGGGTGTTCGCCGCATGGGTTCAGGAGGCGGTGCTGGTGGCGGGCTTCCTGCCCGCGCGCCTTCGGGATCCGGCCACCGACTGGTCGCACCAGTGGTTCTGGGACGGCCATGAGCACGTCGATCCGCTGAAGGAGGCCAACGCCCAGGCGAAGCGGCTGGAGAGCCACACCACGACCCTGGCCGACGAGTACGCCCGCAAGGGACAGGACTGGGAGACGCAGATGCGCCAGCGGGCGCGTGAACTGGCCCTGATGCGTGAACTGGGCCTTGGCCTGCCGACCGACCCGGCTGCCGCCGTTCCTGCCACCCCGCCCGCCCAGGATCCCGCCGATGCCCCCAACCCCGATGCCGGAGATGATGTCGATGCCCGAGCCGCGTAAAATCCTCGCCGCTGCACCCCTGCCGGTTCCTGGCGACCCGCCGGACGTGGTCGCCTTCGCCTGCGCCCCCGAGTGGGTCGAGGCCACCGCGCCTGCCCTCGGTGCTGATGGCCAGCCGGCCAAGGCCGTCCTGCCGCGCTTCTCCATGGTCGCCTACACCGGCGGGCCAATGCGCCTCGCCGGTTGGCGCCACCCGGTGATCGTGGATCTGGCCGGGCTGCGCATCCCGACCCAGAACCGGCCCATCCGCCTGGGCCACGACGCCGCCCAGGGCGTCGGCCACACCGACAGCATCCGGGTCGATGGCGGGAAGCTCATCGCCTCAGGAGTGGTCAGCCGCGACACCGCCGCCGCCCGGGAGATCGTCATCTCGTCCAAGAACGGCTTCCCCTGGCAGGCCTCGATCGGCGCCGCCGTCCAGGAGCACGAGTTCGTCCGCGAAGGCCAGACCGTGCAGGTGAACGGGCAGACCTTCCAAGGCCCGGTCAACGTCGTGCGCAGCGCCAGTCTGGGCGAGATCAGCTTCGTCGACCTCGGCGCCGATGGGAACACCAGCGCCGCCATCACCGCCATCAACCCACCTGTTTCCGGAGCACCCTCCATGACCGTTCCCGCTGCCCCCGCGGCTGCCGCCGCCCCGATCACCCCGACCGAGCAGGCCGCCGCCGCGACCACCACCGCCCCCGCTCCGGCCGTCATCCAGACCGCTGCGCCCGATCCGGTCGCGCAGATGCGCGCCGCCGCCGCGGCCGAGACCGAGCGGATCACCGCGGTGCGCGCCCTGGCCACCGGCCACCCGACGATCGAGGCCAAGGCCATCAAGGAGGGCTGGGACGCCCAACGCACCGAACTGGAGGTGCTGCGCGCCAGCCGGCCGCAGGCGCCGGCCATCCACATCCACGACAACGAGATCACCGCCGCGGTGCTCGAGGCCGGCTGCATCCAGGCGGGTCGTCACGACGCGCCGGAGACGCTGTGCGATCCCAAGGCCCTGGACCTGGCGCAGCGCCGCTTCCGCGGGCGCCTCAGCCTGCAGCGCCTGATCATGGAGGCGGCCTGGGCCAACGGCTGCACCGTGCGCGTCTTCAAGGACGACCCGCGCGCCGTGCTCCTGGCGGCCTGGGGCGGCAGCCACGGCAGCCATGTCCAGGCGGCGCTCTCGAACATCGACCTGCCGGGCATCCTCTCGAACGTCGCCAACAAGTTCCTGCTCAACGGCTTCAATTCGACCGAGGGCACCTGGCGGAACATCTGCCGCATCTCGCCGGTCTCTGACTTCAAGCAGGTCACCCGCTACCGTCTGGTCGGCAACATGACCTACGAGAAGGTCGCGCCGGGTGGCGAACTGAAGCACGGCAAGCTGGGCGAGGAGAAGTTCACCAACCAGGCCGACACCCATGGCCTGATGGTCTCCATCGACCGGCGCGACCTGGTGAACGACGACCTCGGGGTGCTCACCTCGGTGCCGCAGGAACTCGGTCGGGGCGCCGCCCAGAGCCTCAACGACCTGTTCTGGACCGCCTTCCTCGACCACGCCTCCTTCTTCACCGCCGGCAACAAGAACCTGATCAGCGGCGTGGACACCGCCCTCACGATCGACGGTCTGACCAAGGCCGAGGTGCTATTCAACCACCAGGTCGATGGCAGCGGCCGACCGCTGGGCATCGCGCCGGCCATCCTGCTGGTGCCGACCAGCCTGACCGCCATCGGCAGCGCGCTGATCAAGGCGACCGAGATCCGGGAGACCACGGCCAACGCCAAGTACCCGGTCTTCAACCCGCACCAGGGCAAGTACCGCCTGGAGATGAGCCGCTTCCTCGACAACCCGACCATCCCCGGTGGCTCGGCCAAGGCGTGGTATCTGCTCGCCGACCCCGCCGACCTGGCGGCCATCGAGGTGGTCTTCCTCAACGGCCAGGAGTCGCCCACGATCGAGAGCACCGATGCGGACTTCTCGACCCTGGGCATCCAGCTGCGCGGCTACCACGACTTCGGCGTCGCCAAGCAGGACGCCCGCGCCGCGGTGAAGGCCAAGGGCGAGTGATAGCCCTGGCCGCCCCCACCACCAACCCCAGGACCTGAACCATGCCTGCACGCTTCATCCAGGACGGTGACATCGTCGACCACATCCCCACCACCGATCTGCCCCTCGGGGCGGTCGTGGTGCTGGGATCGATGATCGGCATCGCCCACCGCCCCATCCCCGCCAACGCCCTCGGCAGCCTCGCCATCGAGGGCATCTGGGACCTCCCCATCTCGACCACGCTGGTCTTCCCGGCCTGGTCGCCGGTGTGGTGGAACCCGGCCAGCGGCGAACTGACCAACGACCCGGCCCTGTTCCCCGGCTGCGTCCGTGCCGGCCTGCTCGTCCGCGCCGTCGTGGGCAACGAACCGACCGCCCGCGTCCTCATCAACCGCTGAAGCAGACATGGCAGACCTCCTGGGCGCCGGCCTCGACTGGCTCGAAGCACAGCGCGAGCGGTTCCTCACCCGGCCGGTGCGTTACCGGCGCGGCGCCCAGGAGGTCTCGGTCCCGGCCACGGTCGGCCGCACGGTCTTCCGGCTCGACACCGGGCCGGGCGTCACCGAGCGGATCGAGGCCCGGGACTACCTGATCGCAGCGACGCACCTGGCGGGCTTCGGTCTGCCGCTGCGTGGCGACCGGGTGATCGAGGAGGCCGGCGGGCAACGCCACATCTATGAAGTGCTCGCCCCCGGCCGCGAGCCGCACTGGCGCTGGTCGGATCCCAACCGGCGCACCTACCGCATCCACACCAAGCATCTGACCTCGGAGGCCATCCCATGATCGAGACTGTCGCCAAGATGAGCATGGTCGGGCTGTTCGCTGCGGCGACCCCGATCGACGCCACCGAGCCGTCGCTCTGGGCGCAGTGGGGCCTCGCCGGCGTGGTTGTGGCCTACGTCCTCTGGCGCGACTGGCAGCGCGAGAAGCGCATGGGCGCGGCCATCGACGGCCAGCAGAAGTGGATCCGCGAGACCCTGGTCGGCGCCCTGGAGCGCAATGCAAAGGCGATGGAGCGCATGGCCACCTGGCTGGAGCTGGCCGAGGACCCGCGCTTCGCCCCGACCCGCCGGCTGCGCGCCGTGGAGGACGCCGATGGCAACCACGGCTGAGATCGCCCAGGCGGTGGTGGAGAGCCTGAACGCCACCGCGTTCAGCCGGCCCTTCACCGCCGACCGAGCCTACCTCCCCATCTTCGACCTTGGGGACATGGCGACCCTGCACGTCACCGTCGTCGCCGCCGGCCGCAGCCTGAAGCCGGTGTGCCGGGCGCACCTGGAGGTTGAGCACCGCATCGAGATCGCGGTGCAGCAGAAGCTCGCCGGCGAGGGTCTCGCGGACTGCGATCCGCTGCTCGACCTGGTGGGCGAGATCGCCGACCACTTCACCGGGCAGCGCCTGGCAGGCGCCCCCGAGGCCGCATGGGTGAAGACCGAGCATGTGCCGCTGATCGCTCCCGAGCACCTCAACGAACTGCGCCAATTCACCTCCGTCCTCACCGTCACCTACCGCACCTGGGAGAACTGATGAACAACCTTGTCCAACGGGTGATCACGCTCACCCCTGATTGGCAGCCGGCCACGCAGCTGCCCGAGGAGGTCGCCTCGGTCGACGTCCTCGCCCTGTCCAGCAACAGCGCCGTGGTGGAGTTCGAGGGTGACCTCGGGCAGCCGGTCCCGTGGGCACCGGGCGAGTGGCACTCCTTCCCCCGCATCAATCTCGCGCGCCTGCGGATGCGCGGCCAGCCGGGTGACCGCGTCACCGTGGTGGGTGGCTCATGGTGATGGGCGCGATTGGTAGCAGCAGCGGAGGCGGCACTGGCCTCCAAGGACCTCCCGGCCCGCAGGGGCCAATGGGACCGCAGGGACCGGCTGGTCCTCCGGGACCGGCACTGCCTGGTGCCGGTGACCTGAGCGGGACCGCCCTCGCCGTCTTCAGCCAGGCGGTGATGACGCCGTCGCTCGTGCCCTACCCCGGTGGGCTGTGGACCCCGCTCGACTTCGCCATCAAGGAGTGGGACACGCATCAGACCATGAGCCAGCTGCCAGACTGGCGGTGGACGCCACCCGTCCGCGGGGTCTACCAGCTGCAGGCCAGCGTGATGCTGCAGAACGTGGCCGGCGCGCCGCGCTGGGAACTGCAGGTGGTGCGTTCCGGGCAGGAGCGGGCGCGGGCGACCTTCACCGGCCTTATCGGGCAGATCTCCTGGACCGGCATCGTCGGCCTGGGCGAGTTCCTGCAGGTGCAGATCCGTCCTAACGATCCCGGCCCGGCCCTGATCGACGGCGGACCGCCCCGTACCTGCATCACCATCGCCGGCGTCGGGGTGGTCTGATGAACAACGTCGTCCTGCGCACCATTCCGCTGACTGCCGCGTTCCAGCCGCTGTCGCCCCGCGACGTCGAGGTGGCGACCGTCGATGTCACCGCGCCCCCGGCCAACCAGGGGCCGGTGATCTTCGAGGGTGACGACGGCAGCACCGTCACCTGGATTCCCGGCGAGTACCACACCCTGCTGCGGGTGAACCTGGGCGCGATTCGCGCCCGCGGCACGCCGGGCGATGTCCTGACCCTCGTCGGCGGGACCTGGTGATGGCGCCGCCCTTCTTCGGTGGCGGCGGGACCGGCGGGGGAGGCGGCGGCACGCCGCAGCGCCTCAGCTACCGGCACCGCCAGGACGCCGCCTCCTCGGTTTGGATCATCGCCCACGGCCTCGGCTTCCGCCCGGCCGGGGTCCAGGTCACCGACACCGAGGGCGATGACGTCGAGGGAGCCGTCTCCCACCCGGACGAGAACACCACCCACATCCACTTCGACGTGCCGGTTGCCGGCATCGCCGACCTCTCCTGAAAGCCCCATCCCATGAAGAAGATCGCCGTCCCCATCGACATGCTCGGTCTCGCCATCCGCCACCTGGCCAACCCGGTCGCGGCCGATGACGCCGCCAACAAGGGCTACGCCGACACGGTGGCTGACCAGGCGCGGGCCACCGCCATCGCCACCATCGCGGCGCAGCGCGGCATCCCCAACGGCTACGCGACCCTCGACGTGGACGGCAAGCTGTCGCTGGGCCAGCTGCCGGCGCTCGCCATCACCGACACCTTCGTAGTCGGCAGCGAGGGCGAGATGCTGGCGCTCGACGTCCAGGTGGGCGACGTGGCGATCCGGTCGGATCAGCAGAAGTCGTACATCCTGGCGATCGAGGGCGCGACGGACATCGGGCACTGGCGCGAACTGCTCGCCTCGGGCTACGTCATCGCGGTCGATGGCATGACCGGGTACATCACCCTGTCCTGGCAGACCGACATCGGCGACGGGGCGACCACCAACTTCCTCCTCAGCCACGGCCTCGGCACCCGCGATGTGCAGGTGGTGGTCCTCGATGCGGCCGACGAGTACGCCGACGTGGAGTGCCGCGTCACCCGGCCGTCTGACTGGGAGGTGCGAGTCGAGTTCGGCATCGCCGCGCCCGCGGCGAACGCCTACCGCGTGGTGGTGCAGCGGTGAGCAATGCCGATCCGCCGCATCCTCGTCGACCTCGAACTGGCCGCGCTCGCTGACCCGGGCGCATCCGGTGACGTGCTGCTGGTCATCACCCCTGATGGCGTCCTCAAGCGCCAGGAGATCCCGCCACCCATGAGCACTCTGACGTACGGCCCTGGCACCTACGACCTGGTGGTGCCGCCCGGCGTGACCAGCCTCCAGGTCGAGGCCCAGGCCCCCGGCGGCGGGGCGGCGGGCGCCGGCACCACCGGCACGCCGGGAACACCGGGCACGGACGGCGGCAACACCGAGATTCTCCGGGCCGGAACCCCGCTCGTGCGGGCCTTTGGCGGCAAGGGCGGGCGCTACAACGCCCCGGTCGGATCGCGCGCCGGACGGGGTGGATTCGGCGGCCTGGGCGGCATCAGCTACCGGGGTGGCGATGGCCTGACCGTCACGCCCTGGAGCGGCGGCGCCGCCGGGGTGTCGATCGTGGACACCCTGCGTGGCCAGGGCGGGTTGATCACCGCCGAAGCGTCCTCGGGTGGCGGCGGGGGCGGTGCCAACAACACCGTCTCGCTGCCTGGCGGCGGGGGCGAATACGTCGCCGGTCAGATCCCGGTCACCCCCGGCGAAACACTGACGCTGACTGTGGGCACTGGTGGCCCCGGCGGAGCGGGCAGCACCGCCACCCAGCAACCCGGCCGCAGTGGTGGCCCCGGCTTTCTGGTCCTGCGGTGGTGACCCGTGATCGGCATGCGCCTCAGCCAGGCCAAGGCCTCGTTCTTCGACCGCGCAGCGGTGATGAACGCGACCACGGCCGCCGAGTGGAAGGTCCTCTCCCGCTTCGGCGCCTTCGTCCGGCAGCGGGCGCGGACGTCGATGAAACGGCGGAAAGACCCGGCCCCGCCCGGATCGCCGCCCTCGGCGCATGTCGGTCTGCTGCGGCAGCACCTCTACTTCGCCTGGGATGGGCAACGGCGGTCGGTCGTGATCGGCCCGGTGCTCCTGAATCAGAAGCGGGGGAACGTGCCGCCGCTGTTGGAGTACGGCGGGCCGACCGTGCTGGTGCGCTGGGGGCAGGCCCGCCGCATCACCATCGCGCCGCGTCCGTACATGGCGCCAGCCTTTGCCGCTGAACAGAAGTCGCTGCCTCCCCTGTGGCGCAACTCGATCCGCTAACCCCTTCCCTGGAGATTCCCGATGAGCCTCAAACTCGGCATGGCCGCCAAGCTCTACTTCAAGGCCGGCGGCGTCGCCACGGCCGGTGCCTGGACCGAACTGGGCAACGTCAAAGACGTCACCCTGTCGCTGGAGACCGGCGAGGCCGACGTGACCACGCGCGCCAACGCCGGCTGGAAGGCGACCGTGGCGACCCTCAAAGAGGGTTCGGTCGAATGGGAGATGGTGTGGAACACTGGCGATGCCGGCTTCACCGCCATCAAGACCGCCTTCTTCACCAACGCCGCCATCGGCCTGGCGATCATGGATGGGGATGTCACCGGCTCGGGCAGCCAGGGCCTGCAGGCTGACTTCTCGATCACGCAGTTCTCCCGCGAGGAACCGCTCGAGGAGGCCATCAAGGTCAAGATCCAGGCCAAGGTCACCTACTCCGCCACCGCGCCCGTCTGGGCGACCACGCCCTGATCGGAGCCAACATGCGCACCTTCACCGATGCCCTCAACCGCTCCTGGTCGCTGGAGATCACCGTCGCCACTCTGAAGCGCATCCGTGCTGTGGCCGGGGTCGATCTCATCGAAGCCGCCGGTGGCACGCTGCTCGACCGCCTGGTCGCCGACCCGGTGCTGCTGGGCGACGTGCTCTACGCCTGCGTCAAACTGCAGGCCGATGAGCGCAAGATTACCGACGAGGACTTTGGCCGCAGCCTCGCTGGCGACACTATCGACACGGCGACGACCGCGCTGTTGGAGGAGTTCGTCGCTTTTTTCCCGAGCCCCCGCCGGCGCGTGCTCACGCAGGCACTGGCCAAGCTGGCGGGGTGGCGGGCGGCGGCGCTGACGGCGGCCGAGGCGCACCTCAACGATCCGGCTCTCGACCAGGCGGTGCTGGCGGCGCTGCGTCAGCTGCCGGAGCCGCGTGGCGCCTCGTCTGGCAGTGCGCCGGCCTCTGCGGGATCGACCCCGCCGGGCTGACCCTGCGGGAACTGGTGACGATGGCCGAGGCGCGTAGCCAGGAGCGGTGGAATCACACCGCCGCGCTGCTCGCCCTCACCGCCAACTGCCACCGCGATCCGAAGCGGCGCCAGCCCTATGTGCCGGCGGACTTCCAGCCCAAGAGAACCGACCAGGCGCCCGCCGCTCCGATCACCGATCTGTCCATCCTCAAGACGGTCTTCATCGATCGCCACCTACCGGAGATGCCACGATGAAACGCCTGCTCATTCTCATCCCGATCGCGCTGCTCCTGTCCGGCTGCTTCAGCCAGACCCGGTCGGAGACGACCAAAACCGACCGCATCACCTTCCAGGCCCAAGTGCCGGTCCCAACCGCCGAGGGCGTCAAGATGGTGCCGGTGACGGGGACGATCCGCCGCACCGGCACCGAGCAGGAGGAAACCCATGCCGGTCCCGACACCGAAGCGATCACGCAGGCGGTCGCGCAGGGGCTGGCGTCCATCGCCCCGTTGGCGACCAGCGCCGCCTTCCCCTGGTCCGGGGTGCTCGGCAGCGTGGGGGCGGCGTTCACGGCCGCGACGACCGGCTACCTCGCGCTCAAAAAACGTGAGCAGATGAAGGTGCCGGCTTCGAAGAAGGAGGCCTGAGCCATGGCTGGCGCCAGCGGCATCCGGGCGGGTCGCGCCTACGTCGAACTGTTCGCCGACGACCGCGCCCTCGTGCGCGGCTTGCGGGCAGCGCAGCAGAAGCTGGCGGCCTTCGGCGCAGCCGTGCGCTCGCTGGGGACGAAGATGCTGGGCCTGGGTGCCGGCCTCGTCGCGCCCCTCGCTCTGGCTGCCAAGGCCTTTGCCGACACTGGCAGCCAGCTGAACGACATGGCGGCGCGCACCGGAGTGTCGGTCGAGGCGTTGTCAGAGTTGGGCTACGCTGCCCAGCAGTCCGGTTCGTCGCTCGAGGATGTCGAGAAGGCCATCCGCGTCATGCAGCGGACCATCACCGCCGCCGTGAACGGCAGCGACCAGGCAGCTCTGGCCCTGGAGCGGGTCGGCCTGTCGGCGGAATCCCTCGCCGGGTTGAAGCCCGAGCAGCAGTTCGCCGCCATCGCGGCGGCGCTGCAGGGCATCCAGGATCCAACCCAGCGGGCAGCAGCGGCCATGGGCGTGCTGGGCAAGGCCGGCACCAACCTCCTGCCGATGGCCGCCGACCTGGGCGCCCTGCGCGCCGAGGCCCAGCGGCTGGGGGTCGTCATGACGGGCGGGCAGGCGAAGCTGGCCGATGACCTGGGCGACGCCTTCGATCGGGTGAAGGCCAGCCTGCAGGGCGTGGCCAACGCGGTCGGCACCGCCCTGGCGCCGGTGCTGCTCGATCTGGCCGGGAAGGTGACCGGCTTCCTGGTCGGCTTCCGGGAATGGATCAGCCAGAACCAGGGCCTGGTGGTGACCATCCTGACAGTGGGTGCTGCCGTGGCCGGGGTTGGCATCGGGTTGATCGCTCTGGGCATGGCGGTCGGGGGCGTCAGCGCGGGCATCGGAGCCCTGGCCTCGGCTGCGTCAGTGGCGGGGACGGTGATTGGTGCCCTGGGCGCCGTGATCGGCGCCCTGTTCTCGCCCATCGGGGCGGTGATCGCCGGCGTGGCGGCCCTGGGAGCCATCATCGTCACCCAGACGAACACCGGCCAACAGGCGCTGGGGATGCTCTCTGGCAGCTTCCAGACCCTGCAATCGGACGCCGTCGATGCCTGGGGCGGCATCGCGGACGCCCTAGCCGCCGGCGACATCGGCCTCGCCGCCCGCGTGGTCTGGGCGACCCTCAAGCTGGAGTGGGAGCGCGGCACCAGCTTCCTGCTCAACTTCTGGGACGCAGCCATTGCCGGCTTTGCCCAGATCTTCGCCTCGGCCTGGTACGGCATCCAGGAGGTGTTCTGGACCGTGGTCTACGCCCTGGCCGACGCCTGGGATTGGGTGGTGGGCGGCATCACCAAGTTGTGGAACAACGCGGTCGGCTGGATCGCCGGCAAGCTGGCGCAGCTGCTCGAACTGGTCGGTTTGGCCGACAAGGGGCTGGATCTGCGCATCCAGACCGAGACCGAGCAGAAGAACACCACCGTCGATCAGCAGCGGCAGCAGCGCAGCCAGGGCCGGGATAAGGATCTGGCCGCCCTCGATGCCGAGCGCCAGGCGGTGAAGGCCGGCATCAGCCAGGACCTGGCCGATAAGGTCATGCAGCGGGACGCTGGCGTGGAGCAGGCCCGTGCCGAACTCGATGCCACCCTGGCCGAGGCCAAGCAGAAGAAGGCGGATGTGCAGGCTCGCGTCCAGGGACCGGGCACGCCGCCGGTTCAGGTGGACCTGCCGGATCTCGATGCCCTGCGCACCTCGCTCGACCAGATCCCAGCCACGGTCAACGCCGAGGCCCAGAAGCTCGACGTCACCGGCTCGTTCTCAGGGGCCGCCATCGGCCAGCTGGGCGTGGGCGACACCAGCACCGAGCGCACCGCCAAGGCCACTGAGGAGACCGCCAAGAACACCCAGCGCATCGCTCGGGCGCTGGAAGACGGCGACGGCCTGACCTTCGGGTGACCCATGGCAGCCACGCTCCACGAACTCTTCGCTGGCCGTACCGAGACCTTGGGGGACAAGCCCAAGGCTGAGATCGCGTATGTGGTCCTCGGGGCGGTGGACGAGGCCGAGGTCCGCACCCTCGCGCTGGCCCAGATCCCCACCGCCTACCAGGGCATGTACCGCAAGACGGTGACCCTGGACGAGCGGCTGAACGCCTCGACCTGGAAAGTGGTCGCGACCTATGAGGCGCCGGAACCGCAGCAGCAGGACAACCCGGAGCCGACCTTCGCCTTCGACACCGGTGGCGGCACCCAGCACGTCACGCAGTCGATCCAGACCATCGGTCGCTACGGGCCGTCCGCCTCGACCGCCTTGGGCGGGGCCATCGGCTACGACGGGCAGAACGTCGCCGGCGTCGACATCACCATCCCGGTTTACCAGTTCAGCGAGACGCACTACCTGGCGCCCAGCTACGTCACCCAGGGCTACAAGACCACGCTGATGGGCCTCACCGGCGCGGTGAACAGCGCCCCATTTCGCGGCTTTCAGGCTGGCGAGGTGCTGTTCATGGGCGCCAGCGGCACCCGCCGGGGCGTCGATGTCGATGACCGCTGGGAGATCGCCTACAAGTTCGCCGCCTCGCCGAACCAGAGCGGCATGTCGGTGGGCTCGATCTCCAGCATCCAGAAGCGCGGCTGGGACTACCTGTGGGTCCAGTACGGGGACGACGTCGATGCGACCGCGAAGGTGCTGATCAAGAAGCCGATCGCGGTCTATGTCGAGCAGGTCTATCCGTTCGCGTCGTTCGCCGGGCTGGGGATCGGTTCGTGACCCTGGCCAAGGTCAGCGCCGGCCAGCCCATGCGGATGACCGCGGAGACGTTCAACGCCTTCGTGGACGCCGCCTCGGCCTACCAGGCCAGTCGCACCTCACGGCAAACCGAGGGCGGCGCGACCCTGCCCACCGCCGGCATCGTCCCGGTGCGCAACGACTCCGGAGAGGACCAGGACCGTTTCGCCGTGCTGGGTCTGGGCGATCCGCTCATCCTGCCCAGCGAGAATGCCCAGGCATTCCAAGAGCGGGTCGCCTTCCGTGCCGTCGCGCCCGACGAGGACCTCCACGCCAACCGCTTCTGCATCCTGCAGGAGCCGATTACCGCCGGAGCGGTTGGTCGGGCCATGGTCGCCGGCGTCACCCCGGTCGGGTTGAACGTCAGCGCTGAGGACGATGAACTGGCCAAGGTCGTCACCGACGAGGTCGGCACCCTGACCACCGGCACCGAGGGCGGCGCCCGTATCCTGTGGATGGAACCAGGCACCGGCCCGCTCTGGGGCATCGTCCAGTTCCCGGCCGGCGGTGCCGGCGGCGGCTCGCCCAACCTGGTGCTGGAGGTCGCGGCCAGCAACCACGGCTGGATGCTGGGCGATGTCCTGCGCTGGTCTGGCTCGGCCTGGGTTCTGGCCGACGCCGGGGTGGTTGGGGCCACGGACACGCTGGGGGTGGTGGGAAAGATCCCGGACGACAACACGGCGCTGCTCGTGCTGTGGGGCATCTGCTGCCTGGAAGGGCTGGCCGACCACACCGACTACTGGCTCGACCCCGGCATTCCCGGCGGCCTGACGCCGGTGAAGCCGAGCGAGAATGCCCGCATGGTGCTGCACCATGCCCAGACCCGCCTCTGCGTGGTCCGAGCGGGTGGCGCCGGCTCGGGCGGCGGTGGGGCCGAGCGCTTCGCTGATCTGACCGACGTAGATGTCGCCAGCACCCCGCCGACCGATGAGCAGGCCGCCCTGTGGGATGCCACCGCCGAGCGCTGGAAGCCTCGCGACGTGGTCGTGGCCGATCCAGTTCCAGCCCACCAGGTGCTCGCCGGACCGACCTCGGGCGCCGATGCCAAACCAGACTTCCGCGATCTCGCCGCAGCAGATCTTGCCGAGCAGGCCGGCACCAGCGTCGTGGCCAACGCCACCGGCGGCAGTGCCCGACCGACTGCGTTCGCCGCCGACGCAGATGGCACGGCGCTCCTACGCCTGGGCGGCGTCCTGCGCTGGGCGCAGATCCCCACCGCGGCGATCGAGGACCACGCCGTTACCTCGGACAAGCTGGCCGATGGCTCGGTGTCCGATCCCAAGCTGCAGCGCGATGCGGTGTCCACCTTGACGATCCGTGACGGGGCGGTCACGGATGCCAAAATCGCCTCCGTCGCCTGGGGCAAGGTCACCGGCAAGCCGAGCACCTACCCGCCGTCCTACCACGAACACCCGCTCGATGGCGACCTCAGCGGCTGGACCAATGCCGCCCAGATCAAGCCTGGCGTGGTCGGCACCCTCGAGCTGGAAGACGGCTCGGTGGTCACCATCAAGATCGCGGACGGCGCGGTCACCGACCAGAAGGTCGTCTCGCTCAACTGGAACAAGCTCTTCAACAAGCCGCTGAAGTACCCGCCAGAAGACCACATCCACGACCTGTACGGCGACATCATCGGCACCACCGATGCCTCGTGGATTGCCGACAACGCCGTGGTGACCCAGACCATCGCGGACGGTGCGGTGACGAACGTGAAGCTCCAGAAGGACTTCCTGCGCATCGGCACCACCGACTGGCACCTGGGCGAGACCATCACCGGCATCATGACCAACCCGATGACCGGGGTGGGCGACCTCATCACCGGCGGCACGGCCGGGGCGCCGACGCGCATCCCGGCGAACCAGGGCGGGACGCTGCAGATCCTGACCTCGAAGAACAGCATCACATCGCTGGTCCAGCACACGATGGACCAGATGGAGGATGTAACCATTGCCACGCCGGCAGATGGCCAGGTGCTGACCTTCGAGGCGTCCTCCAGCCAGTGGAAGAACAAGGCCCCGGCCAACGCCGGCCACGGCCAGCACCCGGCGATGGTCGGCAAGATCACCTCGAAGTCCTCGGGGAACACCTACTCGATCACGCTCTACCCTGAATACCCCAGCCTGGCAGTGGCCTGGATCGTCAGCTGCACGCAGTTGCAGGGCGACACGACCAAGACCATCCCGGCGAACACCTGGACCATCGCCTGCGGCGTGCTGAAGGCGGGCCAGGCCGGCACGGCGGCGGCGCACTATGACTTCTTCATCCAGGTCCCGGTGTGGATGTGAACCATGGTTGATGCCGTCCCGCAGTACCTCGATCCCGCCCTGGGAGCGACACCGCCACGCCCGCCGGGCTTCCGCGCTGGGGACTACCCGCAGCAGGCGAATGCCGCCGGGCTAGTCTACTGGACACTCGGCGTCTCCACCCGCGCCATCCGTCAGCCCTTCGGCGATACGGTCGGAGCGCCGCTCCACTACGAGTACGACCTCTGCCCCTATGCCCTGGTGGCGGTGGACTGCCGTGGCGATCCCGAGAACCCGGATGACCGGAGCGTGGTGCAGATCGCGCAGAACAACCCGCCGCAGGCTGGGCTGGTCTTCCCGACCTGGTTCTGGTTCGATTGGGTGCGCAGCACGGCGTCGGCCTCGGCTTACTACAACAAGAGCCTCGCCACCAAGGCGCCCTCGGCCTACGCCGGCCTGCAGGTGCGCGCTGGCACCGAACGGCCGGCGCTGGCCGTGACCGCGCTCGCTTCCAACGGCGGCACCTACCACACCGCCCTGGCAGACATGGTGCTGGTGGCACCGGGGAGCGCGACCAAGAGCACCCTCGACTGCCCGCTGGTCAGTGAGGATGGCAGCGCAGCGGCCCCGCAGCCGCTCCGGGTGCCGTGCTGGGTCGGGCGCTGGGGCTTCAAGGGCGCGACCGGGCAGGTGCTCACCGGCGGCACCTCGACGCAGAACCTCGGCTTCGTCCTCAAGCTGAAGCCGCTGACCCTGGCCTTCACCGAGAACGCCGCGGCCCTGAAGATCGAGTTCACCGCCCAGACCGCCGAGTACGGCTGCGAGGTGTACGGCGCCTGCTCCTACACCATGGCCTTCGTCCAGAACTCGGCGACCT
The DNA here is from genome assembly GCA_044338255.1 of Planctomycetota bacterium. Classification (GTDB taxonomy): domain Bacteria; phylum Planctomycetota; class UBA11346; order UBA11346; family UBA11346; genus CAIUVD01. Next base: position 5,951 of record JBIILZ010000023.1, on the reverse strand, counting down.
ACTCGGACATGAACTTCAGCGCCGGTGGCCCGCCCTATCCCTGCAAGGTCTACGGCGACCGCTGCTGGAAGAACATCGACCTGGGCGCCTATATCCAGGTCTTCCTGACCCCGATGGGCAACACCTGGCAGGTGGTGGTGGCGATCAGCCAGATGCGGGCCGAGCGCCAGGCCGCTGGCGGTCGCTACGTCCTCTACTCCAACTTCTCGCCTGGCTTCTACCACCAGAAGAGCGGCGTCTCCCTGACCAAGCTGCCCGATGATGTCTCGGCCACGGTGGTCGGCATCGGCACGACGACGACGGTCACCAAAAACCTATTCGGCGGCGAGGCCAGCCTGACGGTCGAGATCACCGTTTCGGCGATCGGCAAGGTGACCAAGTGCGAGGCCCGCATCACCCGGAATGCCAACGTGACCAACCTCGGTCCCGGCTGGCACGACAAGTTTGTGAAACTGTAGCCCATGGCCCTTGTCCTCGGTCAGATGGTGCGCGTGCGCGTGGCGGTGGTGCTGGACAGCACCGATCTCTCGGTCGGCCAGGTCTACGACGAGGAGGCCGCCGCCTGGACGGATCTTGTCTGGGTGGACCTCGCCAGTTCGACGGTCATGCCCATGGAGTTCGGCAACACCGAGTTCTGGTGCGAGGTCTACTCGCTCGCCCTCACCCGGGTCACGATCGCGCGCCCGGCCGTGCGCCTGCGCGCCTGGCGTTCGGGCGGGGCGAAGCCCGACCAGTTCGAGATCCTGACCAGCGGCAACGCCAACAGCAACGTCGCCAAGGTCCAATCCAGCGGCACCGACCTCAGCACGGACCTCCCGGGCCTCGGCCCGACGCTCAACAAGGTCCGCATCAAGGGCCTCCGCGACCAGCGCGTGGGCTGGACGGGCCGGGTGCCGGGCGCCATCTGCTGGGACCGCAGCTACCTCGCCATCCGCAAGCGCATCAAGTACGAGGCGGCGTCCTCCTACGAGATGGAGTACCTGTCCGGCGTCTCGGGCTTCGCTGGCAACCTGGGTGGATTCAACTTCTGGCTGGGCGCCAATCAGCCCGAATACGGCTCCCCGATCACGATCGGGGCGACGGTCGAATTGCTGCGCACCTCGCTGTCGTCCACCTGGAGCTACCGTTACAAGTACGTCGCAGTCTTCACCCTACATGCCTACCTGGCCTATGACGGCTCGGTCTGGTCATGGAACACGCGCGGCGCGAAGCTGGCCCAGACCGTCAATGAGGTGAACGCCACGGTCTGCGGCGGCGCATCCCTCAGCCTCTTCTACGGTGATGCCTACCTGCCGAGCGCAGCAAACGTCGCCAACACCCTCGCCGGCGGGCATGTGTACGGCACCACCTCGGGCAGCTTCACCACCCCGGCGGCCGGCGGCGGCACAGTCACGGCCAGTCCCCGCGGTGGCATCTACTCGGGCGGTCCGACCTACGGCGCGGACATCACCTTCACGGTCAGCCCGCAGGGTCGCGTCACCAATGTTGCCGCCGCCGGGTTCAGCAGCGACGGCACCGTCGAGTCGGTGTCTGCCTGGGGTGCCTGCAAGGCGGAAGGAGGGTATCTCGCGTGAAGGTGTTCCTGCCCTGGTTCGGCCACTTCGGCGACCTCGTCCGCGACGTGCTGCCCTGGATCTGGGCGCATTACCAACCCGGCGACATCATCGGAGGGAACCCGCTGCACGGGCCGCTCTACCCGGCGACGCCTGATCCGCGTCTGTGGGCGCCGGTCGCGGCACACTACCCGACCGGCTACGACTATCGCGCCCGGCCCGAGGCCCTGGAGGAGCGGCTCCGCGCCGTGGCCCAGGACCTTTGGCCGCGCGCCGACCTCGTTGCCTGGACGCCGAACGGCGAGAGCTACCCCAAGCCACCCATCCCGCTGCCCGAACCGCACCCGGTGGATGTGGTCCTGGCTCCGCGGGCCAAGCCCTACGAGGATGCCAAGAGCGGCTGGCCGTGGGCGAACCTGGCCCGTTCCTGCCGCGAACGTGGCTGGATCGTCGGCCTGGCCGGGTCACGGGCCGAGTCCGCCGAGGTTCCGGCCGACGTGGCGGCGTGGGGCTTCGATCCGGCCGGCGATGCCGTGACCGGCACGCTGCGCCTCCTGCGCGGGGCGCGGGTGGTTGTCAGCCTGGATTCCGGCATCGGTCACCTCGCCAGCCTGGTGAACGCGCCCCAGGTGGTGGTCTATCCGCAGCGCGGTGATGAGCGCCGGTCGGTGGTCCTGCGCGACGGCCACCCGGTCGCCATGCGCTTCGCCGATATGCACCGCTGGAACCAGCGCCTCTGCCTGCCCACCTGGGGTGGCCCCTCCGAGGTCCTCGCCGCCATAGACGATGTGCTTCGTGCTCAGGTCCTGGACGGCTCCATCGACGCCTGGAAGGGCCGACATCTGGCGGATGTACCTGGCCGTCCTACCATCGCCGCGATCCGCGAGGCCGACCGCTCCCTGGTCATGAGACCCGGCGGCAACGACCTCATCGAGACCGCTCCGCTCGGTGACCGGCTTGAAGCGCCGTCACCCGGCGAGATCGAACGCCGCGGTGCGCTCTGCCGTTCCTGCCCACACTACCGGAGCGGCAACGACCAGTGCGCCCTATGCGGCTGCGCCTTCGTCGTCGCCGAGCGCACACATTCACCGGTCGCCTGCTGCCCGGGAGGCCGCTGGTGAAATGCCTCGCCCCCACGGTCTGCAAGGCCGTACTCCCCAGTCTGCCGCCGGCCCTCGCCCTGACCGAATGCGCTGCCTGTCCCCTGGACGAGCGCCCGCCCAAGCCCTGCGGCCAGGTCACTGCCAGCGGCGGTCAGGGCACGACTCGCACCCGCCACGCCCTCGGCGCGACACCTGGCTTGGTGCGGATCACCTACGACATGTACGGCATCCCCGACCGCCTCGACTGCTTCTACAAGGGCGTCCTGGTTGCCTCGACCGGCGGGCTGGTGTCGGGGACCGGCACGCTGCAGTGGAACTACGCTCCGGCGCCAGGCGATGCGGCCTGGTGCCTGGTCGTGATGAGCGCGCCGAACAGCGGTACGGCTTGGGTCTACACCATGAATTGCCCGGCATAGGCCGTCAGCTTTATTGCGTCTGGCATGGGACTTCATCCCCATGCCCTCGGCTGTAGCCTGCTGCAGCCCAATAGGACTCCCGAAGGAGCTGGACCATGGCCGATGCCGTCTCGACCGACAACGATGCCCGCTTTGCCAAGATCGACGACGAACTGCGCGCCTTCGCAGGAGAGGCAAAGGCCTGGTTCACCCATCCAGACCGCTCGTTCCTCCAGCGCTTCCACGCCTTCTTCCGAGATTTCTTCACGAAGGAGAGGTTGGCGCAGGCGGAATGGGCGGATTTCCAAAAGATCGGCGACCATGTCCACGCCATGAACCAGCTTGCGCTGGCGAAGGCTCGGGCCTTCGGAGAGATGAACTTCCCTATCGAGCAGTACCGGACCACGTTAGCCAAGCTGGCATTCGGCGAAGGCTCGGTCGAAGATCGCATGCGTTGGTTCCTGACCTCAAGTGAAGCAGCCTCTAAGTACCTGGGCGTGAGCGCGATCAGTGAGATCATGGCCCAACTCAATCCCGACCGCTACGTCATGTGGAATAAGCGGGACAAGGACGCCATCCGCTACCTCGGCCTGGAGGTCGCTCATCAGCGGGGTCTGGATGACGCGGCGCAGTTCGAGCAGTTCAATGCGACCGCGAGGGAAATCTTCCCCCGGTACACGAAGATCGTTGGGCGACAGACCGAACTGCCCATCGGTCTGGAGGTCGACCAATTCCTGAGCTGGATCTACGCTACCCGGCTCGAGGCGACCGCCCCGCCCGAACCGCCGGCAGAAATCACTCGCGCCTGGCTCTACGCACCAGGAAGCAATGCGGACCAGATGGAAATGCTGCATGCAGCCGGCGACATGGGCATTGGCTGGGAGAAGCTGGGGGACCTGTCCGCGTATGCATCCAATGCCGACGTCATGGCTGCCATCAAGCGCCTCTGGCCCAAAGAAGGCAGTGGCGAACCGACGAACAACGCTCGCACATGCTGGGATTTCGCACGCTCCATGCAACCCGGCGACCTCGTCTTCGCCAAGAAGGGCCGGCGGGAGATTGTCGCCTGGGGCATCGTGCAGGGGCCGTACCGATTCGATGACAAGACGACCTTCCCCCACAGGCGTAAGGTTGACTGGAAGGCTGTGGGTAGCTGGCCGATTCCCGAGGGTCGGAGTTTGAGCCTGAAAACGCTGACAAACATTTCGCAGGACGCGGAGCAGATCCAGGTTCTGACGGAACTGGTCCGTCAGAATCCAAAGGATGGCATCGTCGCGCCGCAGCCTCGGCAACCCGTGGTAGACCCGACAATCCCGGTGGCGGCACCGGCCAAGCCATACGGGATCGAGCAAATCGTCGCGGATGTGTTCGTTCCCCGTGAGACGCTGGAGAAGGTACGCGACCGACTGCTCCGAAAATTGAATCTGGTCCTCCAGGGACCGCCAGGCGTCGGCAAGACCTATGTCGCCAGGCGCCTGGCGTGGCTGCTCATGGGAGAGCAGGACGACCGCCGTGTCGGGATGGTTCAGTTCCACCAGTCGCTGGGGTACGAGGATTTCGTCCAGGGGTTCCGTCCGCGTCAGGACGGCCAGGGCTTTGCTCGCCAAGACGGCAGCTTCCTCGACTTCTGCAAACGCGCCGCTGTAGATCCCGGCCGTCGCTGGGTCTTCATCATCGACGAGATCAATCGTGGCAACATCTCTAAGATCCTCGGCGAGCTGCTCATGCTCATCGAGCATGACAAGCGTGATGAACGCTATGCCCTGCGCCTGGCACTACAGCGTGAGGAGGAGCCTCGATTCTCAGTCCCACGCAACGTCTACATCATTGGATTGATGAACACGGCTGATAGATCACTGGCAGTGGTCGATCACGCCTTGCGGCGCCGATTCGCTTTCTTGGACCTTGAGCCGGCATTCGGAAGCACCGAACTGAGCAAATGGCTGCGGCTGTATTGGGAGGACGATGTCGCCGAGGAGATTGAACTGCGGGTCGCTGCCCTGAACAAGGTCATTGCCAGCGACCCCGACCTGGGACCTGGATACCGCGTCGGTCATAGTCATTTCTGCGATGTCTCGCCCGGCGGTCGCCAAACCAGGGAAGAGTACCGACAGATCATCGAAACCGATCTGGCGCCACTGCTGAAGGAGTACTGGTTCGACAGGCCGAAGGATGCGGCGGACCAGATCGCCCTGCTGCTGGCTGGGGCGGACGAGTGACCATCCCGGTCGCCAACCTCTACTACCTCTACTGCTATGCCTGGCGCCGATTCACGGCGATCCAGGATCGGGATGTGTTCTCCGAGCAGGCGCCGGACACCATCCCTGATCTGTGGGCCATGGTGCTCACACAGGCGTTTGGTCGGCAAGTGCGTCGTGGCCTGGATCATGGATACCGGACTGACGAAGGACGACTTTCGCTGCCTCGGGGTCGGATCGATCCCGTCCGCAGCACGACCACGGGGGCGTTGGCCACGGCGATGCTGGAGTGTCGATGGGATGAGTTCGTCCCCGACACCCCGCCAAACCGGATCATCAAGGCCACCATGCGTCGACTTGCGTCGTGCGTCGGCTTGAATCCGACGCATGCTCATCGGCTTGGACTTCTCTGGCGCGGCCTGGATCAGGTCGCCGACATCGTCCCGACTTTGCAGTCGATTCATTGCATTCAACTCAATCGCCACAACTCGGCGTATGGCCTCATGCTTGATGTCTGCGCGCTCGTTTTGCAATTCCTCGAACCGGGAGACGGCGCCGGAGAGTTTCGATTCAAGGTAAGCCTCCGATAACGCCCCGATGAATCCCCACTCCCCTCCGGCATAGTGGCCAGCCGGAGGGGCGCATGAAGTCATCACCAACAGCGAAGAAATCACTACGACGCCGACGTGGCGCGAGCGAGGC
>JBIILZ010000108.1:0-13246 GCA_044338255.1 Planctomycetota bacterium | reverse complement strand
CGCTGGTCGCTGGTCGCTGGTCGCTGGTCGCTGGTCGCTGGTCGCTGGTCGCTGGTCGCTGGTCGCTGGTCGCTGGCCTCTGGTCCCTGGTCCCTGGTCCCTGGTCCCTGGTCGCTGGTCTCTGGTCTCTGGTCGCTGGTCTCTGGTCTCTCCCTACTGCCCTTGCTGAAGGAATTATGCTACGTGCGTTGATGTTGCTGTTGTCTGCGGTGGCGATTTTTGCCGCTGACGCGGAAGCCCTGCTGGTCGGGCTGGCGGCTCCCGAACGGGCCGCGCGCTTGCAGGCCCTGGCCGCCATCGGTGATAGCCGCGATCCGCGGGCGGTGGCCTTTCTCGATGATTATCGGCAGGGCTCGGCCTATCTGCTGGGTGAACAGCAGATCGTCCTGGTGTTGAGCATCGTCGACGGTCGCGGCCAACCCCTGGCCCCCTTGACGCGCACGTCCATCGGCGCGCCGCTTGCCGAATCCGCCCTTACTGGGCTCGAAATTTCAGGCCCTGAGCGCAAAGCCGCCGGGGCCGCGATCACCCGTCTGCATATTGCGGACCCCAACATCGACGTGCGTTTGGGGGCCGTGACCAAAGCCGGTGATACCGGTGGTGCCGCCAACCGCGCGGCCTTGGCGACGGCCCTGGGCGATGAGAAGGATGCCCGCGTGCTGCGCGCCATCCAGGAAGGCCTGGCCTTGATCGACCTTGCTGATGGCGACGTTGCCAGCCAGCGGGCCGCCTTGGCGACCTTGAGCGAATTCGCCTCGCTGCGAGCGCGTGATCGCCTCCGTGTCTTGGCGGCCGGCGACGGGCCCTTGGCCGAGGCGGCCAAACCGGCTTTGGCGCGCGTTGATGCCCGGCAGTCGACGGTACGGAGCATCCAGACGGTATTCGCCGGTGTTTCCGCGGGCAGCATCCTGGTGCTGATGGCCCTCGGCCTGTCGATCACCTTCGGTCTGATGGGCGTTATCAACATGGCCCACGGCGAGATGCTGATGATCGGCGCCTATGCGACATTGCTCACGCAGTGGGTCTTCGCTTATCTGCCGCCGGCCCTGCAGCCGTGGTATCTGGTGGTCGGCATTGGCACCGGTTTTCTTGCTGCCGCCGCCACCGGCTGGGTACTCGAACTGCTCGTCATCCGCCATCTCTACGGTCGACCGTTGGAGACCCTGCTTGCGACCTGGGGCATCTCTTACCTGCTGATCCAGACCATGCGTACGATCTTCGGCGACAATCAGGCGGTGACCGCGCCGCCTTGGCTGGTCGGCGGCTGGGAGCCGATGCCCGAGCTGGTGCTGCCATGGAATCGCATCTTCATCATCGCCGTGACCCTCGTGGCGGTGACCGGCGTGGTGGTGCTGTTCCGCTGGACGCGCCTCGGTCTGCTGTTGCGGGCGACGGTGCAGAGTCGGACCACGGCCTCGACCCTCGGTGTCGATACGCGACGCATCGATGGCGTGACCTTCGCCATCGGCTCAGGTCTGGCCGGCGCCGCCGGCTGCGTCTTCACCCTGATCGGCGGCTTGAAGCCTGACATGGGTCAGGAGTTCATCATCGACAGCTTCCTGGTCGTCGCGACCGGAGGGGTTGGTAATCTCGCCGGGGTCTGCTGTTCGGGCTTCGCCCTCGGGCTGTTGAACAAATTTCTTGAGCCGGTGACCCAGGCGGTGTTCGCCAAGGTCTTCGTGCTGGTGGCGGTGATCATCTTCCTGCAATTCAAACCGGCCGGCATATTTCCGCCCAAAGGGAGACTGGCAGATGTATGAGGAATTATCGCCAGCGCAGTGGGCGCTGGTCAAAGGCATCCGTCGCAGCAGTTGGCGCGGCGTGCTGGAGTGGACCGATCGCGCCGGCCTGGCGATATTGGCGGCGGTGCTCCTGCTGCTGTTCCCGTACCTCGCCGGTCTTGGGCTGATCGATCAGGCGACCGTCAGCCAGATGGGTCGCTACTGCTGCCTGGCGGTGCTCGCCGTGGGTCTCGATCTGGTGTGGGGCTATGCCGGCATCCTGAGCCTCTGTCAGGCGCTGTTCTTCACCCTCGGCGGCTACGCCTTGGGCATGCACCTGTGCATGGTTGGGCCGCAGGCCAATGGCGTGCCCTTGGCGCTGTCGTATCTCTCCAGCGATGTCGGCGGAGCGGCTTTGCCGGGCTTCTGGAAACCCTTCGCCTCGTTCCCGTTCACGGTTTTGGCGGTGGCCCTGATCCCCGGCCTGATCGCCTTCGGCTTCGGTTATCTCGCCTTCCGCTCACGCATCCGCGGAGTCTATTTCTCGATCATCACCCAGGCGCTGACCGTCGTTGGCTTCCTGCTGTTCTGCCGCAATGACCTGCGTCTGTGCGGCACCAACGGCCTGACCAACTTCAGCCAGCTGCTCGGCGCCTCGCTGGCGGCACCGGCGACCAAGCTCGCGCTCTACGAGGTCTCGGCGATGTTACTGATGGTGTCGGTGTGCTTCGCCTTGTGGTTGACGCGCACCCGCTTCGGACGCCTGCTGGTCGCGGTCCGCGACAGCGAGTCGCGGCTGCGCTTCGCCGGCTATCAGCCGGTGTGGTTCAAGACCGCGGTGTTCACCATCGGAGCGGTGATGGCGGGCCTCGGCGGCGCTCTTTATGCGCCGCAGACCGGCATCATCACCCCGTCCAACCTCAAGGCCGCGGAATCGCTGATGGTCGTGGTGTGGGTCGCGGTCGGCGGTCGTGGCACGGTGGTGGGGGCGGTGGTCGGGGCCCTGGCGATCAACTTCCTCTATTCACAGCTGACCTCGTTGGTGCCGAAGCTGTGGCCGTTCATCCTCGGCGGGCTGTTCGTGACCGTGGTCCTGTGCCTGCCCGATGGTCTGATCGGCGCCTGGCGCCGCCTGCTGGCGCGGGTTCGTGGAGTCCATGATGTCTAAGCAACTCGACCTTCTGCAGATGTCCGAGGTGCAGGTGAGCTTCGATGGCTTCAAGGCTCTCGATATTCATTATTTCGGCGTCGACCGCGGTGAGCTGCGGGTGGTCATCGGCCCCAACGGCGCCGGCAAGACGACCTTGTGCGACGTCATCAGCGGCAAGACCAAGCCGACCTCTGGCAAGGTGGTGTTCGATGACCTCGACATCACTCGCGCCCGCGACACCGCCATCTCGGCGCTTGGCGTCGGGCGCAAATTCCAGACCCCGTCGGTGTTCGACAGCCTGACGGTGTTCGAGAATCTGGAGCTCGCCCTGCCCGGAAAACGTGGCGTGTGGAGCAGCGTCTTCGCCAGCGTCAGCGGCGCTGAACGCGATGCCATCGAGGCCCAGCTCACGCGCGTGCGCCTGATCGAGGTCATGCATCGCCCGGCGCGCCTGCTCTCGCATGGTCAGCGCCAGTGGCTGGAGATTAGCATGCTCATGCTCTCCGGCCCAAAGCTGCTGCTCGTCGACGAACCGGCGGCGGGCCTCACCGATCATGAGACGGCGCTGACCGCCGAACTACTGCTGGAATTGAAAGGCGACCACACCTTGATCGTCATCGAACACGATATGGATTTCGTCCGTCGCCTCGGCGGGCGCGTGACCTGCCTGTGCGAAGGGCGGGTGCTCGCCGATGGCACCCTTGAGCAGGTCAGCGCCAATGAAGCGGTGCGCTCGGCCTACCTCGGACGCGCCAAGAAGAGCGACCCATCATGCTGACGGTCACCGATCTGCAGGTCACGTACGGGGCGGTGGTCGCGGTCAACGGCGTGAGCTTCACCGCCAAGGCCGGCGAGATCACCTGCGTCATGGGTCGCAATGGCGTGGGCAAGACCACCCTGATGCGCGCGATCATGGGCGTGCGCCGTGCGGCGGCCGGGGCCGTGACCCTCGACGGCGTCGAGGTCACCGCCTTGCCGGCGCATCGCCGGGCCAAGGCCGGCATCGCTCTCGTGCCGCAGGGCCGCGAGATCTTTCCGCGTTTGACGGTCTACGAGAATCTCCTCGTCGGGCTCGAGGCCAGTCGCGAGCGCAGGCTTCAGGTCATCGACGAGGCCTACGCGATGTTCCCGATCCTCAAGCAGTTCACCAAGCGCATGGGCGGCGATCTCTCTGGCGGTCAGCAGCAGCAGCTGGCCATCGCCCGGGCCCTCGTTGGCGGCCCGAAGGTGCTGCTGCTCGACGAACCCACCGAGGGCATCCAGCCCAACATCATCGATGACATCGGGGTCGTCCTGCGCCGCTTGGCCAGCGAGCGCGGCATGGCGATCATCCTCGTCGAGCAGTACGTCGCCTGGGTTCGCGAGATCGGCCATAATTTCCACGCCATGGATCGCGGCCGCATCGTCGCCTCGGGTGCGACCAGTGACTTGACCGACGCCGTGGTTTCCCGTCATCTCAGCGTATGAACGATTCCCGTGGTGCGGCCGCCACGCTGTCAGCCGCGCTCTCGGCAGCGTCGCTCTCGGCGGCGTCGCTCTCGGCAGCGCCAGCAGCCGGACTGCGCGCCGGTAGCGGCCGCCTGGTGGTGCAGCGCGTCGACGGTGCCTCCTCGGTGACCATCTCCGAGGCCACCGATCCGCTCAAGTTCCTGGTCAGCACGCCGCGCGCCGCCTGCGCCTGGGCTTTCTCGACGACCTATGGCGGCGGCCTGATCGCGGGCGATCGTATCGAAATGGACATCGAGGTCGCGGCCGGTGCCCAGCTCTACCTCGGTACGCAGGCGAGCACCAAGGTCTACCGCAGCGATGGCGCGGTGGCCCAGCAGCGGCTCACCGCCCGCGTCGGCGCCGGTGGCCTACTGGTGGCGCTGCCCGATCCGGTGACGCCCTTCGCCACGGCGCGCTTTCATCAGACGCAGAGCATCGATTGCGCCGCGAGCGCTGATCTGGTGTGGCTCGATGGCGTCACCTGCGGACGTGCCGCACGCGACGAACGCTGGGATTTCACCAGCTACATCTCGAGCCTCGAGCTGCGCGTCGACGGCCGTCCGCGTCTGCGCGACGTGCTGCGCCTGGAGGCGGGCCTGCGCAGCATCCGCGAGCGTCTGCCCGAGGTCGGGGCCATGGCGACGCTGATCGTCGGCGGCCCGGGGATGAGCGGGCTCTGCGCCCAGCTGCAGGCCGCCGTCGCCGCGCAACCCTTGGCACATCAGCCGCGCTTGACGCTCAGTCCGCTTGGCGCCTGGGGCGTACTGCTGCGTGCGGCTACGGTTGAACGCGAACAACTTGAACAGACGGTACGTCATCTCTTGGGTTCGCTTTGCCCACGTCTGGGCGACGACCCCTGGCAACGGAGGCCCTGATGCATCTTGCTCCTCGTGAACGTGACAAGCTGGTGCTGGTCCAGGTCGGGATCCTGGCGCAGCGACGCCTGGCGCGCGGCCTGCGCCTCAACCATCCCGAGGCCGTGGGCCTGATCGCCCTGGTGGTCCTCGAACTGATCCGCGACGGACGCCATTCGGTGGCCCAGCTCATGAGCCTTGGGCGGACGCTCATCGGACGCCGGCAGGTGCTGCCGGGCGTCCCGGATCTGATCCCCTCGGTGCAGGTCGAAGGGACCTTCCCCGACGGCACCAAGCTGGTCACCATCCATCATCCGCTGGCCGCCGAGGACGGGAATCTGACCTTGGCCCTGCATGGCAGCTTCCTGCCGGTTCCGGATCTGTCGGTATTTGCCCGCGAAGCCGAACACGCCGAAACCGAGCCGGGCGAGGTCATGACCCTTGCTGGTGAGCTGGTGCTCAATGCCGGCCGCGAGAGCTTGACCCTCTCGGTGACCAACCTCGGCGATCGTCCGATCCAGGTCGGCAGTCATTACCATTTCGTCGAGACCAATCCCTATCTGCGTTTCGATCGCGCGCGGGCCTATGGCCTGCGCCTCGACATCCCCGCTGGCACGGCGGTGCGCTTCGAGCCGGGCGAGAGCAAGACCGTGCAGCTGGTGGCCATCGCCGGCAACCGCGTGATCCGGGGCGGTAACGCGCTCGCGGATGGCCCTGTAACCCCCGCCGGCCTGGCGCGCACCATGGATAGGGTGCGCATCGGCGGCTTTGCCCACCTACCGGAGTGATGCGATGCGAACCATCAGCCGTAAAGCCTATGCCGAGATGTATGGCCCGACCACCGGCGACCGCGTGCGCCTGGGCGACACCAACCTCATCGCGCTCGTCGAGCGCGACCTCACGGTGTATGGCGACGAGTGCTGCTTCGGCGGCGGCAAGGTCCTTCGCGAAGGCATGGGCCAGGCCACCGGCGTCAGCGCCAAGGAAGCTCTCGACGTCGTCATCACCAATGCCCTGATCATCGATTACAGCGGCATCTACAAGGCCGACATCGGCATCAAGGACGGGCGCATCGCCGGCATCGGTAAGGCCGGCAATCCCGACATGATGGCCGGCGTGACGCCGGGGATGATCGTCGGCGTGACCACCGAATGCATCGCCGCCGAAGGCCTCATCGTCACCACCGGCGGCATCGACAGCCACATCCACTGGATCTGCCCGCAGCAGGTCGACGAGGCTCTGTCCTCGGGGATCACGACCATGATCGGTGGCGGCACCGGTCCGGCGACGGGGACCTGCGCCACTACCTGCACGCCCAGCCCGCACGACCTGATGCTGATGCTGCAGGCGGTCGACGGCCTGCCCTTGAATGTCGGTTTCACCGGCAAGGGCAATACCTCGCAACCGCGCGGCCTGGCCGACATCATCCGCGCCGGCGCCATCGGCCTGAAGCTTCACGAGGACTGGGGCACGACCCCGGCCGCGATCGCCAACTGCCTGGCGGTGGCCGAGGATTACGACATCCAGGTCACCATCCATACCGATACCCTCAATGAGTCGGCGGCGGTCGAACATACCATCGCCGCCTTCGCTGGGCGCACCATCCACGCCTATCACGCCGAAGGCGCCGGCGGCGGCCATGCCCCGGACATCATCCGCATCTGCGGTGAGCCCAACGTGCTGCCGTCGTCGACCAATCCGACGCGTCCGTACACCGTCAACACCATCGACGAACACCTCGACATGCTGATGGTCTGCCACCATCTCGATGCCGGGATCCCCGAAGACGTGGCCTTCGCCGAAAGCCGCATCCGCGCCGAGACCATCGCCGCCGAGGATCATCTCCACGATCTGGGGGCGATCTCGATCCTCTCTTCCGACAGTCAGGCCATGGGCCGCATCGGCGAGGTGATCACGCGCACCTGGCAGACGGCGCATGCCATGAAGCGTGCGCGTGGGACCTTGGCCGGCGATCGCTCGGGCCATGACGGGCATGACAACCTGCGCATCAAGCGCTACATCGCCAAGTACACCATCAACCCGGCGGTGGCCCACGGCGTCAGTCATGTGGTCGGCAGCCTGGAGGTCGGGCGCATGGCCGACCTCGTCTTTTGGCGGCCGGCGCTGTTCGGCGCCAAGCCGGAGCTGGTGGTCAAAGGCGGCTTCATCGCCTGGAGCCAGATGGGCGACGCCAACGCCTCGATCCCCACGCCGCAGCCGGTGATTATGCGTCCGATGTTCGGGGCCATGGGCCAGGCCGCCGGCCACACCTCGCTGGCCTTCGTCAGCCAGGCGGCGCTGGCGGCAGAGGTCGGCAAGGCCTACGGCCTGCACAAGCGCATCGAGGCGGTGCGTCGTTGCCGTGGCATCGGCAAGGCCGACATGCGCCTCAACGATGCCTGCCCGCGCATCACCGTCGATCCCGAGACCTATCGCGTCACCGCCGACGGCGTGGCCCTGACCGGCGTGCCCGCCACCGAGGTGCCCTTGTCCCGTCGGTACCATCTGTTTTGAGCGCACACGGCGAATCCGCGATGAAGTGGCTGTTGCTACAATTGGCCGATAGCGCCTTTCCCACCGGTGGCTTCGTCCATTCCGGCGGATTGGAGGCAGCCTCGGTGCTGGGCCTGACCCAGGGCCTCGCGGGCTGGGTGAGCGACGGCCTGGAGAACGCCGGCTGGTCGAGCCTGCCCTTAGCGACCACCGGTTTCGCTGAGCATGCCACCGCCGATGCCGCCGCCGAGGTCTGGCTGACCAATCCCATCGCCAATCGCGGCAGCCGGGCCCAGGGCATGGGCTGGGCGACGACGGCGACGACGGTCTTCGCCAGCCCCGAGCTGAGCGCCTTGAAGCTCGCCTGCCGCCAACCGGGATGCGGCCACTACGCGCCGACCTTCGGGCGGGTCTGCGCCCTGGTCGGGCTGTCGCTGGCCGAGATGCAGCGGTTGTTCCTGTTCCTGCATCTGCGCGGCAACATCTCCACCGCCATCCGCCTCGGGCGCATCGGCCCGCTCGAAGCCCAGCGCCTGCAGGCGCGGCTGACCCCGGCCCTCGAACGCGTGTGGGAAAGCTGCGCGCACCTGAGCCTGGAGGATCTCGCGACCACCGCCCCGCTGCAGGATCTCGCGCACGGCCATCACGATCGTCTGTATTCCCGCCTCTTCACTACCTGAAGGTCGTCATGCTCAAAAATATCCGCCCCGTTGCACCGCTGCCGCACGCCCACACCCATACCCACACCCACACCCACGAGGAGTGGGAGCATCCCGGCCACTATCACGAACGCGAAAAACCGCTGCCGCGCAATTATGACGAACGCGCCTATACCGTCGGCATCGGTGGGCCGGTGGGCTCGGGCAAGACCGCCTTGATGCTCCAGCTCTGTCGCCGCCTGCGCGAGACGCACAACATCGCCGCCGTCACCAACGACATCTTCACCAAGGAGGACGGCGAGTTCCTGGTCCGCAACCAGGCCCTGCCCGCCGAGCGCATCCGCGCCGTCGAGACCGGCGGCTGCCCGCATGCCGCGATCCGTGAAGACATCACCGCCAATCTCGGGGCTCTCGAAGAGCTGCATGCGGCATTCTCACCGCAGCTGCTGCTCATCGAATCGGGCGGCGACAACCTCGCCGCGAACTACAGCCGCGAGCTCGCCGATTACATCATCTACGTCATCGACGTCGCCGGCGGCGACAAGGTCCCGCGCAAGGGCGGCCCGGGCATCACCCAGAGCGATCTGTTGGTGATCAACAAGACCGATCTTGCCCCGCATGTCGGCGCCGATCTGGAAGTCATGGCCCGCGACGCGAAGAAGATGCGCGGCGACGGACCGACGGTATTCGCGCAGGTGAAGCACGGCGTGGCCGTCGAGGAGATCGTGGAGTTGATCCTGGGGGCTTGGCAGAAGCGCTGAACGTTGCTGGACGCCAATAAAGAAAACACCCCCGGAGCTGAGCTCCGGGGGTGTTTGCGTATTACGACTGAAACGTCAGATCAAGGGATGACGTACAGGCCTTCGATGGAAACGCCAAAGCTGTCAAGCGCCTTGTTGTCGGGGTTGCTCTTCTTGTCGTCCATGACGTAGAATAGCTCGTAGTTCAGGCCGAACTGCGACACCGCAAACGGGTTGGTCAACAGGGCCAGCTGGGCCTGGGTGATGGAATCGCTGTCTGCGGCACCAATCTTGCTGACGAGGTACTGGCTGACCTGGCCGGTAACTGCACCAGCCACGGGGCTGCTGGAAGGCAGGGTGTAGGTCAAGTAGGCAGCCCAACTGGTCTTCGAAGCATCCTTCGAAGAGGTTTCGCCAGCGTTTTCGATGACCTCGTAGAGGACTTCGGCGGCCGCCAAGATGGCGTCCTTCTTGTACTCGATGTTGAAGGCGCCGTAGTAGACGCTTCCGCTCTTACCTGTGGCATCCGGCTCACCGGCAGAAGGGTCGAGGTAACCTTCAGCGTTCAAGGTCAGTTCAGAGGTGGGCTTGAAGACGATGTCCAAACCGGGGGAGAGGACACCGGGCTTGGTGGACGCGTTAACATTATTGAAATTGTTGGCGATGATACCGGTGATCGTCAACTTATCGGTCGGAGCATACGCCAGCCACACGCCAATGGGGTTAGTGGTGTACATGTTGGTCGTGAGCGAGGAATTGACAGTCGTCAGGCCAGTGGCGTAAGCACTGTAGTAGCCGAACGGACCGTAGCTCTTACCTGCCGAGACGGTGATTTCAGGGGTGGCTTTGACCGAAGCGTAGGCTTCGACCATGCCCAACCCATCGTTTGCATCGGAATCGGTTTTGGTCGAGATCAAGGTATTGACCTTGCCATCAGCGAGCGACCAACCGACCTTGAGCACAGCGGTCGACGTAAAGCCGGCTTCGCTGGGGTACAATGACGAACCGCCAGCATCTTTGCTGCTGTTGGAGTTGGTGGTTCCCGTACCAATGACATCAACGTAGCCATCCAGGTTCACGCCTTTGGCGATTTCCTGGGCCGAAGCGGCGGTGACGGACAGGGCGATGAGGCCCAAGGCAGGGACGACGGAGCGCAGATTCATGGTGATTCCTCTGGAGAGGGTGAGTCAGGCCGTTCGGCGGACCCCCACACAGGGCCAACCGTTCGACCCCGCTACAATCCCGCGTGGCGTTTTATCCCCGAAGGGCGCCCTAGCGAAGAAGCAGCTGGATGACTGGACAGGATGCTGAGTTTGTGATGTCTATTGTGATTGCAAATCCTCAATTGTTCTAGTTGAGTTCGATATAAACTTCGTTTCAAGTGATGCTTATGAGTTAATGCAGTCAAAATATACAATCGGCCACACGATCTTTTTATACGCTAAGAGATAGGGGAAACACTTAAAGCGAAAAAATGCATCTGAACCGCCGTTCAGAAGAGCCGGTTGACTCCCCGATCGCTGCTTTCGTCGAGCATAAGACCTTGACACTAGCTCGGCCATGTCACCTGACCGTACCGCTTGCGCCGATCTTGCCCGCCAGGGCTTCACCCTCATCCCGTTGGTTCGCCGTCTGGTGGCCGATGAATTGACACCGGTGGGTGTACTCGCCCGCATCCAGGACGAGCCGTACTCCTTCCTCTTCGAAAGCGTCGTCGGCGGTGAACGCGTGGCCCGTTATTCGATGCTCGGCGTGCGTCCACGCGAACGCTTGGTGGGTGATCTCCAGCGACTTGTGCTGCATCGCCCTGATGGTTCGACGCAGGTCTTGAGTGGCGATCCGTATACGGCGATCCGCACGTATCTCGCACCGTTGAAATCGCCGTCAGTCGCGGGTCTGCCGCGCTTCAGCGGCGGTCTGGTGGGGTACTTCGGTTTCGACAGCGTGCGCATGGTCGAGCCGCTGCCCAATGTCCCGCCCGATTGCTTGGGGTTGCCCGATATTCACCTGATGCGCTTCGATACCGTGGTGGTCTTCGATCACAGCTTCAACCACCTGCTGCTGATCACCCACGTCGATCTAACTCGTGATGATCTCGAAACCGCTTACGTCGCCGCCGAGCACGAACTCGACGCCTTGCAGGCGCGCCTGACGCAACCGCTGACGCCGCGTCTGACCCAGCCGGTGCCGGCGGCGCCGTTGGCCTATACCAGCCATACCACCGAGGCGGAATTCACGCGTTCGATCGCAGCGATCAAAGAATACATCAAGGCCGGCGATGCCTTCCAGGTGGTCTTGTCCCAGCGTCTGTCAGCCCCGTCGACGGCGACGCCCTTCCAGGTCTATCGCAGTCTGCGCAGTCTGAATCCGAGTCCGTATCTGTTCTCGCTGCGCCTGGATCAGGCGAGCCTGATCGGGGCCAGTCCGGAGCTGCTGGTGCGTGTAGAAGCCCAGGCCGATGGCTCGCGCACGGTGGCAGTGCGCCCCATCGCCGGCACCGCCTTGCGTGGAAGCACGCCCGAAGAGGACGAAAGCCTCGGCCGCGCCCTGCTCGCGGATCCCAAGGAACGTGCCGAACACGTGATGCTCATCGACCTTGGGCGTAACGATGTCGGACGCGTCAGCGTGCCGGGCAGCGTGGTGCTCAAGGAGCAGATGGTGATCGAGCGCTATTCGCACGTGCAGCACATCGTCTCGCATGTCGAAGGACAGTTGCGGCCGGGTCTCGATGCCTTGGATGCGTTGAAGGCCTGCCATCCCGCCGGCACGGTTTCAGGTGCGCCGAAAGTCCGGGCGATGCAGATCATCGACGCCCTCGAGCCGCTCAAACGCGGACCATACGCGGGAGCCGTCGGCTACCTCGATTTCCGCGGCAATCTCGACACCTGCATCGCCTTGCGTACGGCGATCCTGACCCCCGGCAAAGTTCACGTCCAGGCCGGTGCCGGGGTGGTTGCGGACTCCACCGCGGCGGGCGAATTCGAAGAGACCCTGCGCAAGGCGCGGGCGACGCTGATGGCCATCGCCCGCGCTGATCAGTTCTAAAAAAAGTTGGTCGCGCTGGCGAGGAGATTTTTAAAGGCTGGTCTCTGGTCTCTGGTCTCTGGTCTCTGGTCTCTGGTCTCTGGTCTCTGGTCTCTGGTCTCTGGTCTCTGGTCTCTGGTCTCTGGTCTCTGGTTTCTGGTCTCTGGTCTCTGGTCTCTGGTCTCTGGTCTCTGGTCTCTGGTCTCTGGTCTCTGGTCTCTGGTCTCTGGTCTCTGGTCTCTGGTCTCTGGTCTCTGGTCTCTGGCCCCTCGGGGTAGCACAGGGAATTTCGCCGGCGGGTTAGTGGGGTGACTTGGTGCGGCTCCTTGTTCCACCTACCATATCGATCGTGCTCGGCGTCAAGGCTACCCGTGCCTTTGGCACGGCGCTGCGCGGCCTTGACCCCTGCGCGCGTTCGATCTGGCAGGTTGCACAAGGAACCTCCCATGGCGAATTTTCACAGACTCCAGATTTATCATCTCGGCCAACAGCAACTGCGCGACATCGCGGTGGTCAGCGATGGAGTACGGTTCGGCGACCTCGCCAATCAACTTCGTCGTTCAGCCATATCCGTCGTCAGCAATCTCGTCGAGGGCGCCGGTCGCGGAAGCGATGCCGAATTCATCCGCTTCCTGCGTATCGCTCGCGCATCCAACGACGAGCTGTCGGCACAGATTGAAATGCTCTCGGCCATCATCGGTTGCGACCAGACGCAGCTGCTCACCCGGAATCAGATCCTGGGCCGCAAGATCTCGGCGCTGATCACGGCCCTGCGGGTGATCGGGGGACGAACGACCAGCGACCAGCGACCAGGGACCAGAGACCAGCGACCAGCGACCAGAGACCAGAGACCAGGGACCAGGGAACAGAGACCAGAGACCAGGGACCAGAGACCAGCGACCAGCGACCAGTGACCAGTCATTTTACGCGACATGGACAAAAGCGCCCTGCGAGGCTGGCAATAGTACGGTCTCTCCGCACTTTCTGGTCTCTGGCCCCTGGCCCCTGGCCCCTGGCCCCTGGCCCCTGGCCCCTGGCCCCTGGCCCCTGGCCCCTGGCCCCTGGCCCCTGGCCCCTGGCCCCTGGCCCCTGGCCCCTGGCCCCTGGCCCCTGGCCC